>NZ_DATCRU010000039.1:0-9705 GCF_036568825.1 Mucilaginibacter sp. | reverse complement strand
GCTCCAGGATTGAGTGACCAGCCCAAACCAACCCAGGAGGCTTCCTCGTTGGGTTCTAAGGCTGCGTGATAAGAAAGGGCGAGCGGATAACCACCCTCAGGGCCAGGAACTTCCAGTAAAGGCAGCCCGTAGGTGAAATCTCCTGTCAGAGGATTGACCATATCGGTCGTATCGATCGGTTCGAAGTTCGTGGCTTCGGGTGCCGTCGGACCTGCTGTAAGTGCAAATGCCACGCTCGGCGCAAATAGCTGATTCAGCAAGGTAAACATCAGGAAAAGCGCTATGCTTTTCCTGATTCTCAATTTGGCTTTTTTTGTGATAGGCATCGGTGTAAGGCTTTAATGTTCATTTAATTTGTGTGTCGGGCAGCTGAGCAATATCCCCGGAACTTACTTTATAATCCAGGTTGCCAATATTCAGCCCAAACTCTTTTATCTTCAAGTCCATTTCCTTTGCATCCTGCAGTTCGGAACGGTTGAAAACCAGTAAAACTTCGTTCTCCTTCCCCATTCCATAGGTCTGCTGAAACTGGCAGTCTGCCGCTTCAACTACTTTCCCTTTGTCGGTGACGATGCTCACGTTCGGTCGCAGCCTGAATGCCAGGGTCTGTACCATTTCGCTATACTGTTCATATGGCAGTTGCCGAAGTAACTCTTTACCGTTGGCCGACAGTCCGAGTACGAAATAGTATTTACTCTTTAAAACCTTCAAAGAGGCCGGATCGCTCCTATGGGTTTTCGAGGCCAGCATTTGCCAGGGTAAATAGGTCAAGGCTGATTTTACTTTGTTCACTTCGTAAGTGCGAGTTAATCCATGGGTCGAATCCTGCACATATTTTTCCAGCGCAGCTTTGTTTTTTATAGGTCGGGTACATGACACCAGGGCCATACCCGCCAGTAAACTAACAAGGGCCAATAAGAGCTTTTTCATAAACCATTATTTTGTTTTGGTGCCGGGCAGATATTCTTTGTTTAAACCATCCAGGACATCGCTGGTAATGTCAAGACCTTCCCTGGCATAAGCGATCGTGCCGGATTGATTAGCTATCAGGATCATTTTATAGTTGTGAGCCTTGCCATATTTTGTCAGATATGCATTGATCTGCGCAACTACACTTTGGGTTAGCTTTCCGTCCTCCTGTCTTGCATTTTCCTGGATCGCGCGCTGATAATCCTCCAACTGCTTCTGTTTCGACCGGATTAGCTGTTTAGCCAGATCCTGTTCTTTCTTGGACATAGTGGCAATACTTTTCTCATATTTTGCGATCGAGGTTTTCACATCGTTGGTAAGGGTGTCGATATTAGCCTGCCACATCTTTGCTTTAGACTCATAAGCCTTTTTTGCTTCAGCCGACCCCTTGTAATCATTGAGTATTTTGCCTGAATCCACATAGGCGATCTTGTCATCCTTTAATGTCATCGCTCCGAGCAGGAATACGACTGCGGCAACTACCAGGGTGTGATAGGCCAGTTTCAGGTAATTAAATTTATTTGTCGCGGTTGTTTTGTTGCTTACTGTTTGCATAATAGTAATTTTTAATATCGGTGTTGTTTTAGTATAGTCTGTAGTAAATACCGGGGAGCTTTAGAGGTTACGTGGTTCACAGGCAGCTACATAGCGCATAGGCCACCCGTTTCACCGGAAAAACCACCGGTAAGGCATAAGAAAATTATCAAAAACGAGGTCCGGACTGTCTGTTTTTTTGGCAGACAATAGTCGGTCGTAAAAAAAAATTAAAGGCCGTTTAGCGGTCGGTCTGCGATCAATGCGCAGATTAAGAAAACCTATTCAGGAACGAAATTAAAGGCTGCTTTTTTCATGTGATTTAATAGGGTTTGGTAAAATGTAGTTCTCTAAAAACTCTATATCTAATTTACAATATTTTTTCATATTAACAATAAAGAAATGAAAATATTTCTCTTAAATTAATGTGATAAGTTCAGATATTACTAGTATTTTATTGATTATTAGTTATTTATTAAAATGTTTCCAAATAAATATCCAGTATCATTTTTTGGGGTTTTTCGTCATTTTCCAAAGACACTTCCTTACGCAGTGCCACTGAGCGGATAAAGCCTGTTCCGGCTGCGTGCTCAAGGCGATACAATGCCTTTAGAAGCGCAAAATAATCCCCCTCAAAACTCAGCTTTTGGAGGCGGATGCTTCTACTTTGCGATATCAGGCCAGCCGCAGGGACCTCGGTCAGTTTCACATTTTCTTTCCCCGCAATTTCCGCTACCTGGGATAGTGTATTGCTGCGGAACCCGGCTGTATCCGCTTTGAGACGGCCGAGTAACTGGCCTAATTCTGTTAGTCTTCGCTTGTCATATCCAATTGATCTTCCTGGCGTTGTATATGTAGCCAGCATTTCATTTATCTTTGTATTTTCCTGCCAGGCACGAATTGTGTTTTTAAAAGCTAACAGATAGCCCAGCAGAGCAAGTGTGGCTACAAACGCAGGCAATATCCATTTTGATTCCATAATCCCTCGCTGCATTGTCTTAATAATTTAAAGTCATTACAAAAATGCCGGTACGCAGGTCACGGTCGTAGGCGTAGCTGTCCATGCGGACTTGTTTCACCCAAGGCCTGAGCTTTATTCTTGCCATCCATTCACTGACCGTGACAACCTTATCAGATGTACCAATAATTTTGAGCATCCTGTCAGCAAATACTGTTGCCTTCTCGCTCCGGCTTGCGACAATGTCCTGCGGATCTACCGCAACTTCTCTCAGCTGTACTTCTTCAGGCATCAATGAGGCCAGTTGATCTATCAGGATGCTTTTTTTTGTGCCATCCTCCCATCCCATGTCTCGCAGTAGACGTTCTTTTTCCGTTATAGCGGCTTGTCTATCCGATGAGCTAAGGGCACTTCGTTCAAACTGGCCGGCCTGTAGAGATAATTGTTCATTCGCCTGCTGCAAATGTGACAAAAACAGAAAATTGGTCAGTAGCAGTACAAAAAAAACGGCTATGACTACAGAAGCGTTTGTGCGAAACTTATTACGAGCCAATCTTGCTGTCAATGTACTATCCAATGCCGGGGCCATTGCCGCGACAGGCTTCAGCGCGTCATTCATCACAAGCTGGAAGGCAGCCGCATAAGGGACCAACAGCCGTTCATCAATCCTCTCGGAGGCGAGCTTTACTGGAAATTGTGCAGCAGAGCCTTCTTTAAATTGATAGTCTATCCATTCACTCTGCGGACTTCTCGTAACGTAATGACCCGCTATGGTTATTTCTGATTCATACAGGTTGAGCTGATGGATGATATGAACAATAGGGAAACCGCCAAGACTCAGCATCAATGGCACCCATCCCATTTCTTTGAGTTGACTTAGCCATCGATCGGCCTCCGTTTTCCTGATCATGGAAACAAAAGACCATTGGCCGGATGGGAAATGCTGTACATAAAAGTCTTCCAGATTCGCGTTGGGCATGATACCGCCAAAAACCTGCTGATCAATGGACTCTAGTTTTTCTACCCGCTTATGTAATATTCCTTTGCCTGTTAGATTAAGTGCTACAGCTGTTTTTGCGCGCAAATAATCTGTCACTCCACTTAATGAAGTTATTCCGCTTATTTTTTCTCCCAGGTGAAGTTCTTTTCCACGTGCCGAAACGCTACACAAATGCCACTGGATAGTCCCATCATTACGCATTTCAAGGCTAATCCCCGTCACGTTGCTAATCCGGTAATAAGGTTCGAGTATATTCATCGTATTTAGCGTAAAATGGTCGATTTTATAAATAAAACGGTCGTCACTTTGGTAGCTGTTTTTGTCCTGGAACTGAAAAGCCATTTTAAAATTGGTATCCTGGATAATATGGGCGTACCTGATGCATTCAGGTCATTTTCAGTCCTTTCTATCCCACCCAGCAAAATGGTATCCTCGCTATGCACCCTCAATGTGGATTCGAACTGGCTGATAGACTGCGGAGGTGGAGAACCATCTGTCGGTATGGTTGTAAAATCGGACACGTTGACCTTGATAGCCAGCGTCACCTGGTCATCTCCGGAAACCACCGGTTTAATATCTATAGACAAATCCGCGTCGACAGGCGTATAGGTATTGGTAAAAACCGATGTAGATGTACTGGCGGAAGGATAAAGGTTTTGAGTGGTATTTTTATAATAAAGCTTGCTCCCAATACTCATTTTTGCGGGATGACCGTTTAATGCCGTTAGTTTAGGTATGGAGCGTATATCTATATTATTGTTATTTTCCAGCGCCTGCAGGCTGACGTAAAAATTAGGAACGACATGGCCGAGATTGATCGAAGTAAATTTGCTGATACTGCTCAAAAAGTTGTTCACTGACGTAGCGCTGAATGTAAAGTTAACGCCGGGTAGGACTGAGCCGCCGGTCTTCACACTATCGGATACCCCTGCGGAAATGCCGGTAGAAATGGTTCTGGTCTTGTGAAAATCGATCATGGTCACTTCGATCAGCACAACCGGTACCAGGATATCCAGGGATTTGATAAAATTTTCCGCTTCGTTGATCTGGCTGATCGAGCCGGAAAGCAGTATGGTATTTTGCTCTCTGAACTCTTTGATCTCAAGCCCCTTTTTCCAGTCTGCTGGTATCATACTCATGATGGTATCGATAGATCGGTTCTGGAGGTGTACCGCCTTAAAGGTTCTCAGACCCTCAATCGTCTTGTCGCCAATCAGGTAAATGCCGTTTTCATTTTGAAATGTATAATTTGTCCCCCGGAAGAGCAACCCCAGAAATTCATCATAAGTAATATCATTAACATGGATGTCTATATTTCCCTTAAGTTCGGTATAGATGGAGTAGTTCTTATTCAATTCCTGTGAGACTTGTTTAACCAGGTTGGTGATCGGGGAGCCAACCGCATCTGCTGAAAGCAGCTTCTGCCCGTTAACCACGCGGCTAAAGACCTGTGCAGAACCGGCGGGTGCTCCGGATGCAGGAGGCCGGAAAGTGCGTCTGGTGGAAGTCGCTTTATCACCGGTAACATAGAGCTCCTCGTTATCGGCAAGTGGTTGAAAAACATAAAAGTTATCGTTTGTTTTGACGACCTTTATTTCATTGGCAAATGCGAGTTTGTCCATTGCGTTTTCGAACGGTGCAGCGGAGATGAAGCCGGATACCCGCTTAGTTTGCAGACCGCCCTGAATCACAATATTTTTTCCCGAGATTTGGCTGATTTTTTTCGCTACGGCAGCAAGGCTATCATTGTCCAGGGATAAGGACAAGGTATTATCTACAGCATTATAGTGTGCATTAATTTCCTTCAACGGTATTTTCACCTGTTGCACGGGTTCCTGGAAGGGGCTGATGTATAGAATGGAGCCAACGATACCGATATCCAGTTTATACTTTTGGGCGAGGAACACCAGCACATTGGATGCGGTTACATCGTTGAATGAATCGTTGACGGTAAAATTCAGCTTGGGGTCGATGCTGATACTTATAGCATTAGAAGACGAAATTCCGGATAAGTATTGTTGTATGCTCCCGCCAACGATCTGCAGCTGTACCTTTTGATTCAAGCCGGGCACAATCCTGGCCAGGCTGTCCAATCTTTTCTGCAGAACCTGTATGCGGCCTTGCTGCGCGAACAGGCTTACGGAGCAGCAAAGCATTGCGAGAATCAGTAATGGGCGGATAAAAGTCTTTAACATAGTTTAAACCTGTTTTAAAAATTAAATAATAGCGGGTAGATCTCCTCCACCGACGACAGCCCTTCGGCAAACAATCTGAAGGCGTTTTCCGCCAGCGTTTGGATGTTACGCTGTTCTAACAGAGCCCTAATATCCATATTGCGGTTTTTGATCTCACTGGCCAGTTCCCCATCGAGGGGTATCACTTCATATACCGCCTTGCGCCCCTTATAGCCGGTGTAATAGCACTGCTCGCAGCCTTTGGCAATGAAGTGATGTTCAACCTTTGCAAAAGGGGTGAACTGTTTTGGATAGAGACTTTCATCGAAAGATGCCTTTTCCTTACAATGTGAACAAAGCAGGCGAACAAGCCTTTGGGCGACCGTCGTGTTCAGTGTGCTGGCTACCAGGAACGGCGGTATCCCCATATCGATGAGCCGGGAGACGGTGCCCCAGGCTGAGTTGGTGTGGATCGTCGATAAAACGAGGTGTCCGGTCAGCGCGGCCCGGATGGCCATATTTGCTGTCTCCTGGTCGCGGATTTCACCCACCATGATCACGTCGGGGTCCTGCCGTAAAAAGGTTCGGAGGGCGGCACCAAAGGTTAACCCGATCGATTCTTTCAGCTGAACCTGGTTTACCCCTTCCAGTGTATATTCTATCGGATCTTCGATAGTCAAAATATTTCTTGTTTCTTTATTCAGAAGCTTCAAAGTGGCGTATAAGGTTGTTGTTTTGCCCGAGCCGGTGGGCCCGCTGATGAGCAATATGCCATTTGGCCGAAGTACGCCCTGAAGATAGTTATCGAGGTCGAACGCCGAAAAGCCGAGGCTATTCAGGTCAATGTTGGTTGCGTCGTTGTTCAGCAGGCGCAACACCACTTTTTCGCCGTGAAGCGCAGGCAATATGGATACCCGTATGTCAAATTGATGATCTTTGTATTTGAAGCTGATACGTCCGTCTTGTGGCAAGCGTTTTTGTGCAATATCGAGATCCGACAGCACCTTTATTTTATTGACAAGCGCCGGGTATTCTTCCTGTTTTAATAAATAGCGCTCCACCATCATTCCGTCTATTCGTATCCTTACACGACATTTGTGTTCATAAGTTTCAATGTGGATATCACTGCTTTTCAGGCTTTTCGCTTCTTTGATCAGGCTGGTAAGGAAATCGTCTGTACCAATTGAGTCCTGCAACCGGGAAGCATCCTGTAGTGCATTGTCTTTCAGGTAGTATTTGGAAAGCAGCATTGCAATGCGACTTTCCGGCACAGGGTGGAGCGCTATGGGCAAGCCGAGAAGCACTTCCAGCTCCGTAGATAAGGCCACCACATCCGCAGAATCTTCACAATACAGACAAAGCTCCTGCTGAGTACGTTTACCCGGCAGCACCCGATAGTGCCAGGCCTGGTCTTTAGTGAGCCAGTGCAGGTCGTCCGTTTTAATTATGATCTCTTCGGCGGTGTTCATCGTGTCATCAGGTTAAGCAGCCAATAATCATCGGTCAGGCTGAACCAATGCAATGTCCAATCCTGTATCAAGAACACACCAAAAAAAAGAGCCTGCAAACCAGCCAGCGGTACACCTCTACTTTCTTTTACACCTCTTTTTTCCGCGAGCGACCATATCAGGATGACAAGGATCAGGCTGGAGATATAAAACAGTAAGAAATTTAATGCAGACAGGTAAAAAGCGCAACAGAACAATAATAAGATGTCTCCCCAGCCCAACAAGCCACCGCTAACATTTGTCCACTTGCGGTTTCTAAGGGAGAAATAGATCGAGATCAGTACCAATTGAAGCACCAGAAAAATCGTATTGAACAATGCAGGTATCCATTTGCCGCCGAGTCCGCGATGATCCAGCCCGTAAAGCAGCAGAAGAGCTACTGCAAGCAACGGAAATATCACCCACGATACTGCACGGCTTTTCATATCCTGTATGAAAACCAGGATCAGTCCCAAAATAGTTATGAGTTTTAATACAAGCATGTCAGTCCGGTTTTACTTCCCTTAGATTTTTATCCTGATCGATCTCCCATACGTTGAAAGTACCATTCCCATTAAAATCCACTACAGCAGTAGCACGTCCTGTAAAAGTGGTGTTTGTAGCACCGATTACCTCTATCCGGTAATTGGCGCGGCCATCTTTACCGTCTGTAGCCAATTTTTCCTGGATATAACCCAGTTCAGCCAGGTCGCTGGTATACTTGGAATGCTCATAGAAATAATTCTTTTCGAGCACTTGCAGATGCTCAAGCTGTAGTTTGGCTTCTGTGCTTTTCGCTTTTGATATCAGGGGGAGCAAATTGGGAAGCACCAGCAATACCAGGATGCCAATAATCACCAGGACGACCAGTATTTCAGTCAAGGTGTATGCGTTAACCCGTTTATTCAGGGCAAAGGAATGAATTTTCATTGCTTTATGTTTTAGCTTAATTCTAACTTTTTATTTGAAGCATACCAGACTCTGGCCGCCATGCAACTGAAGTTGTGTAATTTTTGTAAGGATATTATCGATCTCCAGGCCGAAGTCGGAGATCGATAATTATGTTGTTTATGGACTTGGTAAAGCCCGGATTAAAGTTTTACAAATTTGCCTTCTGCCACCATGTCCTGGGTTTTGCTGTTAAATATCCTTACCATATAGGTCCCGGGAAGTAAGCTTGAAACGTTACCTTGCCAGCCCGGCTGCGGAGAAGCAACCTCTTTCACGACAGTACCCATAGTGCTGACGATCCTGATCTTATAGGCTGCGGCGCCGGCAGATTCATCTTTAACAGAAACGTTAATATTGCCGGTCGCAGGGTTCGGGTAGATTGATATTTTGCTGTTTACCAGGTCGTCACCTTTGTCTGAATATTCAACAGGTACTACTTTTGAATAAGAAATGGCGTTATTGATATCTTCCTGTTTCAGACGGTACAAATTCGTTCCGGATAACGGGCTTTTGTCGATAAAACTATAATTACCGTTGCCGGCTGCCTTTACCGCGCCCAGCACGTCGAAGGTCTTTCCGCCATCAGTGCTGCGTTCCACTGTAAAGTTGGTATAGTTCTCCTCGTTCCGGGTTTTCCAAACTGTTTGTACCTGTCTTACTGTCTGCAGCTTGCTTGCTGTAAAATCAAGAAGCTTGTAGGCCAGTGCAGGATTCTGTTCGATCACAAGGCTGAAGCGCTGATCTCCGAAACTTGTATTGTCGCCTTTGCTGATGGTGAAATCGTAGGTATTCTTTACCCGGAGGTTCACCGAATCCTTTTTCTGGGCATCCACCAGCCAGATGTTGTACAATTGAGGTATTGCCGCAACTTCACGCAGATTAAAGTGATAGGTTCCGTCACTTGTGGCGTCGACATTCAAACCGATTACGCGGCGGTCCTTACCCGGCAGCGGCTGCTTGTCGATACCCAATTGTATACCATCGGTAGATAAGCTGGATAAGCTTACTGTGTTAAAGCCTAAACGGTATCTTGCATCTTTGCCCGGTTCGAAATTTGTCTTATTAGCCGGATCGAACCAAAACAGCACATCTTCGGCGTGAAGCGCATCGGCGTTCATTTCCAGGCGCACATGGGGATGACCGGCGTCTGCTATTGGTGATTTACTTAATAATAAAGGGGTATTAGGGTCACCGTTTACCAACTGATGGTTCACTTTGGCATTTTCGGTAAAAGTCAGCGTTGCACCGGAAGCTGTCGCCGTGATAAAGAATCCCTGGCCGCTGACAATATACTGGCTTGCACCGTTGGTGCCGCCAGTGGACTGATCGTAATTTCCATAGCTTCCTGTCGCCGGGTTAAGTTCAGATATCTGGGTCGATATGTTTGACGTAATGATGCCACCGCTATTTATAGTAGTCCAGTCAATGGTGCTTGGATAAGGATTGCCGACGAGGTTCAAGCCGTTCGCACCTGCAGAGGTTTGGCCGAATGAGGTTGTGCCGTCCAACCAATAATGGCAAGTAATATTTCCGATATTTAGCAAACCTGTTGCCTGAACCGCTCCTGCTACAGGAACAGTACCTGTATCATAAGGCAATAGGGTCTCCGGACTATGCCCGCGCCACCAGAAA
>NZ_DATCRU010000038.1:0-2752 GCF_036568825.1 Mucilaginibacter sp. | reverse complement strand
CTCCATCAGGAGGATGGCTATTGAGTAAGCCTCTTCCCCGGTTGAACATCCTGCTACCCAAACACGTACAGGGTCGCTCTCTGCCTTTTGACGTAAAACACCGAATAGTTTTTCCTTTAGTACATCAAAAGCCGTATGGTCGCGGAAAAATTTGGTAACGCCGATCAGTAATTCGTTAAATAATATGTCGATCTCGTGCGGGTTTTCGCGCAGGTAAGTAATATAATGGCCATAATCGGGCAATTGGTGGAATGCCAGCCGGCGGTCAATACGCCTGGTGATCGTATTCTTTTTATACTGGGCAAAATCATGTCCGTTGTGTGTGCGCAGCAGCATCAGTATTTTTTGAATAGCATTGGTATCCCGGCTTTCATTTTTCGACTGCTCATTGATCTCTTCAACCATCGCAGGATGATTGAGATACTGGATCAGCTTGATAGGCATTTCCTCCGGTGACAGCACATAATCCACCAGGTTGGTACCAATAGCACTTTGGGGCATGCTGCTGTATTGGGCGGTCTCAGGGTCCTGCACCATTACCATGCCCAACTTTTCTTTGATCATCCGCACACCGGTTTCCCCGTCAGAGCCCATCCCTGACATGATGATCGCTACTGACCTGTTCCACTGGTCCTCAGCCAGGCTTTGAAGGAAATAATCTATGGGTAAGCGGTAGCCATTTGGCTTGGAGGGCGAAAGTAACAGCAGCTTCCGGTTATGAATGCCCATGTCTTTATTACGCGGAATCACGTAGATGGTATCAGACTCAACTTGTTCACCGTCCCGGGCCTCTTTCACCTGCATCGGCGTAAAAGTTTGAATAAGCTCCGCAACATTTCCTGCATGGCTTTTATCCAGGTGCATTACAATTACAAAAGCCATCCCGCTATCAGCAGGCATATGGGTAAAAAACTTTTCCATAGCCTTAAATCCGCCGGCCGACCCGCCGACGCAAACTATGGGAAATGATTTACTTTTTGCCGGCTTTGAAGCGCCTGCAGCTTTTGAGGTGGTCATATGCGATTTACCTGTATTACGTTTTTTGCTTAAAGCCATTTAGAAAGATAATGTTATTAATGATTACTACTTATTAAATAAGTAATATCAGTTGGGTGATTAATATAAAATTGATGGGCAAGAATAGTAAAGTCAAATTTTGCAAAAAATATTAAAGCATAAAAGATTTAAGCTGAATATTTTTATGATAAGAAGAATTCATGGTTTATAAATTAGCTGCTCATTAATCGCTCGCAGAGTTGACTCACCCGAAAGCGCTACGCTGTTCGACACCTCTATGGCAAACCATAAAGAGGTGAAGAAAAACAAAAAAATCCCCTCTTTACCGCTTGCGGTAGAGAGGGTGGTCGAGCGCAGCAATGACCGGGTGAGTAGAATGTACAGCTATTCCAGCAACCCCTTGACCAATTTTTTCCACTGAGGACCCGACATACCCACCCTGGCCGTAAGTGCAACAACAGTATTCCTTATCTTATCATGAATATTCACATCCGAGTTATTAGGGGTTTCATTGCGTCCATGAACAGCCGCGCTAACTGTTTTTCCAACCCTTTTGACAATGAAAGTACTTGTGGAGACATCCTTAAAAAAATGTGCTGTTTCTGATTCAATCTTTCGCGGATCAGGCACGGGCCGGGCCGTCATAGCTACAAATTCTTCAGTGGCTTTAGCATCCTCTTTAGCCTCAATACGTTCTATCATTACCCATTCAAGCCCGTCACCGGCACTGGAACCGGGCACAGGTAAATCAATATTGAATAAAAAGCCTTCAACTGCAAAACCGGTCACTTCATCACCCAAATTATTGGTGAGACAAAAGCGCGAGGAGCCCGCCCCGGCATAGTTATGCCATTCGCTTACCGTCAGTAACCTGGAAGCGGCACGTTTAAATCCTTCATGTGCCTGTGCCTGATTTTCAAATGTTCTTTCTTCGGAAAAATCAGTCTGGCTTCCTGTTTCCTGGTCCGGTATAAATTGTTCAGCGTGTTTCATAGTATTAACTTTTTAGTCCGAAGCTTCCAGTGATTTTTTAATCAATTTTTTAGCCTCTTTTGCGTCGACGATACCTAATGTCTTAAACTCTTTTTGTTCCGCGCGGTTGTAATTCGCAAAAAAATCGCATAATTCACTTATAAGTTTGTCCGGCATATCGCTAACATTCTCAACTTCACTAAAAACCAATGACAGCTCGGGTACAGCAATAAACCTGTCGTTGCGCACCATGCCTTTTTTTGACTGCTGCTCTGCTAGCATACAGCCAATGATCCGGCATTCTATAACGCATCCCGGAAAGCTGTGGAACTCTGAAATCACAATGACGTCCAAAGGATCGCCATCGCTGCCTTTTGTGTCGGGAACAAAGCCAAAATCATACGGGAAGATCATTCCTGTCGGCATAATTTTGGCAAGACGGTAGCCGTGTAGTTTTTCCTCGTAATCATATTTTTGTGTTGAGCCTTTGGGCGTTTCTATTACTACTGTAAATGTTTTCATAATGATTTATTAACATAGATAACAGCCCCGAAATGGATTTTGTGCTCAAAAATTTTCAGAAGACTTGCGGATGCAATTAAATAAGAAAGGCGGTGCATATTGAAGTGCACCCCAAAAGTTGGACAAACTTAATTATTATTATCATAATGAGCTCGGTATTTAGCCGGGCTCATTCCTTTTAGATTGAGCTTGATTCTGTCGTTGTTATAATACGTGATATAGTCCTGAATGTCGCTTTTAA
>NZ_DATCRU010000037.1:0-22580 GCF_036568825.1 Mucilaginibacter sp. | reverse complement strand
GCATCATAATGTACCAGTAGGTTGTGTGAATGGGTTTATACGCAAACTGAAATTTGAAAGATGCATGAAAGATCAGCATGGGCATTTCCAAATTATAAATTATAGAATACCGAAGTACCGAATAATTTAAATGTTAAGAATATTTCGTTGAGTCGGTAGTGTCTCAATTTGAAAAATAAATTTTTGCGCTTGCGTGTTACTCCGACTATGGAAGCAGGTTTAATGAAAGATGTAATGAGCATTGAAGATATTTGTAAGGTTAGCTAACTAATAGTTAAAACATATTCCCAAAAGGTGTGTTGAACCAATGATACACTTTCAAAAAACACAACGCTAAGAAGCTCGAAGGCCTCCCGGCCAACGGGCTTTTTTTCATTTCTATAACCTCATAAAAATAATGGTAGTCGAAAAAGAAGAAATAGCCGAACAACTAAAAATTAAGAAATTCAGACTACTTAACTTACAATGTCCTAAGCATATTCAAAGTCCATACGTGGATTTAAGGGACGGCGTGTTAACGTATGAATGCTGTTGCAACGAACTTAAACACCTGTGTTGCCATGTTATCAATGAGGAGAATAGAAAAAAATCAAACTGAGACATTACCGTTGGGTAAAATCTTTCTTAAAAAAAATTATGTATAATTGGCTTGAAAAGTTATAATAATTCGGGTATTAAATAACTTTTCCTGAGCCAGGTTTAAACGATCTGGCTTTTTTCGTAAGAACTTCTAACCTGCTGATCCGCTCAGCAATCTCCGTGTAAATCTGCCAATTGTTAGCCCTTGCACTAAAATAGAAAAGACCACAATCATATATGTTATCAAAACAAACTCATCGCGGTGCATGGTTGCAGTTAATGACAATGATAGTGCAACAGACAATCCCCCACGCAGGCCACCCCACGTTAAGATAATAACAGCATGTTTCTCAAACTGTAATTTAAATCTTAGTAGCTGAATAGGAAGCAGCACACAGATCCAGCGTGCGAATAGCACAACCAAAATCATTATTAAGCCAATAATAAGCACTGTTGTGTTAATCTTGATCACAAGCATTTCCAGCCCGATAAAAAGGAATAAGATGGCATTTAGAATTTCGTCAATTAATTCCCAGAACTTACCTAAGTAATCTCTACTGACTTTCGACATTGCTTCCTTTTTTACTTTGTTACCAGTTATAATTCCTGCTACGACCATGGCCAGGGGGCCGGATATATGCAGGCGGCCGGCGAGAAAGTATCCGCCCATAACAATAGCAAGGGTGACCAATACTTCAACTTTGTAATCATCAATCGGACGCAAGGCATAGTATCCCGCGTATCCTAATGCGGCGCCGAATAGTATACCGCCAACTGCCTCCTGCAGAAACAGTTTCGCCACACTGAGCATACTCACCTTATCAATCCCTGAGTGAGCCGCTTCAAGAAGTGTAACAAAAATGACTACGGCCACTCCATCATTAAATAAAGACTCTCCGGATATTTTCAGTTCGAGCGATAATGGAATCTTCGCCCGTCTTAAAATGGCGAGCACCGCTATCGGGTCAGTTGGTGAAATCAGCGCTCCAAACAACAGGCAATAGATAAAGGGAACCGGATAACCGAATACGTCAAACAACAACCATGTGATTACGCCGACAATAGCTGTTGAAATCAATGTACCCACAGTAGATAAAACCAGGACAGGCCATTTTTCCTTCTTCAACTCATCTGCATCTATATGGATTGCCCCTGCGAAGAGCAGAAAGCTGAGCATAAAATTCATTAATACATTCTGAAAATCAATTGAAAATGCCAGCTGTAACGCTTTCTCGGAAAGAAACGGGTGTAAGTTCCCAAGAACTGCAAATATTATAGATGATCCAAGCGAAATCACCATGATGCCAATGGTCGGCGGCCATTTGATCAGCCGATGGTTGATATATGCAAATATGGCAGCCAGTACGATTGTTATGGCTAAAATCTCGCTAATGTTCATGCCTGTTTGTAAGCAGGCAATTTACGTATAAATATATCTTTTGGAGTCTTTATTACTGTTGATCAAGGCTAGCCAGAATATGCCGTAGGTGGAATTGGACAAATCCTTCCATAGAATCGGGCTTCCTGTCGTTGTTATTAAAGTTTAAGGGCTTGATGAGATATCCGGACACACCAAGTTTTTCAGTTTCAGTTCTGTCATGTTCTTCCCCTGAGGTGGTCATGATAATAACTTTCAGGTGATTGAGTTCTGAATCCTCTCGTAAAGCCGACAAGAACTGCAGACCGTTCATTTTCGGCATATTGATATCCAGTAAAATCAAGTCCGGAAGAGGCTCCATCTTTGCGTGCTTTCTGCTTCCCCGGAGTTTTTCAAGGGCCTCAATGCCATTATAAGCGGTATACAATTCGTGATCGATACCAATTCTGTTTAAGGATCTTTGTACGCTGATGACGTCGAGATCGTCGTCTTCAACCAATAGAATAAATTTTTTCATATTTCATTTTTTGGCCAGGTGAAGAAGAATTTTGCACCCTTATGCAGAGAAGATAAGACACGCACCGTTCCTTCGTTTTCCTCGACTATTTTTTTAACGATTGCTAACCCGATTCCCGTACTTTCCTCATCATTTTGTTCTCTCAGCGTCTGAAACATCTCGAATATTTTTTCATGGTACTGTTCTTCAATGCCAATGCCGCTGTCGGCAACCCCAAATTCATAAAAATCTTCTTCCTCTCTGCACGTTACCAGTATCTGCCCATTATCGGGTGACGTATATTTAACAGCATTACTGAGCAAATTGCTGAATACCTGTTCCAGTAAAATCTTTTCAGCAACCAGCACAGGCAGCTCGCCGACTGTGAAAATAAGTCCTTTCGGCACTATAGCCTCGGCGATGTCTTTAACCAGAATCGCCACATCCACCTCTTCTTTTGGATATTTACCTTGTCCAATGCGCGCATATTCGAGTAATCCATCTATTAAATCTGCCATTCTCTTTAACCGCTCGGGGATGATGTCCAGATACTTTTGTATATTAGGATGTATTTCGCCAGGTGTGTCTTCTTTTATCCATTGAACGACATTGGAAATTCCTCTAATCGGAGCCTTTAAATCGTGTGAGACCACATAAGCAAATTGATTCAATTCATCATTTTTTCGTTCGAGGTCGGAAATATTACGGCTAAGCTTTTCAGACATAAGGTTTAGAGAATGAGACAAACTGGTCAGTTCATCTCTTTGCTCATCCTGTACGGTAGTAAATTCACCTGCGGATATATCTTCGGCGAGCTTAACCATAGAATTGATTCGCCTTGCAATCTTTTGTACCAGGTAAAACGCTAAAGCCGACCCGACAATTATTAACAGCAAACTAAAGAATAGGGAGAAACGGTCCGTCGCATTGATGGAGGAGGTGAGTGCGGCCCGACGTTTTTGCCGGTTATCATATTCGCTTTGGTCAAATGAATGAAAAATAGCCGCGATCCGTTCGTTGTAATTTTTGCCCGCATTCTGTTTAAACTGATTTGTAAACAATTTCTCATAGTTTCCTTCAAGGCTCTGATCAACAATTGCCTTTGATTTTGCGTCGATGATCTGATTGGCATAAGTAAGCCATTCGCTATGAATTCTTGCGATAGAATCAAGCCTGGAAACCTGCAACGGCGACGAAACAATAAGGGCCTTTTCTTGCCTTATAAGAACCGGAATGGTTTTCAGTCCCTTGTCGTACCTGATTAAAAATTTAGGATCGCCGGATAACAAGTAACCTCTGAGGGCATTTTGCATATCGAGCACATCCCGATTCAAATTGCTGGATGTCCGTATAACAACCTCGGAGTTTGTTAAAAAGGCTGTATTCGTATTCACTTTTTGCGTAAGCGAATAATTTATATACGAATCGGCAAGGTCAATTGAAATCGCGATAAAAAATCCGAGAGATATTTGGGTAGAAAGTTTCATCGTAAAATCTTGGCAACTGAGCGAAAATCAAATAAAATGTACTGCCGTATTTGTCTTTTGGGTATTCTAATGCCTTTATCAAGTGCCTGCTGCATCAAAAGAGTGAAGGCTGCTGTTGTGATTCTAAGGCGTGAATAAGGAATAAACAAAACTACGTCTTAATTGTTCATGGCGATTTGTAAAAGTGCTAATAGATTTAGATAAATACCTTTTTACCGACAGCTTTTTAAAAACGTGAGTATTTGTTGCATTTGCTCATTGCTGATCATACCGCCGTAGGCAGGCATATTATCGCCGCCATTGACGATGCGTATAGTCATTTGGTCCGGCGACAATCGCAAGGCCACATGGCTGAGATCGGGACCGTTCAGTCCGCCGCTTCCGTTAACCTTGTGACAATACAGGCATCCTTTTTTATAAAACAAAGCGGCGCCGCTGATCACCGTGGTATCCTGCGAATTGATCTGTGCGGCCCGAAGCGGCTTCGTTTTAAACCTGGGTGACCAACTGGCGCGTTCCCCCTCAAGAAACAAACTGAATACAAAAATCACGACGCAAACCGAACCGAAAACAGCCCAGGGACGGCGCCGCGGACTGCGTTCCCCCTTATTGGAGACAAACGGTAATGCCAGAAGAAGAAGAATCGTTAACAACGGGCCAATAACTATCATGTAGGACTCTATTCTTGGTGGCATTAAGGCAAACAATGAGAAGATCGAAAGCATGTACCAGTCAGGCTTCGGCTGGCTGTACACCATCGATGGATCCGGGGGCTGCGTCAATTTGGGCGGCCCGACGACTACCGCCAATATTATGATAGCAATGATGGTTGCCGCGCCAAATATAAGATCACGCCAGCCTGCATATGGCCAGAAAGGAACACCAACTTTCTTCAGCATATCCTTATACCATTGCCGGTACGTTTTCGGATCAAGCAGCCTGCCGGCCTTCGTCGGTTCAGATATACCATTTCGGAACACCAGCATGATGTGGTAGCCAAGGAAAAGAAAAATGATAGCGGGAATGATGAACACATGATATGCGAAAAAGCGACTCAAAGAGTGCCCGCCAATCGTGTCGCCACCCAAAAGCAAGCGCGCCAGCGGCTTGCCGATCAGGGGAATCCGTCCAAGCTGTTCCGCCGCCACTACAGAAGACCAGACACCATTGGAATCCCAGCGCAGCAATTGACCGGTAAAACCCATGGCAATCGTCAGAAACAATAATATCACACCAGTGATCCAGCCCATCTCTCTCGGGTACTTGTAAGCTGCTGTGATATAAACGCGCATCATGTGTACCCCAACCATAATGATCATGCCGGATGCGCCGAAATAATGAATCCCTCTTAGCACGCTTCCAAAAGCGGCTCTATCGGTAATAAATTTCAGTGATTGATATGCCCCCGAGGAAGACGGCTGATAAAGTAAAGCAAGCGCTACACCGGTTATTATTTGTAAGATGAGGCAAAATAATGTTGCGCTTCCAAAAACATAGCTCCATTTGCTTCCAGGCGGCACGGGATGCTTGATCAAAGGCAGAAAAATTTCACTCAGCCCGCTGCGGTCGTCAATCCAATGCCAAATTCTCTTTAAAAGCTTCATTTGTTTTAGGCGCTTATCGTAGTGATTGGCACGGGTGAAGTTTGAATCTCCACCTGGTTTTTATTGATCCTGACTTTATACTTCACCAGCGATTTTGGCGGCGGACCCGCAGCAACGGAACCATCTTTATAATAAACGCCTCCATGACAAGGACACATGAATAGCTGAGCGTCTTTTTCCCAACGTATGGGGCACCCCAGGTGCGTACAATTCGCGGAAAAAGCCGTAAAGGACTTTTCTGTATCGCGGCGAAGCCAGGCGGCGGTATGCGCAGTAACCCCGGCCCATGTTTCCGGGTCAGCATTCTCAAACTGAACGAGCATGGTGTCACCAACCGTGAACTTTGACAGGTCTCCGACCGGCCGCCATTGTACCGGTGTTTTTTCCAAAAGCGGCGCAAAGAAAGAGCTCAGCACGGGCACTGCGGCGATCACTGCAGAAATTGCCGCCAGTCCTGTGCTTAACTTTACCAGGAAACTCCTGCGAGTTTGGTTTTCTTGGGTTTCATTCATGACGTAAAATATTTATCCAACCATAAAGCGATGTTGCCAGTACCAGGAATCCGGCTAATAGAATAACCCACGTAGTAAGCAGGCCCCAGAAAATAAAAGTCATACCAAGCGCCAGGAAGAACGGCCAATAAGTAGGCTTCGGCAGACTGTGCGGACTGGCTGCATTTCCTTCATGTTCCGGCGGACGCTGCTCGGCTTCATTGTCCAGATTATCGGACGCTGCCGGGATAGTTGATTTCACCTGCCTGGCCGGGCTTTGATGAAGCAAGTCCCAAAGCAGAAAAATTACCCCCAATGCCTGAAAAACAACCCTGAGGATTTTTTTTGGGGCCTTCGGGGCTTCCGGTCTTTTGTCCGCTTGAATTACTTTTTTTTCTATATTGTTATTCTCCATCTTCTTTAAGGAATCGTTGGCTTTATTGAGTTAGACCGCTTTTGATCGTTCAGTGGTTTTTCGCTGAACCAGCGGAGCAGCAAATAGATGCAGCCGCTGAGGTACAGGAAGCAGCAAGGTACCCACATGATCAGGCCGGCAGCCTGTTGATCCTCCTGCCAGGATATGTTCCATGGCCTGCCGTCCATTCCGGTCATCTGCATGTAATGATGATAAGTCCCCGGAGGCGCAAACGTGATCAACAAACCAAGGAGGGAACAGCTTACACAGGCAGTAAAAAGATACAGGACACCTGTGAGCGGATGCAGTTCACGGGTGCTAAAGCGACTGAACAAAGGCCAGGCAAATACAAAGCCGGCTGCCAGCATGGTCGCGGGGTGCAAAAACGTAAGCACTGTGAACCGCCCGTGCATAGCGGTCATGCCCGAATCAAATATAGCGGGGATGTGCCAAAACCACATAATACTAACACCTGCCAACCAACACAGCCACGGACGTGCCGCAAGTTTCGCCGATATTTTGTTAAGCCGGTTCTCCCAGAATTGGTAAGGTCTTCGTGGTATCGACATTACCAGCAGCGGACCGCAGATCAGCAAAATTGAAACATGGCAGATCATATATACAGAAAAATAATAGTGCATACCCAGGTAATGTACAGGTGAGCATGTCATAATCAGGAAGACAGACATGGCGCACGCGAAGAGCCAATTACTCCGAATCCGCCTGAAGCGGCTTACCGACCAGTAGATACTCACAACGGCGGCTATAAAAACCACCAGGATGGGGTCAAAATGCCAATGACTAATTAATGTCGTGAACGCCATAACTTAAAGCAAGTAAGGTGAAACATAAACCACGAAAAACACAAAGGCCCATAAGATATCCACGAAATGCCAATAAATACCTACGGTGCTGATCACTGATGAGCCTCCGACATCAAAATCACCGAGGAAGGCCAGGCAGGTGACGATCATCAGAATGATCAATCCCACGACCACATGCAGTCCGTGAAATCCTGTCAACGTAAAGAAACTGGTGCCGAAAGTGCTGCTCGCGAGGTTGACGTGCTCATCGAGCAGCTTGATGTATTCCTTCGCTTGTCCAAAAAGGAAAACGACACCCAACACGATCGTAAAAGAAAGCCAGAACTTTAATCTTTTGGTGCTGCCTTTTTTGAAGTTTGCTTCAGCGCGCCAAAAGGTAAAGCTGCTTGCGAAAAGCAGCAAACTGAATGCGCCCGTGGTTTTAATATCCAGCGTACGCATCTGTAATGCTTTGAATGCCGGAGAAAGCGAGAAATAAATGAAGGCGACGATCAATGATAAAAAAAACATCGCCTCGGTGCCAACAACCAGCTTCATCATTAACTTATTCATTGGTGCCTCCTTCTCTTCCCCAATCGGTATCGTTCGGTCTTTTGAAATCACGGAACGGCCGGGTGCTCTTTACCGGGATGACTTTATTGAAATTCTTGAGGCGCGGCGGCGAAGACGTCGTCCACTCTAGCGTATTAGCATCCCAGGGGTCATCACCCGCGATCCTACCCTTTTTCCTGGCGGCCCAAAGCATGTAAACCAGCATGCAAACCGCGATTCCCATTAAAATGCCACCGATGGTCGAAATTAAGTTAAGCACACCCCACCCAGGAAGATCGGGATACGTATAGACACGTCTTGGCATTCCCATAGCGCCTAGGGCATGCTGTACCAAAAATGTCAGGTTGAATCCTATGACGAACAACCAGAAAAACCACCGGCCCATCCTTTCATCCAGCAGGCGGCCCGAAATTTTAGGATACCAATAAAATGTCGCCGAGATGAGGCCAAACAGGCTGCCGCCTATAAATACGTAGTGCAGGTGAGCTACAACGTAGTAGGTGTCCGTCAGCTGCCAATCGATAGGTACGATGGCAAATGAAATTCCGCTTAAACCACCGATAGTAAATTCGACTAAGAATGCTATCGCAAATAGCATTGCTACACTGAAGCGAATACTTCCGCCGTACATCGTAGCGAGCCAGTTGAAAATCTTTACGCCGGTGGGCACGCCGATCAGCAGGCTGCTGGCCGCAAAGAAATTGTTGACGGTATTGCCCAGACCGGTTGCGAACATATGATGTACCCAGACACCAAATGCCAGGAGTGCTATAGCGATGCCGGAACCGACCACAAAGCCATAACCAAAAATTGGTTTTCGGCTGAATACCGGGAACACCTCTGAAAATATACCAAATACCGGCAGTATGAGAATATATACTTCGGGGTGGCCAAACAGCCAAAATAAATGTTGCCACAGCAGGGCTGAGCCACCGCCGGAGGGTTGAAAAAAATGTGCATGCAACTCCCGGTCGAGCAGCAGCATAACCAGGGCTGCGTTCAAAGCAGGGAAGGCTGCTAAAACAAGAAAGGAGTTGATTAGGATCATCCAAACGAACAAAGGCATTTGCTTCAGGCCCATATCGGGAACACGCCGATGAAGGATTGTAACTACAAAGTTTACCGAGGCTGTGACGGTGCCAATTCCCGCGAGCAGCAAACCTGAACAGTAATAATCGATACCGTGAGAAGAAGAGTAATTATACTGGTTAAGGGGCGCATAATTGAACCAACCGGCATCCGGCGCTCCTCCTGCCAAAAAACTGAAATACAACAACAGACCGCCAAAAAGGGTGCACCAAAAACTGAATGCATTGAGCCTTGGGAAAGCCATGTCATTCGCCCCGATCATCAGCGGCACGAAATAGGTTGCAAAGCCGAATATTGCAGGTGTAAGAACAAAAAAGATCATTGTCGTCCCATGCATTGTGAACAGCTGATTATATACTTCGGGATTTAGAAAATGATTGTTTGGCCCGGATAACTGAATGCGAACGAGCAATATCTCAACACCCCCGGCAAGAAGGAACAGCACTGAAGTCCACAGGTACATAATGCCGATCTGTTTGTGATCCACAGAAGACAGCCATTGTATCAATCCCTGGTCTCCCGTCACAGTTATGCCCGGCAGCGGCGATTCGGGTTCGGGAATACGTATATGTTCTAGTTCGCTCATTTCAGCGTGGATAAATATGCGGTAAGCGCCTTCAAACTGTCCCGGCCGAAATTAAACCGAGGCATATGGGCGCCGGGCTTTATTTTCTGCGGAGCGAGGAGCCAGTTATAAATATTTTGACCATTAACGCTCATCATACCCGCGAGCATTGTCTGCCTTCCGGCGAAATGAGTGAGGTCGGGACCAATTTGACCAATCGCGGCAGTACCACGAATGCTATGGCAATTACTGCAGGAAGCCTCTATGAACAATGCGTTACCCTTTTCAACCAGTGTATCCGGTGGCAGTTTATCGATTGCAGACTGGCTAACCAGCCAGCGTTGATATTGCTGCGGCTGTTCGGCAATCACGCGGATGCGCATCCACGCATGTTGTTCGCCGCAAAATTCGCTGCATGTGCCAAGATAAACACCAGGCTTTGTGATGGTCATCCAAAGGAAGTTGCTGGTTCCAGGTATCATATCCATTTTTGCACCAAGCGCCGGTACCCACCAGTCGTGAATTACATCTGCCGCCCTTACTTCAAGCAAAAGCTTTTTACCGACCGGCAGATGAATCTCGTTGGCTGTCGAAAATTTATTTGCTGGATATTCGGCCTGCCACCAAAACTGGTGCCCCGTGATAATCACATCGGGTTTATGCTTTTCAGCCGGCGGAAGCACGGCGCTCATGGTCGTCAGCGACCAAAAGAAAAAAAAGATGACCAGCAGCAGCGGCACACCCACCATAGTTATTTCAAGCAGGTGGTTGCTGGAAGTTTGCCGGGGTTCCGAACTATTTGGTTTTGCGCGATACTTCCGGCAGATATATACGGTCAAAAGGGTAATGAGTAAAAACATTGCTGTTCCCGCAATCAGGAACCCATTGCCAATCCGCCCGATCTTTTCCGCCTCCGGGCTTGCCGTATTAAAAATTGACGGCCTGGTTATATCCGGCAAACTTGTTGATAACATCTATACATTTTATTTGATAATCTTTTTTGCAAAAATCAGTCCCAGGCCGAATCCCACCAGCGTAGCGGCTCCCCAGGTCACCGCCTTATGGCTGACAGCCCAAAACTGCGGACTGAAATCCCAGGCTGTTGCATCAAAGTTTCCATGCGCACCGTGATCGCCGGGAATGGGCGCGTACAGGTTGTCTTTGCGATTGGGATCAGCGCCTTCATTTGTTTGCTGGCCGTCATACCCCGTTTTCCCCAGATAATTGTCGAGGTATCCCGGAAGTATCTTATTGCCTACGATTGTTTGCACCGTGGGATATCCGACAAATGCTTCGCGTTGCGGATTTTTAGCAATTTCCACAATTGCCCTTGCCGCTACTTCCGGTTCATAGATCCTACCCATTGGCTTGGGTTTGTTGGGTAAATAGCTTTTTACAAAGCCGAATTGCGTTGTGTTCATTGCAGGCAGCTGGACCATACTTAAGCTGATGTCGCTCTTGTCATGTGCCAGCTCCGCTCTGAGCGATTCGAAAAAGCCATGAATGCCATGCTTGGCACCGCAATAGGCCGACTGCAAGGGTATACCGCGGTAGGCAAGTGCCGAGCCCGCTAAAATAATGCTGCCCCTGTTGCGCGGTAACATTCTCTTCAGCGCGGCCTGGGTTCCGTAAACCTGTCCGAGATAAGTCACATCGGTTACGCGCCTGAAATCTTTTGCCTCCATCTGTTTCAGCGGCCCAAAAACGCTGACCATCGCATTATTGATCCATATGTCGATGGGACCGAGATCAGATTCGATAGCATTGGTGGCCGCCTCCACCTGGTCGTAATCACCAACGTCGGCGGGGTAAGCTTTAGCCCTACATCCCGCGTTGTCCGCTTCTTTTACAGCTGCGTTCAATCCGTCAATTCCTCTTGCTATCAGGGCTAATGTTGCCCCCTCTTTGGCAAATTCGCGTGCCATTGCCCTGCCAAGGCCCGCCGACGCGCCTGTTATAACTACAACTTTATTTTTCAGTTCGTTCATTTTATTCTGAATATGCTATGGTTGTGAGTAATGCATTTTCGCTCTGACGTGAGTCGAGCCGGGTATGCTGGATTACGACCGGGACATCCGCAGTAAATACGCTTGAATAAGTAAGGCCGAGCGGTATCTTCTCCGGTTCGGTCAGGTCGTTAAAGCGAAGGTGTTTGGTTCGTAATGCCGGAACAACGATGCAGTACGGACCGGCGGGCTCGCGGTCGGCGAAATAGATTGTAAGCTCAATATGCGCGTCCGAATCGCCTGCATTCAATATGCACGCAGCCTCATGGCTGGTGAATTCCGGTGCAGGACCGTTACTCCATGCCGGTATGTACCCTTCGGGTATTGCCCATATTTTTCTTCCTATTTGCGCCATTATTTGTTCAGTTTTGCTTTTATCCCCCACACAACTGCCGCGGTAACAAGACAGGCTGCTGCCGCCACTATCGCAGCCTTTTTGTTACTATCGCCTTTCAGTTTCATTTCGTCTATATATTTCCGCTCAGGGTACGGTAGGTTTGACCTTTCTTTTTTCAGCGCCATTTGCAGCACCTGGGCAGTGTGCAGACCTTTGCGCCCGGTCTCTTGTTCGATTTGCTCCCGGCAACTGAAACCGTCGGCGATGATGATATCAGAAGCTTTAGCGTTTCTCACCGCAGGCAGCAGAACGCGCTCGCCTGAAGCTTTACCCAACTGGTAGTGGCGGCCTTCTTCGTAACCGAAATAGCCAGCCATTCCGCAGCACCCTGAATCCAGCAGGGTATGATCAAGTTTCATTTTATTTAACAGCTTTTCATCGCTTTCCATTTTCATAATGGCTTTGTGGTGGCAATGCCCATGGACTATAGCTTTTGCCTTGAATTTGGGAACCTCAAAATCCGGGGCCTTCTTCTCTAAAAATTCCGCCAGCGTAAAAACCTGTTTACTCAATCTTTTGGCATCTTCCTGGTTTGGGAAAAGGTTGGTCAGCTCATCTCTGAATACGGCTACGCAACTTGGCTCAAGTCCGACAATAGGCACTTCCTCCATTATTTCCTGTTTAAGTGATGCCATGATCCCGGTTAGCAAACCTTTCGCGGTATTCAGCATACCAAAATCGTACAGAGGTCTGCCGCAGCAAAGCGTTTGTTTTGGGATAAAAACTTCAAATCCAGCCGCTTCAAGTACTTCGACCGCTGCTACCAATGTTTCAGGCAGGAAGAAGTTGTTAAAGGTATCCGGCCAGAGGATCACTTTTGCGGCATATCTGTTAGGTGTTTTGTGCTGCCTGAACCAATCGCGAAACGTTTGCTCAGCAAAGCGCGGTATTCTGCGCTGCTGCGCAACGCCCGCAAGCTTTTTTGCTATAGCTCCGGTAATGCGGTTTTGCGTCAGCATATTTACCAGCCAGGGCATTTTTGAGGCCAGCCTTGCCCACCAATATATCCATCCGAATGCGTAAGCCGATCGGGGCCGCAGTCGCTTTTGGTAATAATGCGACAGGAACTCCGATTTGTAAGTCGCCATATCGACATTTACCGGGCAGTCGCCTTTGCAGCCTTTACATGCCAGGCATAGGTCGAGTGCATCTTTTACGGCCTTGCTTTTCCAGCCATCCTTAATTTCCTCGCCTTGAAGCATTTCGAATAAAAGGTGCGCACGCCCCCGGGTGGAATGCTCCTCTTCCCGCGTTACCATGTAGCTGGGGCACATGGTTCCGCCTTCGTGGCGCCGGCATTTGCCCACACCAACGCAGCGCAGCGTGGCGTGCGAAAAACTGCCACCGTCTTCCGGAAAGTGGAAATGCGTCTTAAGTTCCGGCGGGTTGTAGTCGGCTCCGAGCCTCAGGTTGGCGGTTTCGCCATAAGGATCAATGATCTTCCCTGGGTTCATTTTCCAGTCGGGGTCCCATATTTTCTTAAACTCCCTGAAAGCTTCCATGAGTTCAGGCCCGTACATTATTTCCAGCATGTCTGCTCTTGCCTGTCCATCACCATGCTCGCCTGACAATGACCCTCCATAACGGACAACCAATGCTGCCGCTTCCTGCGTGAACTTCCGGTATTTTTCTATACCTTCTTTAGTAAGCAGGTCAAAATCGATCCGGCAATGGATGCACCCCTGTCCGAAATGACCGTAAAGCGCAGCAGTGTAGCCGAACTTTTTAAACAAATCGCGCAGGTCCTTCAAATAATCTCCAACCTTTTCAGGCGGTACGGCCGAATCTTCCCATCCCGGCCAGGCATCTTTCATGCCGGGCACAAATGCCGTTGCACCCAGGCCGGATTCCCGTACTTCCCATAGCTTTTTTTCCTGCTTCGGGTCATCATACAGCCGCATGGATGGAACATCCTTTTCTTTTTTCAGATCTGCCATAACATCTTTTGCCTTCTGGTCGGCAGCCTCCTTGCTGTCGGCGCCGAACTCCGCCAAAAGCCAGCCTTTTCCCTCTGGCAGCATGGAAACATCCTCCGCATGCAAGTCCTTCTTTTGCATGAAACTAATCAGTTCGGCATCAATGCCTTCCAGTGCGATCGGTTTATGCTTTAACACGATAGGCGCGTGGTGACCAGCGCTGTACACGTCAGGATAACCCAAAACCAGTAATGATCTCGCTTCGGGCTTGGACATTAACTTTAAGGTCGCATCGAGAATCACAACACAGGTGCCTTCACTACCTACCAGTGCCCGCGCAACATTAAAGCCGTTTTCAGGCAGCAACTCGTCCAGGTTATAACCGGAAACCCTGCGCGGTATTTTGGGAAATTTTTCACGGATAAGATCAGCGTACTTATCGCGCAGATCCTTTAGTTTACGGTATATTTCTCCCTTTCGGCCGCCCTCACTGATGTATTGCTCTAACTGTTCGTCGCTGGTAGGCCCGGCTTCCATTGTAAACCCATCGTAAGCAAGCAAAGTAAGCCGTTCGGTATTATCTGATGTCCGTGCACCGTAGCCCGCGAAGGCGGCCATTACCGAATGCGTCCCGCAAGAGTTGTTGCCCATCATGCCGCCGATGGTGCAATGGTCGTGCGTAGCAGGGTCGGGACCGAAAGTAAGGCCGGCTTGCTCTTCCGTGCATTTTTTCATCTGGTCGAGCACTATTCCGGGCTCGACTTTGACCAGCTTGTTCTTTTCGTCGACCTCCAGCACAGCGTTATAATACTTTGACATATCCATTACTACAGCGACATTACAGCATTGGCCTGCGAGACTGGTGCCACCGCCGCGGGATAAGACAGGCGCCTGATATTTTTGGCAGATTGCTACAGTTTCTATAATGTCCTTCCTGTGTTTTGGAACAACCACCCCGATAGGTATCTGCCGGTAATTTGAGCCGTCGGTCGCATAAGCTGCCCTGCTGCCGTCGTCAAATCTAACTTCGCCTTCAATAGCGTTCTTTAATTCCGCCTCCAATAACTCTAAATCGATGGCTGCAACTTCAGCCTGTATTATTTCAGTTCTCATAGTACGATAATTCAGGACACTAAATACTGTTCGGCGTCCTGGTATTTAAATATTAGTCCCAGGCCTGGTTGTGACAAATCGGCCTCCAAATAACCGTTGACAGGTTTTGGAGCGCCTTCAAAGAAAATATTCTCAATGCGCATATGGTCATAAAAATATTCGCCGATATAGAAGTTGGGCACACAAAGCGAAGCGTGAAGATGAAGTGCAGGTGCGCAATGGAAAGAAAATGGAATATGAAAGGCTTCGGCAATGGCGGCAGTTTTCATAAAGCCCGTGATTCCGCCACACCGCGTGGCGTCGGCCTGAAGAACATCGACGGCGCCCTTTCGAAGCATGTTCAAAAAATAATCGACAGTATATCCATATTCACCCGCGGCGATCCTAATTGGAGCGGGCATGTGGTCGCGAATGAATGCCAGACCGTCCGCATCGTCAGACGAAACAGGTTCCTCAAACCAGGTGACGTTATACTGGTTAAATTTTTCAGCCATGGATAAAGCTTGCTTTGCGTCGTAAGCGCCGTTGGCATCTACGAAAAGCTGCACTTCGTCACCTATAGCTTCATGTGCAATCCGAACTCTTTTAAGATCGTGGTTCGGCTTACGACCAATCTTCATTTTCACCGAACTAAAGCCATAATCTGCCCAACCACCAAGCCGGTCGGCAAGAACATCATCAGGAAAGCAAGTAAACCCGCCGCTGCCATACACCTCTATTTTGTTACGCGTTTTACCGATCAGGCTGCACAAAGGAACATCAAATATCCTTGCCTTAAGATCCCATACAGCTCCGTCTATTGCAGACGCTGCCATACGGGTGATGCCGCAATTGCCTTCATTTCGGGTTGATACCAAAATATCATCGGATATTTTCCCAATGTCAAAGGGAGACAGACCGACCACGATATCTTTCAAATGTTCGTTGATGAAATGGGCAGTGGCGCTATGTGCATAGGTATAACCTATTCCTTTTTTACCCATGCCGCTTATTTCCACCAACACCAGGGTAGTACTATTCCATTTCAGTGTCCCATCTGATTCGGGCTCACTGGTTGGAATAGTATAAGCCGTAGCTTTTAATTCATCGATCCGTTCATCCGCATTCATTTTCAATTGTGATGATGCGGTAAATATTCTTCTATCACATCTTTGAATGTCTGGTTGATGATGCCTTTTTCGTGGGCATCTCCTTTGATGACCGTCTTGCTAAATTTGATCATTTGGGCGAAGGTGATATGAGGCGGAATGGTAGGAACATCCGGGTCAACAATGGCTTCTAAAACTACGGGCCGGTCAGCCGACAAGGCCTCGTCCCATGCAGAACCTAAATGATCAGGGTGATCGACTTTAATACCTTTCAACCCGAGCAGCTCGGCATATTTCGCGTACGGAAAGTCAGGTAGCTGCTGTGATCCAACAAATTCAGGATTGCCGGTCATTACGCGTTGCTCCCAGGTTACCTGGTTCAGATCGTTGTTGTGCAACACAAGTACAATAAGCCGGGGATCGCTCCAGCGCTTCCAATATTTGGAGATTGTTATTAAGCCGTTATTTCCCAGCATCTGCATGGCGCCATCTCCTACCAGCGCGATGGCTACGCGGTCCGGATAAGCAAATTTTGCCGCTATAGTGTAAGGCACTCCCGGACACATCGTGGCCAGGGTTCCGGAAAGGGAAGCTTTCATTCCTTCCCGTATTTTCAGATTGCGGGCAAACCAATTCGCAGATGACCCGGAATCGGCGGTAAGGATGCAGTTCTCAGGAAGCCGCGGCGACAATTCCCAAAAGACGCGCTGTGGATTGATAGGTTTTGCTTCTTTCATTGCCTTGGCTTCGATCACTGCCCACCAGTCTTTAGTACCTTCTTCTATCTCCTTTCTCCATTTTCGATCT
This sequence comes from Mucilaginibacter sp., assembly GCF_036568825.1. Classification (GTDB taxonomy): domain Bacteria; phylum Bacteroidota; class Bacteroidia; order Sphingobacteriales; family Sphingobacteriaceae; genus Mucilaginibacter. Next base: position 5,773 of record NZ_DATCRU010000037.1, on the reverse strand, counting down.
TCTTTGTATTTGATCATCGGGATGAGCGCTTTCAATGTTTCCTTACTATCGCCGACCAGATTCACATCCATTGGGTAACGCAGACTTACCATCCGGCTATCGATATCTATCTGTACGCCCTTAGCCTGACCCTCATCTGGTAAAAACTCGGAATAGGGGAAACTGCTGCCAATCATGAACAGGGTATCGCAATCCATCATCATATCCCAGCTGGGTTTGGTGCCCAATAAGCCGATGGCCCCGGTAACATAAGGTAAGTCGTCGGGCAGTGCTGCACGGCCCAGCAAGGCCTTGGCAACGCCGGCACCAAGCAATTCGGCTATTTCCTGAACTTCCCTTGAAGCACCAAGCGCTCCTGCACCAACCAGGATAGCGACCTTTTTCCCTTCGTTCAATATTGCGGCCGCCTTTTGTAATTCGCTTGCCGGTGGCACCGGCCTTTCAATGGAATGACCGATGCCAGTAAATACACTGCCATGTTTTTTAGGCGGAGCTTCCAGCGCATCCTCTTCCTGCAGGTCATTCGGAACGATCACACAAGTTACCGTGCGTTGGGCTTTCGCAATGCGTATTGCACGGTCGATCAGCTGCCGCGCCTGGCCGGGTTCAGTCATCATGTGTACATATTCGCCCGCGACATCCTTATATAACGAAACAAGGTCGACTTCCTGCTGATAGCTGCCTCCCATAGAAAGCCTTGCCTGCTGACCGACAATGGCGACAACCGGCTGATGGTCCAGTTTGGCGTCATAAAGACCGTTAAGGAGGTGGATCGCTCCGGGGCCCGAGGTCGCCATACATACCCCAACCTCGCCGGTGAACTTGGCGTGACCGCAGGCCATAAAAGCGGCATCTTCTTCGTGCCTTACCTGAATGAAATCGATTTTGTCTTGCGCCCTGTCAAGAGCCCCCATAATACCATTGATACCATCGCCGGGGAAGCCAAAGATCCGTTTAATGCCCCATGAACTTAAACGGTCGATAATGAAATCGCTAACTTGTTTACTCATAATTACCTTGTTGTAAAGTTTAACTGCGGGCCTCCAAGATGATGAGGTTGGCTGAGTAATGGATTATGAATGCGATATGAACGCCCTGCTCTTAAGGTAACAGGGCATTTCGAGATATGGTTTTTTAATTTTAAATTAAATTACAATATGCACTCAACCAACGTTTTGATTACGATCGTCATTAAGCTGCTTATTGAGACTAATGGCGGCACTGATGAGGCCAAGGTGCGTAAACGCCTGGGGAAAATTACCGAGATGCTCGCCACTGAATCCAAGCTGTTCGGAATATAGTCCAAGATGATTGGCGTAACCGAGCATTTTCTCAAAATATAACCTGGCTTTATCCAGTTGCCCGGAAGCGCTGAGACATTCGATAAACCAAAAGGTACACATAGAAAATGTTCCTTCGGGACCCGCAAGGCCGTCAATTCCTTTTTTTGACTTATAACGATAAACCAGGAAATCATCGACAAGGCGCTCTTCTATGCATTTAAGCGTGCTCAACCATTTAGGGTCCTTTGGGCCGATGAACCCGAGGATTGGCATCATCAATGCAGATGCGTCGACCGTATCGGCGCCATCATATTGTACAAAGGCCTGCATTTCCTCATTCCAGAAATTGGCGTGAATAGAAATAAATATTTCATCACGGAGGGACAACCAGTTTGAAGGAACAGGAAATGAATGATTTTCGCCGATTTTAAGCGCACGATCAAAAGCTACCCAACACATCAGGCGCGAATAAAGAAAATTTCGTTTACCACCGCGCACCTCCCAGATTCCGTCGTCCTTTTTCTTCCAATTTTTTGACAGCCAGTTAATCTGAGCTGTAAGATCCAGCCAAAACTCATAGGATATAGGATCGCCATGTTTATCAAACAAGTATACAGCATCCATGAGCTCGCCGTAAATATCCAATTGCAATTGCTTATACGCGGCGTTTCCTATTCTTACCGGACGGGAGCCTTTGTATCCCTCGAAATCCGTTAATTCAATTTCATTGATTTCTTTGCTGCCATCAAGTTTATACATGATTTGAAGTGTGCCTCTTTTTTTTACGTCAAGGCACTTATCCTTTACCCACCTGATGAAATTGCCGGCCTCTTTAGTATAGCCCAGGTTGAGCAGGCAATAAACAGTAAAGGAGGCGTCTCTAATCCATGTATAGCGATAATCCCAGTTGCGAACCCCACCGATCTGCTCGGGCAGGCTGAAAGTCGGAGCAGCCAGCAACGAACCGTATGTGTACGAAGTCATTAGTTTGAGGACAAGAGCCGACCGATTTACTATTCCAAGCCAGCGGCCCTTGTAATTTGACTGTTCGACCCAGTTCTTCCAGTAATTTATGTTCTCGATGAGCGAAGAGTCGATATAATCGGTGATATCGTCTTTGTGGGGAACAAACTTACCAACATGGGAAAGGATAAAGTCACCTGTTTCACCGGCATTTAGAGTAAACTGTGCCGAACAGTCTTCGTTGTTAATTTGAATTTCAATATTACTTTTTAATCGAATTTTTAAGTCAAGATCATCACAAGCGAAAAGCAATTCATGACCACTGACTTTCTCAATTTTATGCGCTGACGCAGCGTAATTAAAGCGGGGTTTACAGCAGAGGTGGTAAGTGATCGAACCCTTAACGGTAGTTATCCTTCTGATGAGTTCGTTTCCCCTGTTTAATTCCTGGACAGGCATCAAGTCGGTCAGTTCACCAACACCATCTTCGGAAAGGAACCGGGTCAGCAAGATGTTTGTTTCCGGTAAATAAAGCTGCTTGCTTTTAAAGTTTCCACTTTTCGGGCAAATACTATAATAGCCGCCTTTGGAGCGATCAAGTAATGAGGCGAATAGCGAAGGCGAATCGAAATCAGGGAAACACATAAAATCGATAGAGCCATTGATTCCGACGAGTGCAACTGTATTCAAATCACCGATTACGCCGTAATTCTCTATTGGCAAATAATTATCAGCAATTCCGTTTCCTGATTTTCTGAGTGGCTTTTTATACATAATCAAAAAACAGGAGCCTCTACAATTTGTTGAAAAAAACTTCATCCACTTATCCGCTCATCGTATTAAAAAAGCGGACCGCACAGTTTCAATCTTTACGCTGCCTGGTTTGAAAGACTGGTGCTATATAATCCTGGGGTAAATAGTCAGAAGGTATCGCCACAGCATTGCCGTCTCTAATTGCCTTATAATGCGGTGACATTATTTCGATGCCGGCCTCATTGAATTTATCTTGAATGAAACTATGCAACTTTGAGTAAATTATCGCCTGTTGCTCCGGGTGGCGTGTATACGCATTCAGTTGGTAACTGACATAATAATCGTCAAGGCTGGTTTGTAAAACAAACGGCACCGGCTCCTCTTCAATCTTTTCGGTGGCCTGTGCAGCAGCAATTAACAACTCATGTACCTGGCGCCAGGGTGCATCATAGCCGATAGTAACCGTAGTATGGAGGATCAGGCCGGCTTGATGAGCTTCACTGCTAAAATTTACAGTATGATTATTCATCACCGTTGAGTTCGGTATAGAAATAATCTCATTTTTGATGGTACGGATGCGTGTAACTAATAATGTTTTTTGAATTACATCTCCGGTTACTTCTCCAATCTGTACGCGGTCTCCGATTTTGAACGCGCGCATATAAGTAAGTACAAGGCCGGCAACAACATTTCCTAATGCTCCAGCCGAGCCAAATGTAAATAACACCCCCATAAATACTGAAACGCCCTTGAACACGGGTGATTCTGAGCCTGGCAGGTAGGGAAAAATTACAATAAGCATAAAGGCTAGCACCAATACCCGGATAATCTGGTAAGTAGGATTCGCCCAGTCTGCATAAAATCCTGGAAGCTTCAATTTCTCCTGCTCAATCTCTATTTTCAAAAAGCGGAAAAACCTCAAAACATACCTGAAAACAATCATCATGATAATGATCGTAATCAGGTTTGGTATATAATTCCATGCGCTGTTTCCGATCTTTTTAAGGGGAGCGGCGATATAGCCGAATAAGGTGGCAGAAATTTCCCGGGTATAAGGAAAAATGCCGAATACAATAGGAATTGCAACATAAAAAATGATAAATAGTAAGACCCATTTCAACACAGATATCAATGAGGCCAGTAAACGATGTTGTTGTGATTTATCAAGTAATTCATAGTTACGTATTTTTATCCCTTTAAACCAGCGACTGTCGATGACCTGTGTACGATTTTGCAACCAGCGTGCAGTTCGGATGACCGAGATGATCAATCCGGCGGCAAATGCTATTACCAGCAAAGCTAATAGTGCTTCTTTTGCAATCGTTTGCCAACGGGTCTCCTCCCGGTAAGTGCTAATTGCGTCAATGATCCTTTTGCGGTAGAGCTTAGCAAGCTCGTTTTTATCCAAGTTTTGCCAGAGTGCATCTGTAACGGAAACAGAAAGAATCAGTTCATCATGATAAACAATATCTACGTTTGACTCCGAATTGCTTAACGAGAGCTTCCGCTGGTCGAAAAGTTGATCTGTTGTTAATTTTTTTATCCGGTTTTGAACTGCCTCAGCCCTTTCGGCCGCAGTAAAGCTGCCTTGTCTGGCGTAAATCAAAAAAAGTGTATCATTCAATAAAATTACCGGGTGTCCTTTGACAAAGCGTCGAAGAGAATCCACTTGCCTTTTTTGCCGCGCCATCCTTAATGAGTCGCGGCTTTTTAATTGATTCAATTCTCGTAACAAAGTGTATTTTTTCTGGTTATCCGCCTCAGATAGACGGCCAACTTGTTGTTCCAATGATAAGCGCTTCAGCGAATCGGCGTTGCGCTCGGCGGAAAGCTGTCGAACAACCAGTAAAAGGCTATCCGAATGCAAACTATCAGTTTTGATAGGCTGTTGTCCAGCGACGGTAAAAACATTCAGCCATATAACCAGCCCATAAGTCAGTTTTATCATAATTATTTTGGTAAAGGTTAAAGTCAATATAAGGCCCCCATATATTGGCCAATGCGGGGCCGTTTGACAATCTTATTGTTATGAAAATTTAAAGAATATCAACAAATAGCTTTAAAATGTATTAATGAATATAATGAACCCTTCGCTTTCTTGTATAACAACTCTATTGCTAAGTTGCTTTTTGCATTTTTTTAATGCAACCGCGCAAACCGGACGTGAACGTATTTGCGGCAAATGGGAATCTGAGCAGCACAACCTTCGTATCTCCATATATATGGACAAGGACCAGTTCAAAGCAAAGATCATTTGGTTCAGTGATACTGAAGGCAAACCGATGGACTACTGGCGGGATGTACGCAACCCTGATCCAAAATTACGTTCCAGAAAAATATTGGGAATGAGTATACTCAGCGGCCTGAGATATGATCCGGAAAACGACTCGTGGGAAGATGGCTCTGTTTATGATTCGCGGCATGGTCGTTATTGGAATGCTGCCGCCAAAATCGGCAAAAAAGGTTTGCTTCACGTCCGTGGTTATTGGCACTTCAAATTCCTTGGAAAAACAATTACATTTTACCGGATTCGTTAGACGGCTCAGATCGTTCTGCGGATTCAAGTTTCAACATATACCGGAGCTTCAGGTAATCATAAAGGGAATGTTTGCTTACGGTCGTTGAGATTAGACTTGCACAGATGCCTGCTAGCATAAGAAAGAAAATAACGTTATGGCGGTCAGTCATTTCAAGTACTAGTATGGCTGAAGTAAACGGAGAACGTGTTACTCCAGTCAGGAATGCAACCATACCTGCCAGGATGAGAATATTAG
>NZ_DATCRU010000036.1:0-8766 GCF_036568825.1 Mucilaginibacter sp. | reverse complement strand
CCAGCAGGTATTTGTAGCCGGTGACTTTGCCGACCCGCATGGTACGCACCTGGTATGTTTTAACATTGTGATAGCCGCCCTAAGAAAACTTAGGGCCACAGAAGACTGGGTAAAAGATTGCTGGGTGTGGATGTACCGCGGCGCATGGAAAGAGTTTGAAACTTACGAAATAGAAATGGCCGTGCCGCTTTCACCGCAGGAAGTACTTCGTAAACGTAACGCTATCTTCAAGCACCAGTCGCAAAAAGACAGGGCGGTGTTCCCGGGTGATGATGCAAGGGAGTTTTGGGTAAGGGCCGAGGACCGCAACCGGGAAACTGCACAGGCTTATGACCGCTTAGGTTTGGCGGAGTACCAGGCGATGGAGGCCTTTGTGAGGTTTCATTATTAAGCCCTAATTTGTATCCATATATTGGAGAGGCGTCAGGGATGGCGTCTCTTTTTTTGTTCGGTTGGTTTTTAGCGCCCAATGGGGCAACGCGAACAATTGTTTAAGCACACGCGGCACGCGTGCGCCAGCAAACGGGAGAGGCCTGTGTATTCGTGCTAGTTATGGAAGAAAGTTGTTATCTTTATGAGATCAATAACTTATTTTGCCTTGTCATATCTACGCATTCTTTCCATAGCTCTGCTATTATTTTTAATAGTTGCAATTGTATCGACAAAAACTGTCGCGCAGGTCAAACTACTTGGCAAACCAAAAGGCATGTTTCAGGGAGTCGTTGGAACAGATGGTAAGCCGATATATCTCCTTGAAGGTAAACCTTTAACTTACGACAACGGTATTTGTGGCTACCTTAATTATTTGCTCAAATCAATCTCTGGTCAGGCAACATCGGGTAATACAGGGGTATTGCGTGACAATTTCTCTATCCAAGTTTGCCACTTCACCCAGTCCCCAAAAACAGTTACCGACGTGCTGCAAGAATGCGAGACAGTAAATCTCCAAATTGCCAAAGATAAACGAGGGCAAATAATAAATAACCGCTTTGAACAACCATTAGTTATAAGTGGTCTATCTGGCACCTTAGGCATTAACGGCAATCAAATTCCATATTTAATGTTAAGCGGTTCTAAATCAGGCGATGTAAATGTTTCCGGGGACACGATCGTTTCCGAGGTTCAAATAATGAAATCGAAATACAATAAAGTCGAGGTTTCAGGAAATGTTTTTAGAAAAGATACAGCCAGGATTGATGTAATGAATTCATCAATACAAAACTTATTTTTTGAGGGCAATAACGCGAAAGTCCTTAATGCATATTTTATGGAGGACACTCTCGGAATGGCTAATTTTTCTGCGAACTACATTGCAGATGTAAATGTTAATCACAAAATTAACGAGGTGAATTTTTTTCATTGCCAATTAAATAATTGGCTTATGACGGATATAACAAAACTCCCAGGCAGCCGCAGCATTAGGTTTAATCAATGCTCTTTCGGCAAAGAATCTGGTTTGCTGGGTATCAGTGCTGACACTATAGAATTTAAGAGCTGTGTACACATCGAGCATGGTATGTTTCTCCAAGGCATTGACAAAGAGGAACCAACGATATTGAAATTCTACAACACAGATTTGACCAATATTGAATTTGATTATGACAGTCGTTACAAGCTATATGAATCACCCTATCCGGAACTCAACAGGTCTATTTATGAGCAACTACTTGTAAAATTTCAAAACGAAAAAAAATTGAATAGTTACGAGCGCGTGGACAAAGAATATTTCCAATCACGACATAGTTGGTTTGTAAATGAGCTCAGTTTTATTTGGTGGGATTATAGTTATAACAAATGGCGAATCATAATCTGGACGATTTTTTTTCTATTATTATTTACTTTATGGAATTATGGAAATTGGGAAAAACTTATATTGATATATCCAATAAAGAAATCCGCTGACATATCTGCAAGTGCTTCAGAGTACGAAAAAATCATTAAGATATTCGTCTATACCTCATTTATTTTTTTCTCTATAAAAGTTGATTTTGAAAAACTTTCTTTTAAAAGTACTAAATGGTTGGTCTATTTCTTTTTACAATATATTATTGGTCTGATTTGTCTTTTCTTTATTGCTAATGCAATACTAAAACTTTAACTACCATCCTGTCGGTAGTATCTCCCCCGCTACCGCAAGAGTCCCGCTTGTGGTTAAACTATAAAGAGCGGATAGAAAGATATTCGTGCTCATTGACCTGCCTGTGTAGAGATTGCTTCGTTCCTCGCAAAGACGTATTGGGGAGCAACCTTGACTACATAGGCTCATTACACCCATACTAAAATACCGTGAAAACACGGGTTGCAATTAATCTCACAATCACTTAATTTTTCAAAAAATACATCATGCCCAGAACTAGGCAAGAGTATCCACCCAATCATTTGAATTATGAAAAATGGCCCCACTCTGATTCTTCTTTTCTTTTCCTTAGTTGCAATTGCACAAGCCCAATCTAATTATAATGGATACTGGAAAACAAAATGGAAAGTTTTAAGCGGATACGATTCAATTATTGTATCTATTAGCCCTAATAGGGATTTTTATAATATTTCACTAAAACTCGGCAGCAATCAAGCCGAATGGAATTGGACTGCTACTTTGAGGAATAACATATTGGAAACTAGAACAAATACTGCTGATGGTGCTGCTCCAATCGTATCGCTGGTTAGTAAAAACAAAATCAAAGTAAGTAATTTTTATTTGATGGGTAGTAATGAAACAGAACTCAATAAATGGGTAAAAAGTAAATCGTCTTTTTTAAACATTTATTCATTTTGGAGTAACTTCAAAAATTTGGCGATTTCGAAGAATTATATAAAATTATCGCAACTAACTTATTTTCCGTTTCTACGACAAAACAAATACCTCAATCAAGAAGAATTCAAAGCATTCAAGTTTCCTGATGCTATTATAAAGGCCATTAGAACATCAACTGGCCCTATAAAGAGCTCTATGAGTTTTAATGGCGGCACAGATAATAAAGGTAATCCTGTCATGTTGACTTTTGACCCCAGAACAATTTACGAGGTAAATGTTGGAGGCCCGACTATTTATTTTGCCGTTGCAGATGATTCTTATAAATTTATTGGCATCCTTTACGGAGAGTAATTACACGATTTCCTTTCTTGTGCGAGTACGCAGCGTTGGCCAAAATACCGTGAAAACACGGGTTGTAAGGAGCTGAGTGATAGTGTAAATTCATAAAAACATTATCACAATGGGTGCTGCAATTGTACTGATGGTTGCAGTGGCTGTGCTCGCCCTCAGGCAATGGCTATTTGAAATTGGGCGTAAACGCCGCCGCGATTACTACAGGGATTATCTTAAATCAGACGCCTGGAAGCGGAAGCGTTATGTAGTGCTTAAGCGGGATAATTGGCGCTGCGTTTATTGCGGCGGTCGCGCTACGCAGGTTCACCATACCAAATACGCTAAGTATAATATCGGCAGAGAGCCGATTGAATGGCTGGTTTCGGTGTGTAAGGATTGTCATGAATTGGTGCATAGGTGAAGGGATTTGCCTCAGCACCACATCTTTGCGAGGAACGAAGCAATCTCCGAACTGTGCAGATCAGGGAGCAGGGATATGTCGATTTACGTTCAGCAAAAAAATTGTGCTCCGTTGAATGTCCTATGTAGAGGTTGCTTCGTTCCTCGCAAAGACGCGAAGAGAGAGAATAGCGAATGTTCTAAGTAGTGATTATTTTATTGAACGTTCATTAACAAATCTCTGCGCTGTGATCTGCATAGTTCGGAGATTGCTTCGTTCCTCGCAAAGACGCGCGGAGAGGGAATGATGTTAATCAAGTACTTTGAAGGTTTTTTGAGTACTTTGCCGCATGGTATTTCAACAAGGCGGATGCGTTTACATTCTGACGAATCAATATCACAATGTACTTTATGTCGGCGTCACATCCGATTTAACCGGCCGTATTTGGGATCATAAGAATAAAACTTATCCGAATAGCTTTACTGCAAAGTATAATTGTAATAAGCTTGTTTATTATGAGTTTTACCCTCGCATAGAAGAAGCGATCGCAGCTGAAAAGGCACTAAAAGGTGGCGATAGGAAAAATAAACTAAATTTGATTAACACTATGAATCCAACCTGGCTTGACTTATATGATCGTCTCATCAACGAATGACCGTTCAATTGACTTGCATAAAGGGAGATTGCTTCGTTCCTCGCAAAGACGGGGAGGAAGACTGGCTTGACTTATATGATCGTCTCATCAACGAATGATCGGTCCGTTGATTTGCATAAAGGGAGATTGCTTCGTTCCTCGCAAAGACGCGCGGAGAGGACTGGCTTGACTTATATGATGTGACGACTTATTTTTCTGAAGGCTCTTCGGCTGTGTTGTCTCCACTGATGCTTTCGTGAAGGGCCTGTATAAATGCATTCCTTAATACACCAAGGAATGTTTGCCAGCCATTGGTTTTAGGCCCGTTGATATTTCCATGAAGCGGGACTATGGTAGCTATCTTTTTGGTTTTATGATTTTTCACGATGCCTGCAACCAGTCCTACTACAGCTTTCTTCACCACGCGTAAGGGGCCGCCTTTCTTGATATCCTTTTTTACGTTCAGCACCTTCAGGTCTTTAATAAAAGGCTTGAGGTAGCCGCTTATTTCGCCATTCATCACGCTGAGCTTGCTAAACAGATCGAGCCTGCCGCGTTCGATATCAAACTTAACGTCGGCCTCAAGCATTGGGTTAAGGCTGATCAGATCGATATTGGTTAGTTGTATCCCGCCATCAAAGTCGGGCATTTCCTTTAAAACATTCACTTTGGCATTTACGCTCAATTTACCGCCGCCAATAGATGTTCCGGTAAGGCTGACATCAGAGGGAAGGCGGTCGCCCTTTTTCTGCACATTGGCCAGATTTGTTGCCACCAGGTGCAAATTGTCGATATGCCAGCTATGGGCAGGTTTTTTATTAAAGTCGTAGTATGCAAAACGGCCGCTGTTTACCGTGAACAGGTTTATAGTCATGGGCATCAGCGCTTTCACTGTCTTTGTCCAGGTATCTTTAGAGGGTTCTTTTGAGAGACTCTCGGTAGCCAGGATGTTTAGGACGGGCCTATCGCAGGTTACCTTTCCTACCAGCCTGCCATGAAATAATGGTTTCCACTCGATGGAAAGGTCGGACCGTTCGATATACAGAAAAGGATATTTTGCCGGATCGGTCTTCTTTTTGAGGTGCAGGGCCTTGATGACATAAGCACCACGCCAAAGCGCGATGTCGATATCTTCAACGTAGCCGGTATAACCCGGCAGTTCGTTCAGTTGTTTATTTACGTAATGTTTGACGATACCAGGCAGCGCGAGCCGGAGCACGATCAACGCCAAAACGATAAGTACCAAGGTAATATAGATAACTTTCCAACCGCGAATGGTGCTTTTCACTTTCGCCACATTCAACGGTCTTTTTCTTTTAACCGGTTTCATGTTAAGATAAACGGTTAAGCTGATGTATTGTTTATGGCTTCCGCTTCCTAACATTTTGAATAACAAAATGTTACCTGAATACAGAAACAAAACAAGGGTTAATGGATGGCAGTAAATACCGGCATACTGAGATCCTCAGTACAGGCCTGGTAAATTAATGCATAATGCGCACACGCCTAAACATATTGACATTAACTTTCACTATTGGCAAAAAGTTAAATAGCTAAAAATTGAAAACTATTATGATAAATAGTTATCTCAAATATAATTGATAGCGATGAGGAAAATGGTGACGGTGATTTGTCACAATTGCTGAAAGTTAAATACCTGATTATCGGCCCGGCAGGTAAAACCCGCGAACAATCTTTTGGCTGACCTGTATGAAATAGAAAGGCCATTTAAAATCGCAGCCATGGAAAAATCAAATTATAGCAAGCTGTGCGTCATGCTGGCGCTGTCGTTCGTACTGATGTATGCCATTATGTTCCTGAATGTTGACGATGTGAGTCATATCTATATCAACATGACCCGTTTTTATATGACCATACTAATGATCTGCGCCATGGCTGTACTGATGGTGGCCATGATGCCGATGATGTATGCAAATAAAAAGAAGAATACGATAATTATTATTTCGAGCGTGGTGGTATTCGTGTTGGCTTTTGCAGGTGTGCACAAACAGGCCGGCATCGGGGATATTCAGTATATGAAAGGCATGATCCCGCACCACTCCATTGCGATCATGACCAGCGAGAACGCCCACATTAAAGACGCGAGGGTAAGAAAGCTCGCGGACGGTATTATCAAAACACAGAAAAAGGAAATTGCTGAAATGAAAGAAATGATTGACAGTTTGAAAAACAGCAAATAGTAGCAGGGGGTACTAATTAGCAGGTGTTCATGAGCGTTCACGGCGTGGTGAACGAACAGTTTTGTTTAGTGGCAGTTGCAGTAGCAGTTGGCAGTCATCAACATAATCGTTTAATCATGGGAATCCTGGTTCAAGACAATATGCAGTAAGGCCTTTGCGCGCCGCACTTCCCTTCGACAGGCTCAGGACAAGCTTATGCCTCAGTGTGACACCCACCTTTTTTTATTCCGCATAAAACGTATTACGTAAAACGTACTACGTATAACTCACTTCCTACCCGCCTTCACCAGCGAATCAACCCTCGCTCCTATCACTTCGGATTTCCTGAGTGCGCTATCCAATTGCATACCCACCGGCATTCCGGGACGCTTATGCCCGGTAGAGGTTAGCCAGGCATCGCGCAGCATATTCTGACGCTCGGTTACCGCCTTCAATATAGCAGCGCCATTCTTGCTGGCCAAAAGACTTTTCTCTGCGCTGGGAAAACCTGAAACACTATCCCCGCAAAGGTAAACCAGTATCTGCCGCGCCATTATCCAGTGGCCGAGCTCACCGGGGTGCACGCCGTCGCCGGTTAAAGCAAAGCCATCCAGGTTGAATTGGGCATCTACCTTACGATGGGCTTCCAGGTATTTTTTCATCGGGAAATGTATGTCGATCACTTCCCAATGCTGGGCTGAGCGCTGTGCGAGTAACCATTTTGCGTATGTATCAAGTACCGCAGCGTAGCCGGAGTCGCCACCTTTCAACTCGTCAAAAACCGGCGGCGTAATGTGGATGATCTGCGAGCCGCTTTTAACCACCTCGGCATGCAGCCAGTTAATGCCGTCCCTGAACTTCCGGAAACGGCCCGTATCAATGGGCATGTAAATGCCGTCGTTCATGCCGTAGCAGGCAAACACCAGGTCGGGTTTGGTTTGGGTGAGCACGCGTTGCAAACGCTCGTGCAGATCCGGTCGCGGGAAAGCGCCGTCGGCATGCCCGGGCTCTGAAAGTCCGGATACGGTTTCGCTGGGCAGTCCTACGTTGATAAAATCAAAATGGCGGTCGGGGTAAGTTACGGTCAGGTAGGCAATCACATCGTTTACATAGTTGGCCTGCCAGGTGATGCTGTTGCCTAAAAATACAATGCGTTTTACTTTGGGGTCGATCTTTTGGGCATAAGCCCCTGAGGCTAGCAAAAGCAACGGTAGAATCCTATAAAATTTGCGAAAGATGTGTTTCATGAATTGTTGATGAGAAATAAAAGTAGGTTATTTCGGGGAGGATTGGGTGATACGTGAAACGTAATACGTTATACGCGAACGATTAAAGCTTAAAACGTTTTACGTATCACGTGCAACCCACCATCGGAAAATATCTACAATTATAGACTTTTTGTCTATTTTACTTGACATTTTGAAATGTTTACTTATCTTTGTTTGCAATTAAACAATTTTAAGATTATGGAACGATCTAAAAAGAGCTTACAACTGCAGTCTGTTATCTACGCACTTGTTTATGGGGCCACTTATTTGCCGGCGGTGTGGTTGTTAAAGCACCAAGTGTTTGGACAACCGGTTTCGGTGATGATCGCTGTGGTGCCGGTAGTTACTTTCTGCATTTTTATTTATAAGTATATCAAATCCTTTTCGGGTATGGATGAGGTGAAGCAACGGGTGCAACTTGAAGCGGTCGTAATCGGTTTTGCATTGACAGCCTTGTTGCTGATGGTGCTGTTTCTGCTGGGCCTGTGCGGTATATCAAACACCCTGTGGTTTGGCTATGCTTACCTGGTATGCTATTGCTGGCTGTTTTATTTTATTGGTTGGATAGTTTCGAAAAGGAAATACGGCGTATGAAAAACACCATAAAGGTTGAACGAGCCAAGAAAAACTGGACCCAGGCCGACCTTGCAAAAGAGATCGGGATATCGAGACAGGGTTTAAATTCTATCGAAACCGGGAAATTTATTCCGTCCACCCTGCTTGCTTTACGGATGGCGAAGGTGTTTGGTACTACAGTGGAGGTTTTGTTTCAGATGGAGGAGGGGGATTTTTAGTTGGCAGTTTTGAGTTGGTGGTGGGCAGTGCCGCTATCTCATGTCATCCCGAACTTGTTTCGGGACCCCACAGGACATTCACGCTTGCTTGGTCTGCGATTTGCATGTAGCAGACTTATCTATCGCAGACCTTTATGATGGGGTGCTGAAACAAGTTCAGCATGACGTGACTTTGTTAACCTACTACGTAAACCAACAACTTAATCAACCACTTAACCAATCCAACCCAATCAACTAATCATCCAATCTTCCCATTCACAATGTCAATGATCTCTGCTTCCCGGTCAATGGCCATTTGCTGGAGGGCCTGGCCTTCGTTGAGGATCTCTTGTATGTAGGTTTTGTCGTGGTAGCCGGAGGCGTTTACGCGGACGTTCAGGAAGGCGCCCAATACGGCGGTGC
>NZ_DATCRU010000035.1:0-86093 GCF_036568825.1 Mucilaginibacter sp. | reverse complement strand
CCGTCAAGACATTCCACGGCTTTTGTTACAGCATTTTGCGTAATTACGGTGTAAACGAATTTGACAACAAATTCAAAATTATTGGTGATGAAAAACGTGATGAAGAAGATGAGCTTTCAAAACATGTTGCACCTGAAAGAGCTTTTGACGTAATGCACAAACTTTTAATAGAAGAATGCGAGAACACAGAATATCTATTAAAGCTCAAAAGATACATTCTTGATTACATCATTGACAAAATCCATTTAAAACAAGCAGACCCAAAGTACTTACCGAGAGATGGGAAGTATTTTACAACACTTAATGGCATCAAAGTTCGTTCAAAGTCTGAACAATTTATTGCAGATTGGTTTTACCGACACAGCATCAAATATGAATATGAGCCATTGCTAAATGTGAAAGATTTTTCGTTTCACCCGGATTTTTATATTCCTGAAGCAAACCTCTATATTGAACACATCAGCGATAAAAGTTTTTCAACTAAAGATAAAGAAGAACAATTTCAAAAAGGGAATTTGCTTTTAGTCAAGACTTTTGAAAGTATGACTAAAGACTCTGCTTTGTTCAATCATACTTTAGACAAAATTGTTAAAAATAGACTGCCTTCAAACTATCACCAAACAGTTTCATTAAATTTCATAGAAGAATTTAACGGATATCATGAAGATGTAAAAGACTTCGTACAACAGGTTATGCGGATAACCGACATGATTAAAGTTGAAAATATCCCGATTGATACGGTATTGGCAAATGCAAGGAAAGACCAACACGAAAGGGTTCGCAATTTTTATGAATTAGCAATCCCGATCGTGAAAAACTATATTAACTATTGCACCAACAAATCGTATTTAGACTTTAATGATTTAATTTCCAAAAGCGCTTCTTTATTCCAGAACCAACACGACATAGCTAATAAATACAGAACTAAATTTGATTACATTTTAGTTGATGAATTTCAGGATGTTAACAATTTGCAAGTCGAGCTTATCAAACTTTTATTAACCGATAAAACACAATTGTTTTGTGTCGGTGATGATTGGCAAAGTATTTATGGTTTCAGGGGTTCAAACGTGAGCTACATTGTTGAATTTGAAAGCCACTTTGCAAACGCCAGAACAATAAAACTTAACTTGAATTATCGTAGTACGCAAAACATTGTTGGTGCAAGTAACGAAGTTATCAAGCACAACAAATTCAAAGTTGACAAAGACGTTCATGCATCAAAAAAATCGGAACATAAAATTGTAGTTTACTCAGGCAACACCGAAGAAGAAAATATTCAATTCTGTTTTGACAAAGTCAATGAAATATTAGATGATGGGATAAGTAACGACGAAATTTTGTTTTTATATAGAAGAAGCAAGATGTTTATACCATATTCTAATAGATTTAGGAATGAGAATGTCCGTGTTCAAGGAAAAACTATTCACGCTTCAAAAGGACTTGAAGCAAAAGTTGTTTTCATTATTGGCTTGACAGAGGGAAACGGCGGTTTTCCAGATATTTGGCTTGAAGACAGAATTTTTCAAGTGATAAAAAAGGCAAATCATGATCTTTTAATGGAAGAAGAAAGACGACTATTTTATGTTGCAATTACCAGAGCAAAGGACAAACTTTTTTTAATCACACAAAAAGGTAACGAGTCAAGTTTTTTGAAAGAAATTCCTGAAGTATTTACTGTTAGAACAACTAACCTTATAAAATCCGTAGTTGAAAAAGTAATTATTTGTGAAAGATGTTATAGCCAATTGGAAAAACTATGGGTTGTTTGTCCTTATTGCGGCCAAAAAGTAGAAATTGAACAAAAGTCCGAATAACAGAAATTTCTATTTGGTATTATTCTCTTTACATACTTCTTGATAAGTGTTAATATCTTGAAAATGTTAACATTATATTTTATGTAAACACCAATTCATCATGTAGCGGTAACATTAACTTAAAACGGAACGGGCAACTTTGCGCCAGTTAAAACGCCGGAGAATTTCAAATCATCGTCCCGTTCTTTATTCCGGCTTTTAAGATCAGTTAATAGTTATTGTAAAGAGAGCTTGCTCTCTTTATTTGTTTCTACAGGTCGCATTCATTCTTCTCCGCGTATGCGGAATATCATTCCATCCATGTCTTCCCTGATCCTTAGTTGACAAGCCAATCTGCTATCCGGACCGGCATCTGGTAGGGTATCCAAAAGATCAAGTTCGGCATCCGATGGATGAAAATAGTGTTCAGGACCTTCCAAAACCTGCAAATGGCAGGTTGCGCAAAGCGCCATACCTCCACAGGTAGCCAGGATGTGATGATCCGCAGCTTTTAAGACTTCCATCAGGCTTAGGTTTATGTCTTCGGGTATCTCAACAGGCGCCCGGCGGCCATTTCTATCTTCAATAGTTAAAGTGATCATAATTAAAAAGCACTTACGCCATAAACAGTAGTGTATTTAAAACTTAATTTTTGTTCCGGGTAAACGTGTTTGAATGCGCTCTGGGCCATTAATGCTGCTTCGTGAAAGCCGCAGAGGATAAGTTTCAATTTACCCGGATACGTATTGATATCACCAATGGCATATATGCCCGGAACATTGGTAGAATAATCGAATGTATTTACTTCGATTGCCGAATGATTGATATTTAATCCCCAATCTGCAATCGGGCCCAGTTTGGGAGTAAGGCCGTATAATGGTATTAAATGATCCGCTTCGATAACGGATTCTTCATTATTTCTGTCTACAACAATTACTTCCTTCAAATGCCCGTTACCCTGTATGCCCGTAATGTGTGATTGTAGAACCAGGTTGATTTTCCCTTGCGTTGCCAAGTTAAAAACTTTTTCAGCTGAATCAGGTGACCCTCTGAAGGTGTCGCCCCGATGTACTAGTGTTACTTCGGATGAAATGTCGGCTAAAAATATGGTCCAGTCCAATGCAGAGTCGCCACCGCCTGATAATACTACCCTTTTATTCCGGTAGACCTCGGGATTTTTTATCATATAGGCCACGCCTTTTCCCTCAAAATCTTCCAGTCGGTCAATAGCCGGTTTCCTTGGCTCAAAACAACCAAGACCGCCTGCAATTACTACAGCTTTGCAATGTACTTCGGTAGCGTCATTAGTCTGTATTATAAAGGAAGAATCATCTAATTGATGCAATTGCTCAACCCTTTCACCCAATGAAAATGTAGGCTTAAATGGTGCAATCTGTTTCATTAAACCATCAACCAATTGCTGCGCATTGATGCTTGGGAAACCGGGGATATCGTAGATCGGTTTTTGCGGATATATTTCAGATAGCTGTCCGCCAATTTGCGGTAATACGTCGATAAGGTGACAGCGCATTTTGAGTAAACCGGCTTCAAAAACAGCAAATAAACCAACAGGGCCGGCGCCTATAATGCAGATATCAGTAGTAATGAGTGCCATAAGATTTATCTATAAATGAACACTCAAAGGTCCTCTGTATTATAACTTAGATCAAATGATAAATAGTAATATGAGATTACTTTAGGTTATAATTAGATGTGCAAAAGCGCTTGAATAGCTCGGTAAGCTTGGTATATTTTCCCTGTAGCTGGATAAATTCAAATGTCCTGAATATTTCCAGACCTTTAATTTCTATAATGGCCAGTTCATTATATTTTAATTCACGGATTACTGATTGAATAGAAAGAAAAGTGGCCGTTTCTGAATAGAGGAGATATTCTTTTATGGCGATGCTGCTTTCCAGTTGAATTTCTATTTGCAAATCTTTTGGGTTGATCTGCACTTCGGACAAAGCATTAAAGATCACATCCAAAGTACCTGACCCGGCTTCGCGCAAAACCAGCGGGATGTTCAGTAATTGTTTGGGGTTTATTTCAGCCTTTTTTGCCAGTTGATTATTGGCACGGGTTACCAATACGATCTCATCTTTGGCAAATGGGGTATAAGCAATTTGCGGATAATGGGCAGCACCTTCAACAATGGCGATATCAATTTTTTCATCCAAAACCTGCTGAGTAATGTAATCGGTATTACCCTGTATAAACGTGAATGAAATAGACGGGTAGGTTTGCTTAAATAAAGCCAACAAGCGCGGCAAAATGGTTTGTGCTACTGTGGTGCTTGATCCAATATGAACAGTGCCTGCTTCAATATTATTTAGTTGGGCAAGCTCGGTTTCGAGATCAGTATAGATATGGAAAATTCGTTCAGCATATTGTAGTAACACCTTGCCACCGGTAGTAAGTGTGATGGTGTTACCGTTGCGTTTAAATAATTGAAGGTTTAATTGATGTTCTAATTCCTTGATGTGTTTGGTGACTGCAGGCTGGGTGATAAACAACTCATTTGCGGCTTTTGTAAAGCTGAGCTTTTGTGCAACAACATAAAATACTTTCAGGCGGAAATCGAAAATCATCATCCTAAGTTAGGTGTTCAGGAAATAATTACTGCAATTATTATCAATTGGGAAATCTGGACGTCCTGCTCACATTGCCAAATATTAGAAATCAATTAGAATTGGCTGGTTTCCATGTTCTTAGTGATAATTTCATCGTTATTTCATTTTAGCCGGATAGCTTAGTTATACTAATTAATTTAATGTTTAATGGCTACAATTTCAAGCCCCAAAATTGTAAATCATGAAAAAGCTTACTAAGATCAGTTATTTGTTATTCGCAGTAATAGCAGCAAGTTTCTTTTGGTCATCGTGTCAAAAAAACGAAGCGCCAGGTAGATCGTCTTCAGCATCATTGACGTCATCGGCTGCCTTTACCAATAACCAGGCACTGGTAATAGCAGCGTCAGCTACGGACACCATTTACGCTGTAAACACCTGCCATCACGGAGATAAGGCAGATACCATAGCATTTAGCGCATTGCCCGATACTATTGGCAAATACCTTACCGACAATTATTCGGGTTTTACTTTTAAGCATGCCTATAAAATATCTACCGGTTCAGGCACTCTGGAAGGCTATGTGGTGATGATCACTTATGACAACAATCCTGTCGGACTATTATTTGACGCAAATGGTGTGTTTGTCCGCGTATTGGAACAACGTGAAAGAGGTGACTTAAACGGAAGAGGCTGGCACGAAGGAGGTTGCTTTGATAACAGGGACGGCCATCACCGTGATACTATCGCAATAACTTCATTGCCGGTAACGATCACTACGTATTTCAGCAGCAATTATCCTAGCGATACTTTAAAGCATGTTTTATTAAACAGGGATAGCAGCTATGTGGTGGTGAGTGTGGATAATGGCGTGTTTGTAACACAGTTTACTAATGACGGAACATTTATCAAGCGGGTACAGGTTTATCCTCATGTGATAACTCATACTGCACTGGCACAATCTGATCTACCTGCCAATGTAGGTACTTATTTAACGACTACTTATCCTGCTTACGTATTCGACGCGGCTTATACCGTTAAGCTAAATGGCACCGTAACGGCTTACCTGGTATTTATAGATGCAAACACGACGAAATACCTCGTCCGGTTTGATGCCAGCGGGAATTTTGTGAAAGCGATCACGCTGCATTAATAATAAGGATTATTACCTCTCAAAATAACACCGAGCCGGCTTCCGAATGGAGCCGGTTTTTTTATGATGTGTAATGATTGATGGCTTCAAGAATTACTGCACAGGCTTTCCTGGTCTCATCATGGCTAATGATTAAAGGCGGCGCAATACGCATGGAATTACTGCAATGCAGGAACCAGTCGACTACAACGCCGTTTTCAATGCAGCGGTCGATGATCTTTTTATTCAAATCGAAATTCTCCAGTTCAACAGCCAGCATCAAGCCTTTGCCGCGGACTTCTTTTATAGCAGGATGCACCAATAGCTCGCGAAACAAGTTTTCTTTACCCTCTACTTGTTCAACCAAATTTTCATTCAATAAAACCTCCAAAGCAGCTAACCCTGCAGCGCAGCAAACAGGGTGCCCCCCGAATGTAGTGATGTGACCCAGAATTGGATTTTCTTTAAGCGAACCCATAATTTGATTGGACGAAATGAATGCGCCAACAGGCATACCCCCACCTAATGCTTTAGCTAAAAGCAATATATCTGGTACAATATCAAAATGTTCAAAAGCGAATAGCTTTCCAGTTCTACCAAACGCTGCTTGTATTTCATCCAATATCAATAAGGTGCCAGTTTGAGTACAACGCTGACGTAAAGCCTGCATGTAAGCTTTATCGGGTACGCGGATACCTGCTTCGCCCTGTATAGTTTCGATGATTACACAGGCCGTTTCTTCTGTTATTAACTCCAGGTCGCCCATGTGATTGAACCGGATAAAATTGACACCCGAAAGTAGTGGTCGATAAGCTTGTTTATATTCCTCGTTGCCCATCACACTCAAAGCGCCATTGGTGCTGCCATGATAGGAGTTGTAGCATGAGATAATGTTGCTGCGACCTGTGTACCGTTTAGCCAGTTTTAGTGCACCTTCAACTGCTTCGGCCCCGGAGTTGACAAAATAAACAGAGTTTAATGGTGATGGTAAAATTGATACCAACTTTTCAGCAAAACGTACTTGAGGTGTTTGTACATACTCGCCATAAACCATCAGGTGCATGTATTTATCTAGCTGATCTTTAATGGCATTGATTACATATGGATTACTGTGCCCCAGGCTGCTCACGCCAATTCCTGATATCAAATCGATATAAGGTTTGCCAGAGGCATCATACATATAAATGCCTTCGGCGCGTTCAAATTCGAGCAGAAGTGGAAAATCAGTTGTTTGGGCATTGTTAGCCAAAAAAAGTTGGCGGAGTGTGAGCATGTTTTGATTTCGGATTGCGGAACTTCGATTTCGGAATTGATGCGAATTTCAAGATTCTTAATCGAAATCTAAAATGTGCTGAAAGGTAAACAAACAGTGTGAAAATTATTATTGATGCGAAGGCTCTTAAATCCGAAATCGAAATTCCGACTTCAGAAATCCTATCAAGGGTTATTCTTTAAACCTTCACTGCGCTCTGTAAGTTGTTTGAGCAACTCATCGTTAAAATCGCGTTCACTCTTAAATATCAAACTCACTTTTTCAGGCGGCAGTATCTTTAAAAATTCATCGGTATAATATTTCCGGGTATTAACCAACTCGCTTTCATAATACAATTCCCGGTTGATCTGATCGGTTCCGTTTGGTTGATCAGCCGAGTTATTGATACGTTTCTTTCTTAATATTTCTTTTAAAGATTGTCTGTAGCGCCTGTACACCGGCCAAAAGCGCTGACCTTGCTCCGGGCTCATACTCAATCTCTGGTTAATGTATTGTTCGCGTACCGATTCAATCCTGTTGACTCCACGATTTTGGGGACGCTGTATTACCCTTTCCTGGAAATTTTGCGGACGCCGGAGCAGGGGCCTCACCACCTGGCCGAACGATTTAGTACAAATACCAAAAAACAAGAATATGATAAAGATATATCTGGCCAGTTTGTACATATTATTGACTGGTGTCTAATTCATCCTGCAGATCGCTGCTTAAATTATCTGCGTTAACTTGTTTACTGTCATCAATCAAAGCATGCGAATCATTCTGATCAACATTCGATTGGATGTAATCTTTGATATCATCAACCGACACCTGTGACAATGATTTATGTAAGAAAGAATGGTCGTGATCCTCTGGTGCACTGGTAGTATTCTGCGTTAAAAGTATAGTTGCAGCAACACCCAAAGTCAGACAGGCTGCAGTAGCGTATTTGAACGTTGATGAAGCAAATAGCTGCCTTACAATACCTTTCTTTTGTTTTACAACTTCTTTCTTTTCGGCTGGTTGATTAACCGTTTTATCAAGAATGTTTGCGGTAAGCTTATCAAAATATCCATCCGGAACAGCAAATGATTCTTCCTGGTTTAAGGCTTCTTCAACTGCAATACGGCTCCGGATGTTTTGACTCAACTCTTCAAAGTAGCCTTTCGGCACCGAGAATGTGTCCTCCGATTTATCTAAAGCTTCTTCTACCGCAATCCGGCTTTGAATATTTTGGCTTAACTCATCAAAATAGCCTTGCGGCACGGTAAATGCATCCTCCGATTTATCTAAAGCCTCTTCCACTGTAATGCGGCTTTGAATGTTTTGGCTTAATTCATCAAAATAACCTTCGGGAACAGTAAATCCGGTAGCTTCTTTATCAGCAGCTTCTTCAATTGCGATGCGGGCTTTGATGTTGTTACTTAACTCGTCGAAATAATTTTCGGGCACAGCAAACCCATTTGAAGGAGAGCCGGTCTTTAACTCATCTAACTTAATATATGACACGATCTGCTGCTCCAGTTCATCAAAATAGCCATCAGGCACTGTAAACGGGTTATTTGGATTAACCTGTTTAAGTGACATATATTCGTCAAGCCATTCTCTATTTCCTCTTTCGCTGTTCATATCGGTATATAGATGAATCTGATTCCAAAAGGTTTAAAGTAAATTTAAAATTTAATCCTTTGATAGTAAAAATGATTCAATTTTTTTCACAGCAAGGTGAAAAGAGGCCTTTAGCGCACCAACACTGGTCCCCAGCACTTCCGACATCTCTTCATACTTCATGTCATCGTAGTACTTCATGTTAAATACGAGCCGCTGTTTTTCAGGCAAAGTCAAAATTGCCTGCTGCAATTTCATCTGTGCCTGGTCACCATTAAAATAACCTGAATCAGCCAGTGTATCAGCCAGTTCATAAGATACATCATCCAGCGGTATGTTATTTTTCTGTTTTTTCTTGTTCAGAAAAGTAATGCACTCATTGGTGGCAATACGATACATCCAGGTGTATAGCTGGGCATCGCTGCGGAAACCCGGCAGGTTTTTCCAAACCTTTACAAAAGTATCCTGGATCAGGTCATCCGCATCGTCATGGTCTATCACCATTCGGCGGATATGCCAGTAGAGCTTTTGCTGGTATTTTTTTAATAGCAGGTTAAAAGCTTCGTTTCGGGTTTTCTCATCCTGGAACTTGCGTAATATTTCTGCATCATCAACCTGTACCGACATGTATTATTATTTATGATTTACCAGTAATTAAGGCGAAAATAATTAAAAATCTTTTATTGTAGCAGGTCAAGCACCTGCTGCGACGCGTTTTTGCTTTCAACTTTATCAATCACCTTCAGGATCTTCCCTTTTGGGTCGATGATAAAAGTGGTACGTAGTACGCCCATGTATTTCCGGCCGAACATCATTTTCTCCGCCCAAAGGCCATATGCTTCAACAATTTTCCTGTCGGGATCAGCTATGAGCGGGAATGGCAGGTTAAACTTCGTCTCAAATTTTTTATGCGATTTTTCTGTATCAGGACTTACGCCAATCACCGAAAAACCTTTGCTGAGTAACGATTGATAATTATCGCGGAAGTTGCATGCCTCATTGGTGCAGGTCGGGGTATTGTCCTGCGGGTAAAAGTACAGTATCACATTTTTGCCCTTGAAATCGGATAATGAAACGGTATTGCCATTTTGGTCTTTTGCTGTAAAATCGGGGGCTTTTTCACCCTCTTTTGGAATTGCCATATTATTTGAAAAAATATGCGGAAAATTGCGAAATATTATCCTTATTATCAGTAACGGTTAAGTCAAATATATGTTTACCCGAAGCCAGATCCTTGTCGATCTTATAGCTAAGGACTTTGGTTTTATAATCCCATTCCATCAGCACCCATTTGCCGTCAATTTTGCCCGAGTAGGTTCTTATTCCCGACATGTTATCACCGATCTTAAAGGCAATGCGCTGCATCTTGGCCATGTTGCTGCCGTTTTTAATATTGAGCGGATGAATAACCGGTGGAACGGAATCGATACGGATATAATAATCGCCAAAAGTACGAGCACTGGCTTTTAGATAACCGTTATCGTAGGTTCCGCCTTCACAAACGCCATTGGCATTCATGATGACCGCTTTGCCTATTTTATCGCCAATTTTATCGTCAGGTTTTATCCAGATCTCGAAAGTGTCATTGATAGGTGTAAAGTGGTTATGGATATGATGTATAGCTGAATACATGCCCGGTTTGGCCGGTGAAGTGGAATAAGTAAAGTTCAGATCGTCATATAAATTGCCAACGGGTACAACCACTTTCAGATTATCAGCATTAAACTCATTCTGCTTATCGTAATGAAATAATGTTGTTCCGGCAGGAGCGGGGGTAGGAACGCTTTTAACTGAGCTTGATTTTACCTTGATGTCCAAAGTCGAGGTGTTTCCAGCGATATCTTTTACTACATATTCTACATCATGCACCGCGTCATCAGAAAAATTGACTACACCACGATTTACTGATTGCGGATATAGGGTGATCTTGCTGCCCGGAAGTATAAAACATTTTTGGATGAAACGGTGTGAGCTTAAAAAAGTGGGATAATCAATGTACGCGTTGATAGAGTGCGTCTGATCAAAAGCAAAACGTTCCACAGCAAAAGTGTAAACAGTTGTACCGTCAACTTTTAGTTCGATAGAGTAGATACCATTGTGATTGAATGAAGTGCTATTCATATCGGTCGCTGTGATACCAAAGCCGGTTTCACCATTTACATTGATCACTTGTGGTTTCAGCAAATGATAATGCCCTGCTGCGCCTTTCACCGCAAAAAATTGTCTCGATGTTTTTTCGCTGAAAGGAGCATCGCCCAGGTGATAAACGCAAATAGTACCCAAAGTAGGGGGAACATGATCAGGTATCGTCAACCCAAACAATTGTGGGTTGATAGTTTGTTCGGTTTGAGTATCTCTTATTTCGAAATGTAAGTGAGGACCCGCAGAAGCACCCGCATTACCCGACCAGGCGATCACATCATCCTTGCAAACCATGGCTTGCGTAGGAGGCAATTTAAAATCGACCTCAAAGCTTTGTGTCTCGTATTGTTGTTTGCGCACTATTTCCTCCAGCTTTGGATCAAAACGTTCAATGTGCCCATAAACCGTTGTAAATCCATTGGGATGAGTCACATAGATGGCATTTCCAAAGCCGCCAAACTGAACCCGCAAACGTGAAATATAACCATCATAAGCCGCATGAACCGGATAGCCGGTACGTCCATTCGTTTTAAAATCAAGCCCTGAGTGAAAATGCTCGGGACGCAACTCGCCAAAAGAACCAGCCGTGCTTGGCGGCAGGTCCAACGGGTAGCGGAAAAAGTTTTTTGGATACTGCTGTGTTTGAATGGGAGCCTGCGCAAAGCAGTTCAAGGCAAAGCCTAAACAGGCAGCATAAAAGACAATAAATTTTTTAAACATGCTTATTTAACGTAAAAATCAAGCATTTTCACATCTTCAATATAACCTTCAAGGCGGTCGCCTATTTTTACCCTGCTTACACCTTCGGGAGTGCCGGTAAAAATCAGGTCGCCTTTTTTGAGTGTGATATATCTTGATACAAAGGCTATTATACGTTCAAAAGAGAATAAAAGGTCTTTGGTATTTCCGTGCTGACGCAGTTGCCCGTTTATGTCGAGTTTGAAATTTAAATTATATAAATCCTTAAAGTTTGCTTTAGGTACAAAATTGCTTATCGGCGCTGATCCATCGAATCCTTTAGCCAGTTCCCAGGGCAGACCTTTTTCTTTATGGCGCTGCTGAATGTCACGTGCTGTAAAATCAACCCCTAAACCGATCTCTTCAAAATAATTACCCGCAAAATTTTCGCTAATATGTTTTCCTTCCTTGCTGATCTTTAAAACAAGCTCGATCTCATGATGGACATCCTCAGAAAAATCAGGATGATAAAAAGGCTTGTTATCTTTTAGTATCGCTGTGTCGGGCTTCATAAATATCACAGGTGTAGTAGGAACAGGATTGTTCAGCTCTTTAGCATGCTCGGCGTAGTTGCGGCCTATGGCAATTATTTTCATAGTAGTTGTAAAATGCCAAAGGTAGTGATTGGTTGCGATTGGTTGGAGAGGTTTTATTGGTTTTATTGGTTGTAGCAGTTGTATTGGTTGTAGTTGTAGGACATATAAGTAAATTGGTTTAAACTGCTTTAACCAGTACAACCAATACAACTGCTACAACTAATTCAACTACAACACAGAAATCCTCTTAATCACCGATTCAGTCCCGGCAACTACGCGGATAAAGTAAAAGCCGCGTGAGAGTTTATTACTGATGGGGTAGGTGAAGCTTTGTTCGCCAACTCCGATCCTTTGAGATACCAGGGTCATTACTTCGTTGCCTAATACGTCCATTACTTTAACAGTAACTAAGGCATTACGGGACAAAACGTATTTGATATTGATCTGATCGGTAACCGGGTTTGGATAAACCTGGACGTCGGTAAGCAGCTTATCGTCGGTACGGATCACATTTATTTTTGCAGTGGATGTAACAGCCGGTTTTAATGGCGGCAGGGCTAAATGCAGACCGTTTTTTGAATAAGAAGACTTAGTAGTACCGAGTTTGGATTTGGCAAGATGTACCGTTGTATCTGATCTGTTGGCTTGAAAAGCAAAGGCAATATTGATGGTTAATGCAAGCGCAAGCAGTATTAACCACGAAAAAATATTAGTATAGTTTTGCCTCATGCTCTAATCTCTTTTACAAAAATAGAAATAATGTAGCAAGGAATTAATACCAAATACCTTTTAAAGAATATTTTAACAAAATTTAACAAAATGAGTTTTATTATTGAATATTTGCCGAAATTTATAATGTAAGGATAACACTAAGAGTTATAAATTTAGTAGCAATTAAGTTAATGACTTTTAACGCTAAAAATGCATAAAGACCTTCAAAAGCTATCACTTGCCGGCCTTCTCATAAGTCTTGGTATAATTTATGGTGATATCGGTACCTCTCCGCTTTACGTTTTTAAAGAAATTGTAGGTACTCAAACTCAGGCACCTTCAGAGTTGTTGATATTAGGCGGGATATCCTGTATCTTCTGGACACTCACGCTGCAAACAACTTTAAAATATGTGGTGATCACCTTACAAGCGGATAACAAGGGTGAAGGTGGCATTTTTTCATTGTTCTCGCTGGTAAGGCGTAAAGCTAAATGGCTCATCATACCTGCGGTTATTGGTGGTTGCGCATTATTGGCTGATGGTATTATTACCCCGCCAATTACCATATCCGCAGCCATTGAGGGTCTTACCATTGAATTTCCGCATTTGCAAACGGTGCCCATTGTTATTATTATCATAGCTGCATTGTTCATTATACAGCAATTGGGGACTTCGTTGGTGGGCAAAGCTTTTGGCCCGGTTATGTTTCTCTGGTTTACGATGGTTGGAGCACTTGGCCTGTCTTATATCGTACAAATGCCTTCCATTATTAAAGCTTTAAATCCTTATTACGCCCTGGCATTGCTGACCAGCCATAATTACGATGCATTTTTGATATTAGGTGCCGTCTTCCTGTGTACAACAGGGGCCGAAGCACTTTACTCGGACCTGGGGCATTGTGGACGAAACAATATACGGATCAGCTGGATATACGTGAAAAGTTGCCTCGTCCTCAATTATTTGGGACAGGGGGTATGGCTGCTGAACAACAAAGATCATTTACCCGATCTGAGTATACATAATCCTTTTTTCGAGATCATGCCTCACCGGTTTTTGATATATGGTATCGCTATAGCTACCGTCGCTGCGATCATTGCCAGCCAGGCATTGATTTCAGGTTCGTTTACGCTTATTGCTGAAGCGGTTCGACTTAACTTATGGCCGAAAGTAAAGATCAATTACCCGACTGAACAAAAGGGACAATTATATGTGCCCAGTGTTAACTGGCTGCTATGCGCTGGCTGTATTGGGGTAGTTTTACTGTTTAAACATTCAGACAGGATGGGTGCGGCTTACGGTTTAAGTATTACCGTAGCCATGCTGATGACTACCATCCTGGTGTCTAAATTCCTGGCGAAACGCAAATTTCCACCTTATGTCATTTGGATATTCCTGGCGGTGTATTTACTTATCGAAGTAACCTTCCTGTCGGGTAACCTGGTTAAGTTCGTCCATGGCGGCTGGTTCACTTTATCTGTGGGTGCGCTGTTGTTTGCCATTATGTGGACATGGCACATCGCCCGTAAGATCAGGAACCGCTATGTGAAGTTTATCAATATCGAGGATTATTACACGATATTGAAAGAACTGAGCGAGGACGAAAGTGTTCCAAAATATGCTTCCCAATTGGTATACCTTACTAGTGCAAATTTTGATTCGGAGGTGGAATCGAAGATCATCTATTCTATACTTCAAAAGCAGCCTAAACGGGCCGATGTTTATTGGCTGGTACACGTTGATGTGGTAGACGAGCCATACAGAAGAGAATATGAAGTAACCTTCCTGGTGCCGAATAAAGTGATCCGTATCGATTTCAAACTAGGATTCCGTGTTGAACAGCAGATCAACCTGTTATTCAGAAAAGTGGTGGAAGACCTGGTTAAAAAAGGCGAGGTAAATATTACCAGCACCTATAAATCATTAAATAAACATAAAATTGTAGGCGATTTCAGGTTTGTAGTGATCGAGAAGGTATTATCCCGGTCGCATAAGCTATCGTTTTATGAGCGTGTGGTTATGATATTTTATAATTACCTCAAACAAGCTAGTTTATCTGAAGAACGCGGTTTTGGTCTTGATCTGAGTTTTGTAACGGTGGAAAAAGTACCGTTGATGCTTACCGATCCGGAGGTGGTTGATATTCAAAGGATTGGTGGGTGATGTTTAGTTGTAGTAGTTGTAATTGTTAGAGAGGTTGTAAAGGTTATTACCTCTTTTCGTTTTCAACTTTTTTTAACCAATACAACCATTACAACTTCTATAACCTTTCCAACCTTCACTTATACCTGATCTTATAAGCCAATATAATACTCGCGAATATAAATGTAATGGCATTCGCAATTGCTACAGGCAGGCTGTGGCTCAACACACCATACATCAGCCAGAAAAATGTACCTGCCGTAAACAGCATATACATATATAGCGAGATGCCCGAAGTGTCTTTGGTTTGAATGGTTTTGATGGCCTGCGGTAAAAAGGAAACGGTGGTACCGAAAGCAGCTAAGTAGCCAATGATATCAATGTAGCTTATATTCTTCATAGGGATATGTTAAAATGATAAAGCAAAATCCCGAATAAGCAGCTTTTATAGCTAACAACAACCTTTTATTCTAAACCCTCGATCTTTTTGACGTTCCACTTATTTAAGGCGCTGTTCCTGTAGCTGTATCCGAAATAGATAAATAGGCCCACAACCAGCCAGATCACAAAACGGGCCCAGTTGGTGGCGCTTTCCTGCGACATAAGATAGAAACAACTGAGCAATCCAAGCACAGGTATCAGCGAAAAACTTTTAATAAATGTGAATATCGTTACGATGACAGCCACGGTATAGAATATCAGCATCGGAATACCTTCTTTGGTAAGCAAACTGCCGAAATAGCCGGGGACAAATATCAAAATGCAGGTTAAAGTAATAATGAACAGAACCGGGACTATATATTTACCATTAACATAAGGCACCTTGAATTTTGCATGTTGTTTATTCTCCGGTTGACTGTTTAGCATCAAAACGCCGCCGCACACCAGTACAAAGGCAAATAAAGTACCGATGCTGGTCAGCGCCAAAACCACATCCAGGTTGAGGAATAAGGCTGGTACAGCAACAACAAAACCAGTTAAAATAGTTGAAAATGAAGGTGTATGATATTTAGGGTGAATGCGTGAGAATACTTTTGGCAATAAACCATCACGGCTCATACTCATCCATATGCGTGGTTGGCCTAGCTGATACACCAATAATACAGATGCAATCACTACAATAGCGCTTACCGATATAATACCCGCTACCCAATTGGCTGCTTTTGAATTCTGATCTTCAAATACAAAAGCCAGGGGGTCGGCGACATTCAGTTTGCTGAAGTGTGTCATGCCAGTCAGCACCAATACGAGGATAATATAAAGCACAGTACAAATAATCAGCGTATTGAACATTGCTTTGGGCAAGTCTCGCTGTGGCCTTTCACATTCTTCCGCTGTCGTAGATATCGCATCAAAACCTATATAGGCAAAGAATACTGCCGATACGCCTTTCATAACACCAGAGAAACCATTAGGCATAAAGTTGGCCCAGTTAACAGGTTTGATATAAAATGCGCCTGCAATGATTACTAAAACTATGATGCCCAATTTAGTTAGTACCATGATATTGTTAGCCTTCTTTGATTCGCGGATACCAATGTATACGATGTAAGTGATCAGCACCACTATAAGTAAGGCAGGGATATTCATGATAACCCGCACATCACCGGAGCCTGGCGCATGCATCCATGCTTCGTAAGAATTTTGCAAAGTATCACTCAATCTATTTAGCGGAGTTCCTTTGCCAATTTCTTTTAAGGCTTCTTCATAACCTGAGTGTGCGGTAACATAGTCCATCGTCATCCAGGAGGGGATATGGATATTAAAACCGGATAGAACACGGACGAAATACTGGCTCCAGGATATAGCCACGGCGATGTTGCCGATAGCATATTCCATCAACAGATCCCAGCCAATGATCCAGGCGAATATTTCACCAAAGGCAATGTAGGAGTAAGTGTAAGCGCTCCCTGCAACAGGCACAGCCGATGCAAATTCAGCATAACAGTAAGCTGCAAAACCGCAGGCGACTGCTGTGAACGTAAACAGAAGGATTACTGCCGGTCCGCCGTGATAGCTTGCGGAACCAATCGCAGTGAATACCCCTGTACCGATAACTGCCGCTATGCCCAGAAAAGTAAGGTCTTTAACCCGCAATGCCCTGTTTAGCTTTTGGCCGGTGTGTTCGTGATCGCCATAGCCTCTTTCAGAATCATATAAAATCTTTTCAATCGATTTTTTACGGAAGATACCTTTCGACATGCAGTTAATTGATTAGAGCAAGCCCAAACATAACTATTTTTTTGCATTGAATTACATAGCAGATTTTCTATTAACTTGCGCCCATGAAAACGAGTATGAATGAGGTATTGAGACGTATAAAAACGTTTTTGATCCCTTATTTAGTGATCTTATGCATTTGCCTGGTGATCAAATTGGTTTACACCAAATCGGAGATCTACTTTGCTGTTAATGCACATTACGATCCATTTGTTGATTGGATTGAACCTTATATAACCGACATCGGAAACGGATGGACAGCTGTAGCTATAGCAGCAATACTAACACTGTTCAATTATAGGAAAGCATTGATTGTAGCATCGTCTTATGCGGTCACATCTATTTCAGCACAAATAATCAAATATATTTTTGATGCGCCGCGACCGAAGCTTTATTTTAAAGATCAGCTCAGTAAGATCCATTTTGTTAAAGCAGTTGAAATTTTGAGTTTACATAGCTTTCCATCTGGACATACGGTTTCAGCATTTACCCTGGCAGTGATTTTCACCTATTGGAGTAAGAACAAGGCCTGGGGGCCTGTGTTCTTACTCATTGCTGTTATGGTAGGTTATTCGCGTATGTATCTAAGCGAACATTTTTTTGAGGATGTTACCGCCGGGTCAGTTATCGGGGTAATCCTGACAGTTATCTGGCTCTGGTGGCTCGATAACAAAAGTTTTATTCAACGGCCCAGTTGGCAAAAAGGGCTGCTTGGTTAAGCAAACTGACCACTATCTCTTTTCCGGAATACCAGCCAGGCTATCAATCCGATAAGTACTATACCGCCTGCAATTTCGATCACCGTATAAGTACTGTTAGGTGTTTGCGGACGGGTATCTACATACTGATCATTTCGCTGCAATTCAGGCGAAAGTTTGATGGATGCAAAGTAGGCCTTTGATTCATCCTTTATCAAGTCTTTTCTTGAATCGCCATAGCCAAATTCAAATGTATAAGTGGCATCCTGTGTATACAGTAAAATAAAGTTGCGGTACTGCGTTTCACCGTTAGGATCATTCTGAACCAATGTGAAAGCTTTGGCCTTCAATCTGCCAATTGTGGTATCACGGATGTTTTGTGTGCTACCGTTACCACTTTGGGTTTGTATGCCCTGAATGTATTTTTTTAGAACGGCGTTAAGATCATTTTCTTTTTGTAGCGGTTGATTGCCCTTTGCATTCGCCTGGCGAATGGCGATCATGTAACCAAGATCAGAATTAGCAGTGTAAATCTGCTGACCCAGTGTATCTTTTTGAGTATAAGATGATGGTAATGAAACGTTTACCAGGCTATCAAGCTTGACTGACTTTAACGATTGGCCGAATACTGCATTCACCGAAAACAGTATGGCAAATATTATAATTAGTTTCTTCATATTACTTATATAAACTGTCTAAAACGGTAAATAGTTTAATATAATTACAATAAGTAATTTAAGTTGCTTATTAATTGTCTGATAATAAGTATTTTATGTGTAATAATAATGTCCTATTTTACACTTAGGCGACAATGCGATGCCTATAATGTCTGAATAATTTATTCATTGTTTTTGTGCGAAATTTTTTTTAGTATAAGTTATAACCTATTTACTAAAAATTCGTATAATTAGCAAAATAATAAATAACTTAAATCTTGTTACAAGAATGAAAACAATTAAAACGCTGGCTGTAATGGCCATTTCTCTCTCAGTAATTACATTAAATTCCTGCAAAAAGAAGGACGAAAAACCTGCTGTGTCAATTACAGCAACTGTTGACGGCACTGCTACCAGCTTCAACGTCAATGCGGCGGCACTGCAAGGTTCTGTAGGTGGTGTAACCTTTACCAATATACAAGGCAGCACATCCGGCGGAGCTATGTTATCTATGACCCTGTCTGGAGCCGTGACTGCCGGTAAAACCTACAGCGATGCTGCAGCCAGTGAAAATGACATGCCATTATTTGTATACGCAACATCGGCAACTTCTGAGGACGACTATTTAAATGACGATGATGATACCTCAAATTTACCAAGTGTAACCATTACGTCGGTAACCTCAACTACTATAGATGGTACGTTTAAAGGCCTGGTACAAAACAGCACAGGTACTAAATCTATCGCTAATGGCAAGTTCCACGTAAATATTCAAACTCATCCATAATACTTGAGATATGATTAATAAAAAATCCGGTTGTAGAGAATATGGCCGGATTTTTTATTCCTTTTTTCCCAGGTCAGGAAATAATTTTATTACACTAACCTTATAAATCTTGACGATGAAGACAATTAAAAATGTTGCTTTATTATCCCTGGCATTTGTTGCAATCACTTTAAATTCCTGCAACAAGAAAGATGAAAAACCTTCTTATTTTATCACAGCTACTGTAGATGGAAAGCCAACTAGCTTTAATACCAATGCCGCGGCGGCTTCGCTAATAGTTCAGGGTTCATCTTTAACAAATATTACGGGTCAGGCGGCAGATGGTTCAACAATTTCTATTATTTTAAATTCAACGCCTACTACCGGTAAAACTTACATTTTTACCGCCAGCGATCAGGCAGATCAAGCTGTAGTAAACATAACCAATTCATCTGCAGAGTTTATAAATAACCCAGGCAGTTCAAATGTGGTAACTGTCACTATAAACGCTGTCAATTCTACATCAATTCAGGGCACATTCAAAGGAGATTTGGCATCAACACCAAATAGTAATCCCGCGCTTTTACTCAAATCTGTAACTAACGGAACATTTAATGTTCCTTATTCCAAATAAGGATTATACACTTTAAATAACAAAAAGGCCTTCTGTTATAAGCAGAAGGCCTTTTTGTTTATAAGACCTGACAATGTAGACTGAGATTACAACTTATCCATTTCACTCTTCACAAATTCAGCCAGCTCCTTAACATAATCAGCGCTGAAATCAAATTTGATGCCTGCTGTTTCATAAATTTCTTTGATGGTTTTTGTATAGCCCAATTTCAGAGCTTCCAAGTATTGGGCTAAGCCTCTCTCCGGGTTTTCCTTGTAGTTTTTCCAAACGGCGATTGCACCTAATTGAGCCATACCGTACTCGATGTAATAGAATGGCACTTCGAAAATATGCAGCTGTTTTTGCCACAGGTTAGCTTCCGCTTCTTTATGCGTGCTCCAATCGGCAAAGCTTGCACCGAAGTTTTCAAATATCTGCGGCCAGGCCTCTGTACGCTGTTCATCGGTATGATCCGGGTTGGTATATATCCAATGCTGAAATTGATCTACAACGGCCACCCAAGGCAAGGTTTTCAATACATCAAAAAGCTGATCGCGTTTCGCACGTTTCAGGTCTTCTTCATTATCAAAATATACATCCCAGTTGTCCATGGAAATCAATTCCATCGACATAGAAGCCAGTTCAGCAACTTCTGATGGGCAATGCTTAAAATCGTTTAGTTCCAAATCAGCAGTAAGGAACGTATGTACCGCGTGCCCTCCTTCGTGAACCATCGTTGTCAGATCGCGGAAAGTATTAGCTGAATTCATGAAGATAAATGGTGCACCGGTTTCAGCCAGTGGATAATTGTAACCACCCGGGGCTTTGCCTTTACGGCTTTCCACATCGAACAATTGGTTATCCTTCATGATCTCCAGGCGCTCGCCCAGGTAACGACTGATATTACTGAAACATTGAATAGATTTCTCGATCAGTTCGCCGCCATTCTGAAAAGGTTTCAAGGCCGCTTTGCCTGAAATATCTACGTCCAGGTCCCACGGTTCCAGTTTGTCCAAACCCAAAGCAGTTTTGCGTTTTCCGGCTTGCTCGTCCAGTATCGGTACCACTTCTCTCTGTATCGCCTCATGAAAAGCATAGCAATCCTGTGGCGTATAATCAAAACGCCCTAACGCCTGGAACATATAATCTCTGAAGTTTTCAAAACCGGCATTTAAAGCTACCTTGTGCCTCAGTGCACGCAGGATATCGAATAACTTATTTAATTGATTTTTATCCTGCAAGCGACGGGTGGTGATCTTCTCCCATGCTTCCTGTCTCTTGCTGCGGTCGGTATCTTTTAAGCGAACTGCAGCTTGTTCCAGGGTGAATTCCTTATCATCGATATGAACAGACATCGACCCGGTGATCGACTGGTATTTCTGTTGTTCTACCTGTATCTCGGTCAGGATAGGGATATTTTCTTCCCTGAAGAGTTCCAGTGCCTTTTTTACACCACGCAGGTAGATAAAATATTTTTCTTCATCTAGTTGATCCGCATATTCGCTGCCAACTAGTTTTTTATTCAGTTCATTGCTGTAAGGCGCAATTTTAGGCTCGATCTCTGTAGCGAAATATTGAAATTTTTGCAGTAGTTCTTCGCTGGCAGTATCGCAGGTCATGCGGATATAACGCCAGGCAAAATCTTCCTCCAAAGCGGCTTCCAGTTCGCTGCGATCGTGCAGCCAGTGTTCCAGTTCCGTAACAGAGTTGATCGGACGCTCCGTTAATTCCTTAAAGATGGGTTCCAGGTTTTCCCATTTGATCTCCAGATTTTGTGGTATGTATGTTCTTGTTTTCTTGTGTATCATGATTTTTTGATGTGCAGATGTGATTTTGATGTGCAGATGTGCGTATGTGCAAATGTGCAAATTAGTACCGAAGAGTAAATGCTAAAGTTGTATTTAAATAGGTGTCACTTTTCAATCTAAGAAGGTTTAGTTAGATTTACTTAAAAAATTAGATCTAAACCGATGACTAATCAATTAACTTCTTTGCCAACATGGGCAATACCAAGTTTAATAATACTAGCAATTTTATATTTCTTATACATTATTTGGCCTTATCCTCAGATCAGATTGTACTATTTTAAGCGGCATTTTTTTAGAGCGATACTTAAAGTCACCTCTATCAATGACACTAGCAATACAGGCGCGGCAGGACAAACATGGGATCAATTAAATCAACTGTCATGGGAGGAATTAAAATTAGATTTTAAAACTCTTATGGAAAAGCATGGCAGGTTCAAAAATAAGTATAAGAATGCAAGTACATTATTTGAAGAATGTTTGTACTACCTTGACACAAAAGGCAGCGAAAATCTAGCATTTATGACTGACTTGACAGTTAGCAATAATACAAGAGCCAAGATAATTAATTTGATCCGTTTGGCAAGAAATGAAAATCCATTTTTAGGTCTTCCAAGTAAAGAAGCCAATTTGCTAACTATTATTAATCAGTCTCTTATAGATAAGAATGTTGAGTTGGGCCGAAGTTCTTTAATTCAGCTCTCGCAGGAAATCGAACAAATGGTAGTATCTATGGAAGGACAGGAGCGAAGGAATATAGTTTCTTATATAGTTTCCATTGTTGGTGTTATTTTGACGATAATATTTGGACTGATTTCTTTGCGCTCTCTATTTTAGTCTAAACTATTAGCATTATTTTTTATAAATAGTCTTCGACATCAGCTTAAACCCATCTTTATAAGAGGTGGGTTTATAGTTAAACGCTTTTTCAAACTTGTCTGAATTGAAGTTGTAATCGTGGTTGTATTGGTAATACATTTCAACCGTACCCATCACTACTTTAACGAAAAGACCGTATAACCAAAGCATGGTCTTGCTCACAGCCATAAATTTGGGGTTGACATCGTAAATGCTTGCTGCGAGCTCAATGAATTGCTTTCCGGTCATTGGCGCAGCAGTAGGCATGTGCCATATCTGGTTATCGCTGCTGGGATTTTGCCCTAACAGGAACATGCCTTTACCCATATCAGGAATATAGCTGAAGTTGTGCAATTTATTCGGATTGCCAATCCATTGGGCGCTTTGCTTTTTGGCGAATTTATCCAATACCATCATATCCAGAAAGCTGTTCATATTCTCAGTTCCGTAAAAATCAGCACCGCGGCGATGGTTGCAGTGATATTACCGGCCTTTGCTTCATCCATAAATTTAGTAGCAATTTTAGCACGAACTTCACCCTTTACACTGCATGGATTATACGGTGTAGTTTCCAGCATTGGTCCGTTAACAAGTCCGTAGGAGTATACGTTGTCGAAGAAGATCAGTCGTGCGCCGGTTTCTTTGCCAAGGTTGATAAAGTTTTGCATGATGACAGGCCATTGTTGCTGCCAAACAGTTTTGTCGTATACTAATCCGGCTGTCAGGTAGATCACACTTGAGCCTTTTGAAGCAGCAAGCAGTTCGTTATAATTTAACAGATCAGCTTTTTGCCAGGTAGCGTTTGGTGTTGATGGCTGGATAGGCTTGCGGCTAACCAGGCGTATGGTTTCTTTGTTGTTTGCTAATTCGCGGACAAGTGCACTTGCTACTGGCCCGCCGGCTCCTAATATGGTATGCATAGTTCTTTTCGTTTTGATATATACAAAGGTACCGGGGCCGTGTTATCTAAAACGTTAACAAAAGATAAGAAAATAGAAGATGTCGGAAGTCGGATTTGGGATTTCGGATTTATCTCATTTGGTAAAATAATTCCGAAATCGAAATTCCGAAATCCGAAATCAACGAACTGTTTCCAATATTCTCTTCCTGATCCTAGATAGCGAAACAGGCGTAATACCGAGATAGTTGGCGATATAATGCTGTGGCATGCGTTGTAGGATCTCGCGACCGGTGTTCAGAAGCTCCAAATAGCGCTCCTCTGGTGTTTGGGTTACAAAGGCCGTAACACGGTCCTCATTGCAAATTAAATAGTGCTCGGCGATTAGTCGCCCAAAACGCTCCATTTTATAGGCCAGCATCGGGTCGTTCAGCATTTCATCCATGTCGTTCCTGGTAAAGGTGATGAGTAAGGAATCTTCCAATGCCTGTACATACACATGACCAGGTAAACCCGTAAGATAACTTTTATAGGAGCTTAAAAACTCATTCTCAAAACTGAAGTAACCGGTGATATCTTCGCCGTCTTTGATTTGAAAATAGCGCACTGAACCTTTTACAATGAAGCCTACCTTGTTGCAAACTTTCCCGGACTCAGCGAAATAATGCTTCTTCTTTAGTTTAGCAAAGCTCAAGTGTTGGCTGAACAGTATCCATTCGGCTTCGTTAAAATCGATGTATCTTTTCAAGTGTTCCCGAAAGATATTCAGAGCAGTAGATGAATCCATTGCATTAATTTGTAATGAGTTACTCCGGTAATTTCCAGAATAATTCAGGATTATTGGTTCTGTAATTTACCACATTCATTTTAAGATAGTTACTATATTTTTCATATTTATCAGGTTTTTGCGTTGAAAAATCCAGCGGCAAAAGGTGTATATAAATGATGGTGTCGTGTTTGCCATGTGATTCATAATCATATTCACTGCGGACCGGGCAATAAAGCTGATACAAATTTTTAGCCATGTAGTAATTCAAATAAAATGATTTTTCTGTTGATGTTCTGTGGTTCCAGTTAGCATCCGGGTTTACCACCAAAGGCTGATTGTCAATTATCCTTTGCCGCACCTCGGCTATGCTGAGCAGATTGCCGGCATCATCCATCACATAGGCATCGTTAGTTGGATCAAGCCATATCCATTTCTTTTTTGAGGATAAATAAACCATATTGATTACATGTGAATCATTATCAATTTTCAAACTATCTTTTGGGAAACAATACACCTTTCTTGAATGCCATCCCATCGCCAGGAAGCAATCATTTAGTACAGATGCCAGTTCACCACACGAAACCCCTATGTTTCTCGCCCGGGTCACTTTTATTATTTCATCCGCGTTTTCCTGGTCTATGCCGCTTTCATGTTGTCCATCGTGATGAACATTATTGTGTACCCAATGCAAAAGGTTAATAAGCCTTGATGTTTCATTTCCAAAGCCCGCTACTGAGTCAAGCTTGAACTTTTCCCGCAATGCAACTAACTGAGGGTCATGTGGAGATTCATAAGTGAACGGTGGTAACGGGCGTTGGTCGCCGGTATCATATTTTGATGCCCGTTTTAGAATGGACACGTAATCCATATTTTGCTGGCAGAGGCCCGGCAAACAGATTAGCACAAATAGAGCTATTAGAAAATTTATCCTAATGGACATAAGGTTAGACTTTTGGTCAGCAATAACGACAAAAGCTAAATTATAATATTAACCGACCAACTCCAAAGTAAATCCGATGTCACTTGATCCAAAGCCTGTCAATCAGGAAGAACACCGCAAATACCACACTTGCAATCCCATTGGTAGTCATAAAGGCGAAATTGACCCGGCTCAGATCGTTTGGTTTAACTAACCTGTGCTGATAGATCAGCATTGAACAGAAAAAAACGATACCGATATAATAAGGCCAGCTCACATGTGTAAACAACGTTGGCAAAATGATAAAGGCTGCTGAAAAGATATGCAGCACTGTCGACAGTCTTAATGCATTTACCTTGCCCAACCATGCAGGGATAGAGTGCAGGCTTTCATTTCGATCAAAATCCTCATCCTGCAAAGCATAGATGATATCGAAACCGCTTACCCAGCATAATACCGATAACGAAAAGAAGATAGGCAATAGAGCAAATTGCCCCGTCACTACCAAATAAGCACCAATAGGAGCGAGAGATAATCCTAAGCCTAACACCAGGTGACAAAGTGCAGTAAATCGTTTAGTAGCACTATAACCTAAAACTACCAATAAAGCTACCGGAGAAAGAAAAAAGCAAAGCTTGTTGATAAACCAGGTTGCAGTGATAAACAGTGCACAATTGACCAATGTAAAGGTAAGTGCTCCAGCAGGAGTGATTCGTCCTGCCGGGATATCACGTTTTTGTGTTCTTGGATTTTTGGCATCAATGTTCCTGTCGAGGTAACGATTGAATGCCATAGCCGAGTTACGGGCAAATACCATGCACAATATCATTAACAACAATTTCAGCCAGTCAAAATGAGCTGAAGTGGTGGTTACTGCCAAAAAGAAGCCAATAAAGGCAAATGGCATGGCAAATATGGTGTGCGCAAAAGTGACCAGGGATAAATACTTTTTCATAATTAATATTAATTCCCCTATCGAGAGGGGCAGGGGTGTGTTCTACAATATGCTATTCATTTACAATTTGTATTCCGGTACCACAAAACTTCCATTCACTTCATCAATAAAACCCAACACTTCGTCGCGCCCGCTTTGTGTTTCGGATGACGTGGCAAATATAGGCGGAACTTCTTCAAATGTTGCCAGTAATGCTTTTTTGAATTTGGCTATATTTTGATCCGTTTTGATGGACGATTGTTTATCTGCTTTGGTAAATACCAGCACGAAGGATAATCCCTTTTCACCAAGCCAGTTGCAAAACTCAATGTCGATCTTTTGCGGCTCCAGGCGACTGTCGATCAGTACCATTACACATTGCAGGCTTTCACGCTTGTCGAGGTAAGTACGGATAAACTTGTTCCAGTCTTCCTTTTTGTTTTTGGAAATACGCGCATAACCATAGCCCGGCAGATCGACAATATACCAATTGTCATTTATCAGAAAATGGTTTATCAACTGCGTTTTGCCAGGGGTCTGAGAAGTTTTTGCCAATCCCTTTTTGCCCGTCAGCATATTGATAAGTGATGACTTCCCCACATTGGATCGCCCTATGAAGGCATATTCAGGTTTTATCGGCGGTGGCAATTTGGATACCTGTGTATTACTACAAATGAATTCGGCAGATTTTACAATCATGGTGCAAAGGTAGTGATTGTTAGTTAATCGGTTATCAGTGATCGGTTAACCGGTGACTAGTAATCGGTTAACCAGTTATCAGTGACTTGTTAAACAATATGCTCGTCTGATCTCCGATTAACCGGTAACTGATCACTAAAATACGTGTTTAAACATTTATTTTAATATCGCGTGACATTTTTCCCGTTGTTTATCAGCAACTTTGTATAACATTCAAAGAAGAAAATGGAAAATTATACTATACCCGCGAATACCCGAATCGGTCATGTGCATTTAAAAGTGAGTGATTTGCAACGTGCCCTTGATTTTTATTGCGGATTGCTTGGTTTTGAATTGATCACTATGTATGGTAACCAGGCGGCATTTATTTCGGCAGGAGGGTATCATCATCATATCGGACTCAATACATGGTATAGTAAAGGGCAGCCACCTGCGCCGGCAAGCGCACCCGGGTTATTTCATACCGCAATATTATATCCTGAGCGTAAGGACCTGGCTATAGCAGTTCAACGACTTATCGATGCCAAATATCCGCTTAGCGGTGCATCCGATCATGGGGTATCAGAAGCAATTTATTTGGATGACCCTGATGGAAACGGCGTAGAGTTATATTGGGATAGGCCGTGTGAGGAATGGCCAAGGGATGAGAATGGTGAGATAACCATGTTTACTGATGCACTTGATATGAATGGGTTGTTAGCGTTAGCGAAATGAACACGATTATGAGGATTTAAAAGATTGCCAGGATTATTCCCGTGTAGAGACCAATGCATTGCGTCTCTACTGCATTATAGCTAACTATTACAACTAATACAACCACTACAACCTCTCCAACCAATCAACCAAACAACTATCTTTGCCCGCGATGAGCAAAACTGTAATCCCTTATACTGAAGAGCAGGGCACCAAAAAAGAACAGGTGGCCGATATGTTCAACAATATCTCCAAAACTTATGATTTTCTGAATCATTTTATGTCGCTGGGTATTGATATAATCTGGCGCAAAAAGGCTATCAATGAATTGAAGAAAGATCAACCTAAACTGATATTGGATGTGGCTACGGGTACAGGTGATTTTGCTTTCGAGGCCCTGAAAATATTAAAGCCTGAAAAGATTGTCGGGGTAGATATTTCACGCGGTATGCTCGATGTAGCCGAAGATAAAATAGCCAAACGCAACTTAAGCGATCAATTTGAGGTAAAACTGGGTGATTCGGAAAAGCTGCCTTTTTCTGACAACGGATTCGATGCGGTTACTGTGGCTTATGGCGTGCGTAACTTCGAGAACCTGGAGAAGGGTTTGGCAGATATTTTGCGTGTACTGAAGCCGGGCGGTAAAGCGGTGGTGCTGGAGTTTTCAAAACCAAAGGCGTTCCCCATAAAACAGTTGTATAATTTTTATTTCAACTATATTACGCCTGGTATCGGCAAGCTCTTTTCGAAAGATTCAAGGGCTTATTCTTATCTGCCCGAATCGGTAGCTGCATTCCCTGATGGGAAGAATTTTACCGGACTGATGGATAAGGTAGGTTTTAAATATACCAAATGCAGGCCGTTAGCGTTTGGTATCTGTTCAATATACACGGGCGTTAAGTAATAGCCTGTTAATGTCGAATATCGAATTTTGAATATCGAACGTCGAATTTTACTTTGTCATTCAATATTGGGCATTCGGTGTTCGATATTAAATTGAGGCAGCAATTGCGTATGAATAAAACCAGGTACCTAATCATTATTTTTATTCTTTTCTGCGGACAAACGCTCTTTGCCCAGCGCGCGCCTGCGTGGGGTGGTAATGCCGACCAGGAAGATTATAGTTTCGGGTTTACCTTTCAGTACATCAACAGTTATTTCAAGATCGATAAAAAGACTAACTGGCGCGATCCTTATTTTGACCAGGATTTAAACAAATACACTACTTCGCCACTCACGGCAATCGGCTCTAATGGATCGCCGGGTTTTGCGGTGAGCTTTTTGTTTCGCTACCGCATTGACGAACATCTCGAGGCCAGGACTACTCCGGGATTGGTTTTTGCAGACAGGTCAGCTTATTATACTTTTACGGATGCATCTCAGGATGTGACCAAGCCCGTTCAGGCGACAATGGTGGAGTTCCCGGTGTCGATTAAATTAAAATCAGACAGGGTTGACAATTACCGGGCTTATATCATGGCCGGAGTAAAGTATTCGGAAGGTATTGGTGTTAAAAGAAATCAACCTAATATCGATCCTGTTTCTGCCTTGCTGACCAACAAAAGCGGCTTCGGATCATACGAAGTAGGTCTTGGAATGGATATTTATTTCGAATATTTTAAAATGACACCTGAGATAAAACTATCCAACTCAATGGGTAATTTGCTGAACCGTGAAAACACCCCTTACGCTAACCCGATCGACAAACTTTCGCTACACATCGTGACTTTTAGTTTGTGTTTTGAATAATCTGATAATCAGGTGTTAGTATCTCTAAATTAATCCAAATTTTAACAATTTTCCGACGTTTCCGTCAGCCTGATTTTCCCACTTTTTAAAATATTTAGCTACCTTAGTCAACGATTTACTTACCTATGTCAAAAATCACATTAATAACCGGTGCCACCGCAGGGATCGGTGAGGCCTGTGCTCATGTTTTTGCCCGCGAACGATACGATGTAATCATTACCGGCCGTCGTGCGGACCGTCTTGAAAAGTTAGCCCAGCAGCTTAAAAAGGAATACAATGTGAAAGTATTTACATTGGAATTTGATGTGCGCGACCGCGAAGAAGTGATCACTAAACTGGAAGCCTTGCCGGAAGAATGGAAAAAGATAAACGTGCTGGTGAACAATGCAGGTTTGAGCCAGGGACTTGATCCGATACAGGACGGCAGTTACGAGGATTGGGAAACCATGATCGATACCAATATCAAAGGATTGTTGTATGTAACCAAAGTCGTATCAAACTGGATGATCAGCAATGCCTTTGGACACATTGTTAATCTTGGGTCGATAGCGGGTAAGGAAGTTTATCCAAACGGAAACGTGTATTGCGCCAGCAAGCACGCTGTTGATGCTTTAAATAAAGGTATGCGGATTGATCTTTTACCTTACGGAATAAAAGTTACCGCGGTGCACCCGGGCGCTGTAGAAACAGAATTTTCAGAAGTCCGCTTTAAAGGCGATAAAGCCAGAGCGAAAAAGGTATATGATGGTTTTGAACCACTCGTAGCAAAAGACATTGCCGAAACGATCTGGTTTGTGGTATCACGCCCGCCACATGTCAATATCAACGAACTGACCATTATGCCTACTGCCCAGGCAAATGCGGTGAATATTTACAGGAAGTAGTGGATGTGCAGAT
This sequence comes from Mucilaginibacter sp., assembly GCF_036568825.1. Classification (GTDB taxonomy): domain Bacteria; phylum Bacteroidota; class Bacteroidia; order Sphingobacteriales; family Sphingobacteriaceae; genus Mucilaginibacter. Next base: position 56,298 of record NZ_DATCRU010000035.1, on the reverse strand, counting down.
GAGTGGATGTGCGAATGTGCAAATGAGTAGATGTGCAAATGTGCCGATAGTAAAAACATATCACGCCAAGTTTGGAACACGTATATACAAAATCAAAAATCATCTGCACATCTACTCATTTGCACATCTGCACATTGTTAGCTGCCTGTAAAAATATCTTAAAAAGATTTAACCAATCTTAAAAATCAAGTGTCATAAACGCCCTGTTATTACATTTGCTGCGTGTATTTTAATTAAAAATACTAAAATCAATTTTGGTTTTTGGGCTAATCCTAACACGCAACTATTGGAAAATAAGTTTTTTATTTACTAATATTGGGGGAATTCAATAGTGGTTGGAAAGGTTGTAGCAGTTGTATTGGTTAGAATGGGGAAAGTTAACCAGGCCAATCAACAATTTAACAACTCACTCAATCACTAATTCACTCATTCACTAATTATAAACAGAGATGTCGCTTACAACTCAAATAGACCAGGAAATAAAGCAGGCCATGCTGGGCAAACAGGAAGCCAGGCTGCGTGGATTACGTGCTATTAAATCAGCATTGCTGCTGGCGCGTACAGAAAAAGGAGCTTCTGAGGAGATATCGCAGGAAACTGAGATCAAAGTGTTGCAAAAGCTGATCAAGCAACGTAAAGAATCAGCAGATATCTATAAGGCGCAGAACCGCGAAGATCTTTATAAAATAGAGGCTGAAGAGATGGAAGTGATCGAGGGATTTTTGCCTAAACAAATGGATCGTGGCGAGATAGAAACTTATTTGAGGGATCTGATCAACCGTGTAGGTGCTACGTCCGTAAAAGATATGGGTAAAGTGATGGGCACGGCCAATAAGGAATTGGCAGGAAAGGCGGATGGCAAAACGATATCGGAAGTTGTAAAACAATTATTGGGATAATTTAATCTGTATAATTGTTGCAACTCAATTTCAATAAGCTATTTTTATAGCGAATAAAAGCCCTGATGATTTAGGGTATTGTTTAAAAACTAACTTTTATACACATATATGGATTTCGTGCTTAAAGAGGAACATGGCTTTAGTTACATCGATGAGGGCGAAGGGGAAGTATTGCTGTTGCTGCACGGCCTGATGGGGGCATTGAGCAACTGGGATGCTGTGATAAGAGATTTTAGCAAGGAATACCGTGTTGTAATACCTATACTGCCAATTTACGATCTGCCGTTGCTTACCACAGGGGTAAAAACACTGGCCAAGCATGTGCACCGTTTTGTCACGCACATGGGCCTTACCGATGTTACTTTGCTGGGCAACTCGCTGGGCGGCCACGTTGGACTGATCTATTGTATCAATCATCCGGAAGTGGTGAAAGCACTGGTGCTTACCGGTAGCTCGGGCTTATATGAGAATGCTTTCGGGGGATCTTTTCCACGCCGCGAGAGCTATGACTTTGTAAAAGAAAAAGTAGAGTACACTTTTTATGACCCCAAGGTAGCAACCAAAGAACTGGTCGACGACGTATTTCAAACAATCAATGACCGCAACCGTGTGATCAGGATTTTGGCGATGGCGAAATCGGCCATCCGTCATAATATGGCAAAAGATTTGCACAAGATTAATATCCCTGTAGCGCTGATATGGGGTAAAAATGATAAAATAACACCTCCGGAAGTAGCAACAGAGTTTAATCAGCTGTTGCCAAATTCGGAGCTGTACTGGATAGACCACTGCGGGCACGCACCAATGATGGAGCACCCCGAAGAGTTTAACAGGCTGTTAAAAACGTTTTTAGAGAAACATAAAATAAAGGTTTAACCATTATGCTTGCAATTGAGCTGATATCCGATAGCATTCCGCCGGCGCATACTTCTGATCCCATTCAGAAGGTGATGGAACGGATGCTGGAATTCCGCATCAGGCATCTGCCGATTGTAAATGAGCAGCAGTTTCTCGGTCTTATTTCCGATTCTGATCTGATAGAAGAAGGCGATTACCAGGCATCGATAGGTTCGCTGGCATTATCGCTGATTAACCCTTACGTGCTGGAAGATCAGCACATTTACGATGTGATCCGCCTGTTTTATGAGCAGCAATTAACGATTGTGCCGGTACTGGATGCCAAAAAGAATTACCTGGGACTAATCTCTATCAACACCCTGACAGAATATTTTGCCAAGCTGACTTCTGTTTCAGACCCCGGTGGTATCATCGTGCTCGAGATCAGCAATAAAAATAACTCGCTGGCCCATATGGCGCAGATCGTTGAGTCGGACAATGCACAGATCCTGAGTTCTTATGTGCGTACATTCCCCGATTCGACCCGCATGGAGGTAACGCTCAAAGTAAATAAAGTGGATATTTCGGCAATTGTTGCCACATTTATGCGCTACGAATACGAGATCAAAGCCACCTTCAACCACATCGACGATAACGATAATTCAAAAGATCGCTACGATTCATTGATGAATTACCTTAATTTGTAAATTATTAGATAATGGTTCATAGATCATGGATCATAGTAATACTATAAATCGTTGCTATGAACAATGAACCATCAACTATGAACAAAAATGAAAATAGCAATCTACGGCAGGCCATTTAATGATATTTCGGTACTACCTTACATTCAGCAGGTATTTGATGTGCTTAATCAATACCAGGTTGAAATCTACCTTCATAAACAGCTTGCCGATTTCCTGGAGGGAAAAATAAAAGAAGTCAAATATGAGGTTTTAAAGGATCAGAAGTTTTTACGCAAGAACATCGACGTGCTCATCACTTTGGGCGGTGATGGTACCTTGCTGGATATGGTAACCCTGATACACGATTCAGGTACGCCGGTTATCGGTATCAACTTCGGGCGTTTGGGCTTCCTGGCCAGTGTCAATAAAAATGATATTGCTGCCGCTATTTATGCCGTAGTAAATAAAGACTTTACCCTGGATAGCCGCGAACTGCTCGAGATCGACTGCGAAGGAAAGGAAAATATATTCGGCTGCGACAATTTTGCGTTGAATGATATCACCATTCACAAACGTGACGATTCGGCGATGATCACTACGCACGCTTTCCTGGATGATGAGTTCCTGAACACTTACTGGGGCGATGGTATTATCATATCAACTTCAACCGGGTCGACAGCTTATTCGCTGAGCTGTGGCGGCCCTATCATTTTCCCGCAATCCAATAGTATTGTTGTAACTCCTATATCACCTCATAACCTAAATGTAAGGCCCATCGTATTACCCGACAGCAGCGTACTTGCGTTTGATGTAGAGTGCCGCAGCGCCAATTATTTGGTATCATGCGACTCGAGAACTATCATCATTGATAAATCAATGAAGTTCTATCTCCGCAAGGCTGGTTTTAAATTAAATCTGATCAGGCTAAGTAATGAAAGTTATTTATCCACGTTAAGGAACAAATTGTTGTGGGGATTGGATGCCCGCAATTATTAATTTTGATGGATGCCCAAATTTGTAAGCTTTTTACTCCTTTTATTTATATCCATTAATCTCAGCGCCCAGCAAACCTGGGAGGTGGGCATTTTTGGTGGAGGTGCAGCTTATATGGGCGACCTTAACCCAAATAATCCTTTAAAAATAAGTGGCGGTTCCATAGGTGTTTTTGTGCAACGAAATTTTGACGGTTATTTATCTGCCAAGTTAAATTATACTTTTGGTCAGATCAGCGGAGCCGATAGTGAATCACCTAACGCACAGCAGCGATTGCGCAATCTTAGCTTCACAACCCAATTAAATGAACTGAGCCTGATGGGGGAGTTCAATTTCTTCAAGTATGTCCCCGAAGTTGGACAAAACCGGTGGACGCCTTTTGTTTTCCTGGGTGTTGGGGTAGTGGGCTACAATCCGCAGGCAGTATACCAGGGGGAAAAATATGACCTGCGCCCGCTGAGAACGGAAGGCGAATCAAAACCTTATCCAAATTTAGCGCCCACATTCCCTTATGGAGTAGGATTTAAATACAATTTCTCCGGTAAACTGAACCTGATTCTCGATCTAGGCTACCGCAATCCATCTACCGACTATCTGGACGATGTTTCCGGAAATTATCCCAATCCGGCCAATTTGCCAAACAATACATCAAGAGCCCTTTCTGACCGTTCAGGAGAAGTAAACGGAGGTGTCAACATCGGTACGCCCGGCACCCAGCGTGGCGACCTGCGCCCTAAGGATACCTATATGTTCTTTGGAATAGGTATTTCTTATACGTTTATTTCTTCTAAGTGCTATTATTAGGAAGTACCCTTCTGAATTTACAAATTTTGTCATTTCGAACGAACAGGCAGGACAAGAGCGGTCGTGTGAGGAGAAATCTTATACAAGCGGCTCTCAGACTTTGCAAGGTGTATAAGATTTCTTACCCGTACCCATCAATGGCCTATCCAGCGGGGTCGAAATGACATTTGGATTTTTTGGATTATTTTAAATTTTTAGATAATTATTCCTTTAAATTTCTTTTTAACAAAATTATATTTTGTATATTTGATTATATCAAAACAAAATATTTTGATATACCAATTAACCGAATATTTACCTACAAACTTAAAGTAATGGCCGAATTAACCACCTCCGGAAAATCGGGCAGAAGAGGAAGCAGCCGCATGCCGGCTCCCCGCATCGATCTTACTGCCATGGTTGATCTTGCATTCCTGCTGATCACCTTTTTTATCATGACCACCACGCTGGCCAAACCCAAGGCTATGGATTTAGCCATGCCTGTGAAGGGCGGCCCTCCTGGTGCAGTATCTGAGCTAAATACAATGAGTGTTTGTCTTGGAAAAGACAACAAAGTGATGTGGTATATAGGCATGCCTGAAAAACCAATAACTGCTCCGCAATTAGTCAATTTTAGTAAAACAGGACTGCGTGCAGCCCTTATTGCCAAAAGCAAGGAAATAATGCAAACAATACATAAACCAATATTCGTGATTTTAAAACCAAGTGATCACTCCGATTATGCAAACTTCATTGCAGCCTTAGATGAGTTCAATATCACAGGTGTCCAATCATACGCTGTTGCAGATATCACCCCTAAAGATATAGATATGCTCAAACAGCAAGGGGCTTTCTAACCTGACCTTGTCGCAACCGCACTGCCGCCGGCTTTCTATCTGATTGTCCGGCGGTTTGCTTTTATAAAGTACGTTTCCAGGTTCATTAAGCGTAATTTTTCTGTCAATTTTTCTTTTTTGAGGGATACTAAAAAAGTACAAAGTAAGTTTTACCTTTGTACCCTGAAAAAAATGGCATAAGTTGTTGAAAGCTTGCTGAAACACGGATTAAATGGGATATAAGGATCAGATTGATTTATTAAGATTACCTCAGCATATAGCTATCATTATGGATGGCAATGGGCGTTGGGCTAAAGGGAAAGGCAAACTAAGGGTATTTGGCCACCGCAACGGCGTGCAGTCTGTTCGCGATGTGGTTGAAGGCGCTGCTGAGTTGGGTATCAAATACATCACCTTATATACTTTCTCTTCTGAGAACTGGAACCGTCCCAAACTCGAGGTTTCGGCTATCATGGAGTTGATGATCGCCACCATTCATAAAGAGATCAACAACTTTATGAAGAATGGCATCCGCTTAAATGCTATCGGTGATCTGAAGATGCTTCCTGAAAAAGCGTATGCTGAGCTTACCGGTGCCATTAAAAAGACATCTGAAAATACCGGTATCACATTAACACTGGCATTGAGCTATAGTTCGCGCCGGGAGATTGTACAGGCAGCAAAGAATATTGCAGAGAAGGTGCAGAGGGGTGAGTTGAACGTAGCCGACATTGACGAAGAAACATTTGAGAATAATTTATATACTAAGGATATGCCCGACCCTGAACTGATGATCAGGACAAGCGGGGAATACCGGATAAGTAACTATTTATTATGGCAAATAGCATATGCTGAACTGTATTTTACACCAAAACTGTGGCCTGATTTCAGGCGCGAAGACCTGTTTGAGGCCATTATTGATTTTCAAAAACGGGAGCGCCGTTTTGGTATGATCAGCGAGCAGCTTAACTAAATTTTTACTTTTAACACTTTTTAACAACTGTATAAATTATTTTTAGCCCACTAAAATATTCGGATGAATAAACTTCTTTTTACTATTCTTTTTGCCATAATAAGCACTGTTACACTTGCCCAGGTTAACCAACAACGACCGTCTCTGCAAAAGTCAATACCCGCAGACAGTTTGAGTTACCTGAACCCAAGAGATTATATAATAGGGGGCATCACGGTTAGCGGTACCAAATACCTGGATAAGGATGTATTGGTGCAGATATCAAAATTAAGCAAAGGCGACAGGATCAATTTACCGGGCGAGCAAAATGCTGCCGTGGTTAAAAGAATGTATGACCAGGGGCTTTTTGACGACGTACAGTTATACATCACTAAAATCAATCTCGATACTGTTTACCTTGAGATAGCAGTTACCGAGCGTCCGCGTTTATCACGTTTGCATATTACCGGTATCCGGAAAGGTGAGGTTGAGGACCTGCAAAAGAAATTAAGCGATAAGAACTCGAAGATCGTAAACGAAAACCTGTTAAGTACCACAACTGCTATCATTAAAAAACACTTTAATGAGAAAGGCTTTCTGAATACTACTGTTACTATTAAACAGCGTAAAGACCCGGGAGATGCCAATAGTGTGATATTGGATGTTGCCGTGGATAAGAAGCAAAAGGTCAGGATCAACAAAGTAACATTTGAAGGAAACACTGCCTTCTCAAGCAAAAAACTGAGAAAATACCTGAAGAAAACCCGCGAACGCAGATGGTATAACCTGTTTGGTTCGAGGAAATTCCTGCAGGAAAAATACGATGACGATAAGCAGAACCTGATAGAAAAAATGCAGGACAAAGGCTATCGTGATGCGGAGATAGTAAAGGACTCTGTGTGGAAGAATGATGACAAAACAGTAAACGTTAAAATAAAGGTATTTGAAGGTCACAAATATTACTTCGGTAATATTAAATGGTCAGGCAATGCGCGTTATCCGGATGAATTGCTGAATAAGTTGCTCCGTATTAAAAAGGGTGATGTATTTAGCGAAGAAGAACTGAATAAGCGTTTGCAGGGCCCTACACCTAATAATGATGACGTTTCTACACTGTATCTTGACGGTGGCTACCTTACTTATAACGCTGACCCGGTTCAGACAAAAATCTATAATGATACTGTCGATCTGGATATCAGGATATATGAAGGCCCGCAATATACCATCAACCGTGTAGATGTAAAGGGTAACGATGTAACCAACGATAAAGTGGTTCGACGTGAGATCAGGGTGAAACCGGGTCAGAAGTTCAATAAAGAGTTGTTGATCCGCAGTACACGTGAAATTGGTCAGCTGGGTAACTTTGATGAGCAAAAGACCGAACCGAAGCCGACAAACATTAATCCGGCTGACGGAACAGTGGATATTATCTTCAACGTGGTTGAAAAACCATCAGACCAGATAGAATTATCAGGTGGTTTTGGTGGCGGACAAATAGTAGGTACGCTGGGTTTGACCTTCAACAACTTCTCGCTTAAAAATATTTTCCACTTTAAAGATTATAAACCTCTTCCAAAAGGCGATGGCCAGAAGTTGAGTATCCGTGGCCAGTCGAGTGGTCGTACCTATCAGAACTATTCGTTCACCTTCTCTGAGCCATGGCTGGGTGGTAAAAAACCAATATTCTTTGCATTATCGGCTTATACCCAGTTAAGCTCAACAGGGCAATATTATGCAAAAACCGACCCGAATTATAACAATCTGCGCATTAATGGTATTGGTGTAACGTTGGGTAAAAGGTTGAATTGGCCGGATAACTATTTCCAGATCAACTACTCGTTGAACTTTGACCACTATAACCTGGATAACTATCCCGGCTATATATTTACTAACGGTACTTCCTATAACATTAAATTGACGCAGGAAATTACCCGTAATTCATTGGATGCGCCGATATTCCCGACACAAGGGTCGAATATTAAGTTTACCGTTCAAGGCACGCCACCATATTCATTATGGAACGGTGTAAACTATAAAATAGCTACTCCTGAAGAGATGTACCATTTTGTGGAGTACTACAAAGTAAAATGGGATGCACAATGGTTTCAGAAAATCATTGGTAAACTGGTGCTGATGTCGCAGGTAAGATTTGGTTTCCTGGGCGAATACAATTCATTCGTACCGGCTTCTCCTTTTGAACGTTTCAAATTGGGCGGCGATGGTATGCAGAGCTACCAGTTTTTGCAGGGTAGCGATATCATCGGGTTAAGAGGATATCAAAATTTCTCTATTGTTCCGATAGGCTCCGATATAAAGCAGTATAACGAAAATACCAACCCGGGTAGTACCATTTACAATAAGTATACATTCGAGTTACGTCATCCGGTTATTGCCAGCCAGTCGGCAACTATATTCGTATTGGCATTTGCTGAAGGCGGTAACGTATGGAATAACTTTGATCAATTTAATCCGTTTAACGTAAGACGCTCAGTAGGTATTGGAGCGAGAATATTTTTGCCTATTTTTGGTTTGCTTGGCCTGGATTATGGATATGGATTCGACAAGATCCCCGGGATACCGGATGCAAACAGAGGACAATTCCATTTCTCGATCTCTCAGAGCCTGAGCGGAGGATTTAATTAAAATTATATGAAGAAAATAATTTTATTATTAGTTCTTACGTTTACAGCGTTTACAAGTACATTTGCGCAGCGTTTTGCGTTTGTTGATTCAGATTATATTCTGAAACATGTACCTGAATATGCCGCTGCACAGAAGCAATTGGCTGCATTGTCAGAACAATGGCAAAAGGACGTAGATACACGGTCGCAGGAGATTGATCGTTTATACAAAGCATATGAGGCCGACCAGGTTTTGCTGACGGCTGATATGAAAAAGCGGCGCGAGGCTGAGATATCTGATAAAGAAAAGTCGGTTAAAGAGTTTCAACGTCAGAAATTTGGCCCGGATGGTGAGTTGGCAAAAAAGAGCACTGCCCTGATAAAACCCATCCAGGACAGGATAACAAAAGCCATACAGGAAGTAGCTGAAGGAGAGGATTTGGATATGATATTTGACAAAAACAGCGAAGTGATTATGCTATATGCTAATCCGAGGTATGATAAGAGCGCAGACGTGATAACAAAACTGGGATTAAAGCCCGGTGTGTTTGCGCGATAAATGAATTTTAGAAGATAAAATAAACTATTATTAAACACAGAACAGTAAAAATGAAAAAACTATTAAAGGTTGCTTTAATCGCGGTATGTATTGTATTTGCCGGAAACCTGGCTAAAGCACAAAGTAAAATTGGCTATGTAGCGGTGGACCAGATTGTTGATCAGATGCCAGAAACTAAAGCTGCGATTACAACTATTACAGCATACAATAAGCAGTTTATCGATCAATTGACTACGATGAATAACGAGTTGCAGTCAAAAGGCCAGGCTTACCAGGCACAACGCGCTACCATGACTGATGCTATCCGTACTGCAAAAGAAAGTGAGCTGAACGATTTGCAAAAACGTTTCCAGGATTACCAAAATACAGCACAACAGCAGGTACAAGCTAAACAGGCTGAATTGGGTAAACCGATCATTGAAAAAGTAAGAGCTGCGGTTGCACAGGTAGCTAAAGAAAAAGGCTATACTTATGTTATCAACTCATCACAAACTGACCTGGTTGTATCGCCTCCGGGTGATGACCTGGCTGCAGAAGTGAAAGCTAAATTAGGTTTAAAATAAATTAATTTATAGGTCATTTTACAGAAGCGTCCCGAATTTTCGGGACGCTTTTTTTATTTTAGCGCTGTGTTAAACAAGCAACCTATAGGCATTTTTGATTCCGGGTATGGCGGTCTTACCGTTTTCCGTTCAATTGCCGATCAGCTTCCTGATTATGATTACATCTATTTAGGCGACAATGCGCGCGCGCCATATGGCAATCGGTCATTCAATACCATTCATGAATATACCTGGGAGTGTGTGCAAATGCTGTTTAACATGGGATGCCCGCTGATCATACTCGCTTGCAATACTGCCTCAGCAAAGGCGCTGCGCACTATTCAGCAACGTGACCTGATTAATGAAGATCCTGCTAAAAGGGTTCTTGGCGTTATCCGCCCTACTGCCGAAGTGATCGGAAATTATACTCAAACCAAACAAATTGGAGTATTAGGAACAAAAGGTACCATACAATCAGAGTCCTACCTGATCGAGATTAATAACTTTTTCTCTGATGTAAAAGTGCACCAGCAAGCCTGCCCGCTTTGGGTACCACTAGTTGAGAATGGTGAGCACAATCAGCCAGGCGCAGATTACTTCGTAAAAAAATACCTCGACCAGGTGCTGGCAAAATCAGATCAGATAGATACGCTATTATTGGCCTGTACGCATTACCCTTTGTTACAGGAAAAGATAAGCGCCTATTTGCCTGAACATATCAAAGTAGTTCCCCAAGGTGATATTGTAGCGGCAAGTTTAAAGGATTACCTGAACCGTCATCCCGAAATGGAGCAAAAGTTAACCAAAGGCGGCACAAGACAATTTTTCACTACTTCAGATGACACCGATGATTTTGATCACCATGCTTCCATGTTCTTTTCTGAGCAGGTAAAATCAAAATATATACCATTGAAATAGGTTAGAACGTGTGTGTTCACGCGCACCGTGAACGCTCGTGAACAGTGATTTGATCTTTGGTGACAAATCTGTGTCACCTCCTTTACTTTATATTTTCAATATCTTTAGATATAAATTCTATCAACTTAATAGAACTTATCAAACTTAGTGGACTAAAAATTGCATAGCATTTAGTAAGTTTGCAACCGAAGCCACAGATCATTGAACTTTTATATTAAATACCTTATTATCGCTGTCGGCCTGTTCGCTTTCTCAGGCTTCTTTGCACTTTTCGGCGTTTATGCCGAAAGGAAGGTATCAGCGTTCATACAGGACCGGCTGGGCCCTACCGAAACAGGAAAATTCGGAGTACTCCAAACCGTTGCCGACGTAATTAAGCTATTGATTAAGGAATCCATCATTCCTGCTGCTGCCGATAAGCTATTATTCATGCTGGCCCCGGCAATCATATTTATAGCGGTATACCTGGGTTTTGCCGCTATTCCATGGGCGCCAGGCATTGCGCCATCCAACCTTAATCTTGGCTTATATTATATTTTTGCCATACTTTCCATCGAGACATTAGGTATCCTGATGGCAGGTTGGGGATCAAATAATAAATATTCCATTTTAGGAGCCATGCGCTCAGCAGCGCAGATCATCTCTTACGAGATACCTGCAGGCTTTGCCATCATTGCCGTGATTATGATCGCGCAAACCATGAACCTGCAAACGATATCCGTTCAGCAGGGAATACTGTCATCAGAAAAAGCAACCTTTTTAGGTATCTGGGATGTATCGCATAATGGCGGTATACTGGCCTGGAATATTTTCAGGGCGCCGCATTTGATCATAGCATTTGTGATCTATTTCATCGCCTCATTGGCTGAAAGTAACCGCGCACCTTTTGATATTCCGGAGGCAGAATCGGAACTGGTCGCCGGTTTCCATACCGAATTTACCGGGATGCGTTTTGCTTTTGTTTTTTTGGCAGAGTATTCGATGATGTTCCTGGTATCAATGGTAGCAGTGATCCTGTTTCTCGGAGCCTGGAATACACCTTTGCCAAACATAGGCAGCGTACGCTTAGCCGATTGGACAACAGGAGCAGCCTGGGGGATATTCTGGACGGTACTGAAAGTATTAGCATTAGTCGGCGTACAAATGTGGATACGTTGGACATTACCCAGATTGCGCGTCGATCAGCTGATGAACCTATGCTGGAAGGTATTAACACCCCTTGCATTTGTATGCATGCTGGTATCAGGCATATGGCGCTTGTGGGTAATGTGAGGGTTAGTTAAGTGGTTGGATTAAGTTGATTGAGTTGAATGGTTAAAGAATTAAATCATGATAATCCTTTAATCAAGAGAATCATGGTTCAAACAATTAGAGTTTAAAATTTAGAACTTAGGATTTAAGATTTAGTGTTTAGAAATTTCATCAACGGTTTTAAAACAGCATGGAAAGGTTTAACCCTTACCATCAGGCACCTTTTTGCGTCAAACGCGAAGAGGAAAATAACACCGGTGAGCAATGATAACTATTTCAAAAGCCTTGAAGGAACTAACACCATACAATACCCAAAACAGCAATTACCGGTACCCGAAGTGGGACGTTATCAATTGGAAGTAGAGATTGATGACTGTATCGTATGCGACCTTTGCGCTAAAATATGCCCGGTTGATTGCATCGACATCGAATCGATAAAGGCCACTGAAGCTTACGGACAGACATCCGATGGATCACCCAAACGTATTTACGCAGCTAAGTTCGATATCGACATGGCCAAATGCATGTATTGCGGCTTGTGTACCATTGTATGCCCTACAGAATGCATCATCATGACCAATCAGTACGACAGAACTGTATTTGAACTGAAAGATCTAACCTACGAGTTCTCCGACATGACTCCCGAAGACGCAGCCGAAAAACGCCTGTTACTGGATAAACAAATAGCCGAACGCCAGGCTGCCAAATTGGCCGCCATGAACAAAAAGGAGGGCGAAGCATGACGATGGTAAAAACGCTCTTCTACCTGATGGGCTTTATTACTTTAGCTTCGGCATTGTTTGTCGCGGCAAGTAAGAACCTGGTTCGCAGTGTATTTATGTTTTTCGTTACGCTTTTATCACTGGCAGGTTTATATGTACTGGCATTGGCAGATTTCGTTGCAATAACCCAAATTGTGATCTACGTAGGTGGTATCCTTGTGCTGATCCTGTTTGCCTTTATGTTATCCGGCAAAGAAACATTAGCCAATTTGCAGCAACAGAATGACCGTTTTATCAGTATAAGCAAGCTGTCCGCGCTATTGCTGGCAGTATTGTTCTTTATTGTGCTGATCAATATCCTGTTCAAAACGGATATCAATAATTTACAATGGGTAAATAGGGCCGTGTCCTACAAAATAGATATTAAACCCGATAGCCCGATGACCAGCAATATCGGCATCAACCTGATGACCACCTACCTGCTGCCTTTTGAAGCTATATCCATTTTGTTGATGATGGCTTTGGTAGGCGCGGCACATTTATCGCGAAAGGAGAAAAACGCATGATCGGTTTATCAGATTTTCTCATAGTAAGTGCCGGGTTGTTTTGTGTGGGATTATATATCATACTCACCAAACGTAATGCGATACAGGTGCTCATCGGCATAGAAATGATGCTTAACGCCGCCATATTAAACCTGGTAGCCTTCGGTAAATACGACCGCTTAAACAATGGCGGACAAATGTTTGCCCTGTTTGCAATCGTACTTGCCGCCGCCACAACCGCGGTTGCATTGGCCATTATATTAAACGTTTATAAAAAATATAAAACCATCGATCCGAACGAAATACACGAATTAAAGGACTAAAAATGCGCTCTGATCTAAAATATAAAATGATAGAACTACCCTCATGTCATTGCGAGGCGCAAGGCGGACGGTGCGTGCCGCGCAACGAAGCAATCGCATGCTATACAGAGAGAACATGCATAGTTTGCGATTGCTTCTTCACCCCACAGGCCGTTCATCGCAATGACATGAATTTATTGATATAGATACTAAAAACTAACATTGGAAAACTTTTTACAGTCAATAGATACATTAACCATACGATTTGCACTTGCCGCAGTATTGCTGCCATTGCTTGCCTTTGTGGTGAATATTTGTTTGCCAGGTAAAAAGAATAAAGCAGCAGGTTGGATATCCACGCTGGCTATCCTGATAAGTGCTATACTATCAGTATTTGTATTCTTAAAAGTCTGGAACCAGCACCAGGTACATCAGCAACAACTATGGTTTACAATTGGTGAGACTAAACTATATGCAGGCGTTCTGCTGAACAATCTCTCGGTTTTAATGCTGTTACTGGTTTCGCTCATTGCCTTGCCGGTGCATATCTACTCAACAGCTTACATGAAGCACGATGAGAACGGCAAACGCTACTTTGCTTACCTCAGCTTCTTTTGTTTCAGCATGCTGGCGCTTGTGGTGATCGATAGCCTGATCCTTTTTTATATTTTCTGGGAACTGGTCGGGTTTTCATCTTATCTGCTCATTGGCTTCTGGTATACACGCTCTAAAGCTGTTTTGGCTAACAAAAAGGCTTTTATTATGAACAGGATAGGGGACATCGGGCTGCTGGCTGCCATAGCCATCCTGTTTACCGTTTATCATACTTTTGATATCGATCAACTATTTGGCACTAACGCTTTGGTACGATCGACAGTATTTGAATTGCCAGGAGGATGGCAATACGTAGCTTTCGGAGGGATTGCGTTAGCAGTTGCGGCTAAATCAGCACAATTTCCATTACATACCTGGCTGCCTGACGCGATGGAAGGACCGACGTCGGTATCTGCACTCATTCACGCAGCAACCATGGTGGCTGCAGGGGTATTTTTATTGGGCCGTGTTTATCCGGTATTTACAGAGTTAGAGTTAAACATCCTTGCCATAATCGGTGCATTTACTGCTTTTATGGCAGCAACCATCGCGCTCACTCAAAACGACTTGAAACGGATCCTTGCTTATTCAACCATATCGCAATTGGGTTTTATGGTGATGGCTATGGGTATAGGTGCTTACTCGTCATCGCTGTTTCATTTGGCAACACATGCATTCTTTAAGTGCCTGTTATTCCTGGTAGCAGGTATTGTTATACACGAAATGCAGCATGTAAAAGATGAATATAAGCTCGATATCGATCCGCAAAATATATTGTACATGGGCGGCCTGCGAAAGAAAATGCCGCTTACTTTCATCGCCGCATTGGTAGGAGGACTGGCCCTGATCGGGTTTGTTTTCACATCAGGGTATCTGTCTAAAGATGGTATTTTGATCCAGTCCTTCGAGTGGGCCGAAAGAAAGCCATTGTTATTCCAGTTAATACCCATAAGTGCGATCATCGCCAGCTTCATGACGGCCTTTTATGTAACCCGACTTATCGTAAAAGTATTCTTTGGAGAATTTAAACTGGCAGAGATCAACCCGCACATCAAATTACACGTAAGTGATGGTGGATGGCAGTATAAACTGCCGTTGGTATTTCTGTCGATCTGCTGTTTGTTTCCTGTGTTCTCGTTAAATCCGGTTTTATACGAACATGCCTGGCTGCTCAACGGGTTCCCTAAAATAACCGGGCTCGACAGGGTAAATATTTATCATACCATTATCCCTGTCGGGGTGAATATCCTGAGCTTATTTATCATTTACTGGGCTTATGCAGTATATATAATGGAGAAAGCTTTGCCGTTCCCCGAAGGCGGCTGGCTTTTCAGGTTGTCCTATCGCGAATGGTATATCGATAAGATTTACAGTAAGATAATTGTTGGTCCGGTACTCGCTTTAGGCAATTTAGCACGCTGGTTCGACATCAATATTATCGACGGTTTTATACATTTGCTGGAACGAATTGGCATCGGCTTTTCAAAAATTGCAGACTGGATCGATCGCAATATTATCGATGGCTTTTTGCACCTGGTAGCTTCCATCGTGCTGGGCATCGGCAATTTTGCACGAAGTTTCCAGGGAGGAAGAGTGCAATACTATCTGTTCAGTATGCTGGCAATCATACTGGCTATATTTTTATTTAAAACGCTTTTTTAGAATAGATATGAGACTTGAGATATGAGATGTGAGATTTTAGATATGAGATTCATTGAGAGCTTAAGGCATAAAGCTGAAAGCAAAAAGATATCTATGGAGGTGAAAAACTCACTATTCACTATTCACCATTCACCACTCACTACTCACCACTCACCACTCAACTGATGAACATATTATCACTACTGATCTTTACCCCGCTGCTGTTTGGCCTCATTATCATTCTGATGCCGTCAGACTGGCGTTTCAGTTTTAAATATATCACGCTGCTGGCTACTTTGATTCAGTTAGGTCTAAGCATTGCTATGTACCTGCAATTTAAATCAGGACCAGAACATGCAGGTGTTAACGCTGAGGGTAGTTTCCAGTTTGTTCAAAAAGTACATTGGATCAGCCTCAACCTGGGCTCCTTAGGCAAAATGCAAATCGATTATTTTGTTGGTATCGATGGTATTTCCATTGCTATGGTGGTGATGAGTTCGGTTGTGATGGTAATTGCCGCTTTAGCTTCCTGGGAGATACAAAGTAACCTGAAAGGCTTCTTTAGTTTATTCCTGTTGCTTAATACTGCCGTTATCGGCGTGTTCTGCGCGCTTGATTTCTTCCTGTTCTACATATTTTATGAACTGATGTTGTTGCCGCTTTACTTCCTGATAGGCATGTGGGGCGGCGCACGGCGCGAGTATGCAGCTATCAAATTCTTCTTGTATACGCTCTTCGGTTCGGTGTTTATGCTGCTGGTAATGATCGGGCTTTACTTATCTGTAAAAGATCCGGTAACAGGAGACCATACTTTTAACATCATCCAGATGATGAACCCGGCCAACTACGATTCTGGTTCTGTATTCTCAGTCCTTGCTCACAAAACCCTATTAGGAATGCCTGCGCGCACTGTAGGTTTTGTAGTGCTGTTCGTAGCCTTTGCAATTAAAGTACCGGTGGTGCCATTGCATACCTGGTTGCCCGATGCACACGTAGAAGCGCCTACGCCTGTTTCTATTATACTGGCGGGTATCCTGTTAAAGATCGGCGGATATGGTATCATTCGTATTTGTGTCGGCATTTTTCCTGAGATCGCGGTATCCGGAGCCTATTGGCTTGGGTTGTTAGGCGTGATCTCCATACTTTACGGTGCATTAAACGCTCTTGCTCAACGTGACTTAAAACGACTGATCGCTTATTCTTCAGTCTCCCACATGGGTTTTGTGTTATTGGGTATTGCTTCATTAACATCAGAGGGAATCAGCGGGGCAGTGATGCAGATGGTAAGCCACGGCTTTTTATCAACCATGCTGTTCTTCCTTGTTGGTGTGGTATACAATCGTGTTCACGATAGGGATATTTATCATTTCCGGGGCTTAGGTTCCTTAATGCCGCGATATACGACTTTCGTTATGATTGCCTTCTTTGCGTCATTGGGTCTGCCGGGATTTTCTGCTTTCGTAGGTGAGGCATTCTCACTGATCGGCGCATTTAAGTCGCCATCAGTAAATGGAGCTTTGCCTTACTGGATGGCTGTGTGCGGTTCAGTAGGTATACTATTGGGAGCAGCCTATTTTCTATGGACGCTTCAGCGAATGTTCTTCGGATCGTTAACCCTAAAAGGTGGCGAGATTTGGAAAAGTGCATTGAATGATCTGAATACCCGGGAAATATTTTCACTATTTCCATTAGCACTGCTGGCATTGGTTTTAGGTGTGATGCCTTCACTGGTGTTCGATAAAGTAAATGATTCGGTATTAGCTTTGGTGCACTTTATAGGAATGAAATAAAATGAACGACCTGTTACCATTTTTACCGGGGCTGCTGAAACAAGTTTTTGAAGGCGTCCCTCTTTTCATGCCCGAAATCTACTTGTCGGCCCTGTTCGTGGTACTACTGGTAACAGACCTTATTTTCGGAAAGAATTCTGCATGGATATGCAAAATCATCGCCTGCGGCGGACTGATCATCGTAGCGTTGAAAGACGTAGAGCAATTGAAATTTGTTGTTGATGAAAACCAATTGTTTTTCTATGGTATGCTTTTTTTACACCAAAAGACTGTTGCATTTAAGCTGATGATCGATGTGTTGTCTGCTATATTATTGCTTTATTTTAATTGGGACAACCAACTCGCATCTCACAAAAAAGGATTAACCGACCTGTATTCTATCGTCATAGCTACTGTATTCGGAATGCACTTAATGATAATGGCAACCAACTTGTTGTCTATTTATTTATCAGTCGAAATGGTTTCCATTGCATCCTACCTGATGGTAGCTTACCGTGCCGAAAATGGCATCAGCAGCGAGGCCGGGCTAAAATATGTGCTGTTTGGTGCCACGTCATCTGCCATTATGCTGTACGGCATATCCCTATTGTATGGTTTCGGCGGATCGCTTAATTTTTTTAGAGGTAACTTACTGCCGGGACTAATGCAGGTTAATCCACTAGCGGTTTCGCTGGCTTTATTGTTATTCCTTGTTGGGATAGGATTCAAACTCTCATTTGTACCCGTGCATTTTTGGGTGCCCGATATTTATCAGGGAGCTCCTGCGCCGATCTCGGCATTTTTATCTACTGTAACCAAAATAGCTGCATTCGGACTATTGATCAATTTCCTGACCCCTTTTGTTTTCTTTCCCGGGTTTTCTAAAATTTTTGATTTTGGATTGTTCCTATCGGTAGTCGGTATTCTAACTATGATCGCCGGCAATTTCGCAGCGACATTGCAAAAGAACTTAAAACGCATGCTGGCTTACTCGAGCATTGGGCATACAGGCTTTGCTCTAATGGCACTTGTCAATTTCAATGCCGACAAACAGGGCATCACCGCACTTACTTTCTATTTATTTGCCTATTCATTAGCTAATATTGGTGCATGGATGCTGGCAACTTACTTTTCCAACACAGCAAATGCCGAAAATATGGACGATTTTAAAGGATTAGGCTTTAAATATCCCCTCGCAAGCGTCGCTTTTGTTATTATTTTGATCTCTCTCACCGGAATTCCGGTTACTGCAGGCTTTTATGGTAAGTTTTTGGTGTTTTCTTCGGTATATACCGTCTACCAGGCATCACATAATGTATGGTTTTTGCTATTAATGATCACCGGAGCCGTCACAACTGTCGTTTCTTTGTTCTATTATATCAAAATCCCACTGAATTTATTCCTTAGAAAGACAGAAAGAACCACTGGTTTTGCCTCAACAAGCAATTATTTATTAATATCAATTGCAATTATTTCATTATTGGTAGTTTGTTTGGGTCTTTTCCCGGATTTTTTAGTTAAATAATTGCAATTTTTAAAAATATTAGCTATTTATTGAAATAATTTAAACGATTTCAGAATTTTTTAGAAAAATTAGTAATTTGCGCTCCGCAAAGTGAACCGATTTTTCTAAATTATGAAGCGTTATTTTCCATTTGCCTTAATTGTAGGCATCCTGATCCTGACTTTTATTTTCCCATCAGTTGAACTTCACAATAAAGCGGGCAATCCAAATTTTAACACCGGTGATATCGCCTGGATGCTGATGTCAACTGCCTTGGTTCTTATTATGACACCGGGCCTGGCATTTTTCTACGGCGGTATGGTGAATAAAAAGAATGTGATCTCTACCATGCTGCAAAGCGTTATTTGTATGGTGATCATTACCGTAATGTGGGGAATATTCGGGTTCAGCCTTGCCTTTGGCGATACGCTGGGAGGTGTGATCGGTAACCCATCAACCTATTTTATGATGAGAGGCATGCTGGGTAATGCAACATGGAAACTGGCGCCAACTATTCCTTTGTTGCTGTTTGCTATGTACCAGTTAAAGTTTGCCATCATCACCCCGGCGCTCATCACCGGTGCATTTGCTGAACGTATCCGCTTTAATAGCTATATCATTTTTCTTTGCTTATTTTCTATCTTCATATTTTCACCATTAGCACACGCTACCTGGCATCCGGACGGTATTTTGTATAAACTTGGTGTACTCGATTTTGCAGGAGGAACAGTAGTTCACATGTCGGCCGGATGGGCTGCTTTGGCATCAGCCTTATATTTGAAGCGCCGTAATGAAGCGAACCACGCGCCGGCCCGCGTTACCTACGTGATCATCGGTACAGGACTTTTATGGTTTGGCTGGTTTGGCTTCAACGCAGGTTCAGCTTTTGGAGCAAATCATTTAGCCGTAAATGCGCTGGCTACCAGTACAACCGCGTCTGCAGCAGCAGGCTTAACATGGATATTTTTTGATATGCTGCTTGGTCGTAAGCCATCGGCAATGGGCACTTGTATCGGTGCCGTTGTGGGTTTGGTTGCTATTACCCCCGCAGCAGGTTATGTTTCAGTGCCTCACTCCCTTGCGATAGGTATTATTTCGGCAGTGGTGAGTAACCTGGTAGTTGAATGGCGCACCCGCACTTCAATTGATGATACACTTGACGTATTCCCATGTCATGGTGTAGGCGGTATGGTAGGTATGCTGCTCACCGGCGTATTTGCCCACCAAAATGTTAATTCTGGAAACACTACCGGCGACGGTTTATTCTTCGGGCATACCCATTTGTTTTTTGTGCAATGTATTGCTTTGGTAGCAGCATCAGTATTTTCGTTCTTCGGATCACTGCTGTTATTAAAGATCACTGATATGATATCACCGCTGCGTGTGTCTAAAGAAGAAGAAACCATCGGCCTGGATATCAGCCAGCACGGCGAGAAATTGTAATCACCTATAAATACAGTCCGTAGAGACCCCCGATTGTCGGGGCGTTTTTTTTTATAGCTATTTTATCTCCTTCCTGTCACCTGATTTATCATAAGAAATAATAATATCTTTATGGTATCTTATTAAACCTCGTCTTATGAAAAAATATTTATTAACAGCCATCTTCTCAGGGTTTATTTTCAGCTCATTTGCCCAAAATATTTCACCGGATAGCGGAACATTTTTGCTGCACAAGTTTGCCCAGCATATTGGTAAAGAAACTTACCATATCATCAATAATAAGGACTCAAAAGATTATATATCCGATTTTAAGTTCGTCGACCGCGGATCACCGGTGCCTTTAAAAACAGAGTTGAGGGTAAACCCCGTACTGGAGCCGCTTGGACTTAAAATCAAAGGCAATGTTGCACGCGGCGCGACGATAAATGATACCATCACCATAAAAGGAAATACAGCTCATGTTAAGGTAGATAACGATGTTTCGGACAAAACAGTAAAACCGCTTACTTTTCCTATTGCAGGGTATGCGCCGGTGATTGTGCAACAGGTTTTAATACAATACTGGAAAAAGCATAAGGAACCGGGTAATATCAATACGCTACCGAATGGCTCGGTACAAATTCACCGTGATGGCGCAGATACACTCACTTTTGAAGGAAAACCTTTGATACTGGAAAGATATGCCATAGGTGGATTGATCTGGGGGAATGAATTTGTATGGACCGATCGCCAGGGTCAATTAATAGGCGTAATCACTAACGACGCCGAGTTCGATAAGTTTGAGGCGATGCGCGAAAAATACGAGTCGTTATTACCAATCCTGATAGGTAAAACGGCTACTTATAGCATGCGTTTGTTTACCAAATCAGCATCAATAAAAACAGCTCCTGATAAAGTGATTGCTATTAAGGGCGGTACCGTGCTGGATGTGGTGAATGAAAAGACTATGCCGGATGCAGTAGTTCTGATTGAGAACGGCATCATCAAAAAGATTGGAAAAGCGGGTGAAATAAATATCCCTTCCAATGCAAAAGTGATCGATGCAAAAGGTAAAATGCTGCTGCCCGGCTTATGGGATATGCATGCCCACTTTGAACAAGCCGAATGGGGGCCGGCTTACCTCGCAGCCGGAGTAACGACGGTGCGTGATTGTGGCAACGAGTTTGATTTTATTAATGCGATAAAAGATGCTATAGATAAAGGCAAAGGCGTTGGTCCCGAGATATTGAAAGCCGGTATTATTGATGGCAAAGGCCAATACGCATTAGGCGTAATACAGGCCGATACCAAAGAAGAGGCCATAAAAGAGGTTGATCGTTACAAAAACAACGGCTTTGTGCAGATCAAAATATACAGCTCGGTAAAGCCCGCTATTGTAAAAGCCATCTGCGATGAAGCACATAAACAAGGATTGACTGTTACCGGGCATATTCCGATTGGAATGACCTTACAGCAAGGCGTTGATTCAGGTATGAACATGGTGAACCACGTGCAGTATGTGTATTCCATCATGAAACGGAATAAAGACCGCTCAATTGATTTTAACGATTCGACCAGCGTAGCTGCCATTAAGTTTATTAAAGACCATAATGTGGTGATCGACCCAACCGTAGGCGTTTTTGAAATGAGCTTCCGGAATATAAATGATGATATTACTGTATTAGAGCCGGCGTTTTATACTTTGCCATTGCCACTACAGGCTATGCTGAAAAACACAGGGCAGGATTCTGCCGGCGCCAAAAAATTCAAACCGCTTTATGAAAGCATGGTGAAGATCGTTAAGGTGATGCATGATGCCGGGATAACCATAGTCGCCGGTACGGATCAGGGTTTCCCGGGATTTAGTGTTCCCCGCGAATTGGAGCTGTATGTACAAGCGGGTTTAACCCCGGCTGATGCGATCCAGACGGCTACCATCACACCAGCCAAAGTAATGAACATGGATAAGCGCACCGGCTCAATTGATGAAGGCAAAAAAGCAAACATTATCATTGTAGATGGCGATCCGCTAAAAAATATCCGTGAGATACGCAATGTGACCACTGTTATCCAGGGCGAACATGTTTATGATCCTGGCGCGTTACATAGGCTAGTGGGGTTTAGCAAATAAAAACATCACCATGTCATGCTGAATTTATTTCAGCACCCCATCATAAAGGTATGCGACAGAAAAGTATGCAGTTAGAGACTAGGCGTAGACTAAGCATGCGTAAATGTCCTGTGGGGTGCTGAAATAAATTCAGCATGACGAGTTTAATTTTAATAGCGATGGGTTTCAAACCCATCGCTATTTTTTGAACCCTCTCCTTTGGAGAGGGCAGGGTGAGGCTAAACCCGCCATTCCTTCCTCATCTCCCGGCTTGTCAATTTATTAGCCTCCGCATCATCAAATTCCTCTTTTAAGGGATCCCATTTTAACGGGCGTTTCAATTCGTAAGCAATATTACCCATGTTGCAAACCGTAGCCGTACGGTGACCGATCTCCACATCACAAATCGGCTTGGTGCGGTTGCGCATTGCCTGCAAAAAGTCTTTATAATGATTCTCGCTGTGATAAACATGCTTTTCGTTAGCACCGATCACCTGGTCTTTTAATTCAGGCGGAGTAGTTTCCAGCTTGCCGCGTACTACGTGTACTTCGCCCTTGGTGCCGACAAAGTGTACACCATTATCACCTTGTATTGGTTCATGGGTCATCGTAATTCCGTTCGCATATTCATAAGTCAAAAACTGGTGATCTTTATCAGGTGGTGTTACTTTAATTGGTCCGCTGCCATCCATATCCAATCCCCATTGGGCAATGTCAAACATGTGTGCGCCCCAGTCGGTCACATAGCCGCCTCCGAATTCTTTATAGTCACGCCAATGGGCCCAGAAATCGTCGGTCAGGCTTGGCGCCAGGTTGTGATTATATACCTGCGGTGCATTCGGCCCCAGCCAGAATTCCCAGTTCAAATCAACAGGAATAGGTTCTGCAGGAAGGTTATAAGGCACGGGCGGTCCGCCAACATTTACTTTGATTGTCTTGATGTCACCAATATACCCATTCCGCACCAGCTCCACCGCCTGCCTGAACTCCGGCCACGAGCGTTGCATACTTCCTGTCTGGAATACGCGTTTATGTTTTCTCGATTCATTCACCATCGAACGCCCTTCCTTAATGGTAAGAGACAGCGGCTTCTCACAATAAATATCCTTTCCGGCTCTCGCTGCCAAAATAGCGATCACTGAGTGCCAGTGATCGGGCACAGCAATCACTACCGCATCAATATCTTTTCGCACAAGCAAATCGCGAAAGTCACTATAAGTGGCGCAGCCATCTTGGGTCCCATAAAATTGATTCACTTCACTGGCAAATTGCTTTAGCTTACTGCCATAAACATCTGCTGCGGCAATGATCTTCACCTCTTTTGTATCCTGGAATGATTGTTTGAGGCCAAACGCCTGCTTGCCTGTCCCGATATGGCCTATACTGATTAGGTCACTGGGTGGGATAAAACCTTTTCCACCTAAAACAAAGCGCGGAACGATCATAAAGGAGGAAATAACGGACGCCTGCTTTATAAACGACCGCCTGTTGATGGCATTTTTGCCGTCTTGCTCATTTTTCATAATTGGTTTGATATAAGTTGGTAGGATGGCTAAATATAATTGAAAATAAGGAACATGTGAGTAATAATTTGGAGACAGATATTGTAAATTAGACAACACCAAATAGCCCGTTATGAAACGTTTATTGCCGATGCTTGCCGCTGTACTATGCTGCTTTAATTGTTTTGCTCAAAACAAGGACGCCGAAACACTCAAAAAACTAAATGCTGACTGGATAGCATCCTACGTAACCCGCGATACTGCTAAAATGAGCAGCATATTTGGCAATGACCTGGTGCTTATAAATCCATCCGGAAAGAAATATCATAAGAAAGACATCCTGAAAGGGGTGATGAACCCCGGCAAGAAATTTTTATCTACCCATGTAGACTCTGTCGACGTCCGGTTGTTCGGGAACATCGGGATTATCAACGCAAAAACTTCGGCTACCGTTAAGGCAGAAGGTAAGACAAGCACTTCAAAAGTCTGCTACATGGATGTGTATGAGAAACGCAAGGGCCGGTGGTATGCTGTAGCAGCTCATGTTACTTTATTGAACTGAATCACGAACATAGATCATGCTGGAATAAGTAAATGCCAGCCTCTTTAAAATTTATCGGGCATCAAATCGTTTTTGAAGTATAGGCTGCAATGTTGACGATCCTGTGCAAATATTAATGCAATTTGATGACATTGTTAATTTAAAGTTCCAACATTAAAATTGTACTTTTGCAGCCTCATAACAAATCATGAGCGATCAGATTAAACATGAATGCGGTGTGGCATTTATCCGCTTACTAAAGCCACTCTCTTATTACCAAAAAAAGTACGGCACTGCGCTGTATGGTTTAAACAAGCTTTACCTCTTAATGGAAAAACAGCACAACCGCGGCCAGGATGGCGCAGGTGTTGCTACTATTAAGCTGGATGTTGAGCCCGGCAAACGCTATATCAGCAGGCACAGGTCGATGGCCTCAAATGCTGTAGCCGACATTTTTGAGTATATCCAGAAGAAATTTGCCGATATACAAAAAGAGCAGCCCGAAAAGCTGGCCGATGCAGAATGGCTGAAGGATAATGTGAGCTTTACCGGCGAGGTTTTATTGGGCCACCTGCGTTATGGCACACATGGTAAAAACAGTATCGAAAACTGTCACCCGTTTTTACGTCAGAATAACTGGCAAACCCGTAACCTGGTCATAGCAGGTAACTTCAACATGACCAATGTTGATGAGTTGCTGCAGCAGTTGTACGATCTGGGCCAGCATCCGAAAGAAAAGGCAGATACGATTACCGTATTAGAGAAAATCGGCCACTTTCTGGATACTGAGAATCAGGGTTTGTTCGATCAATATAAAAGAGAAGGATTAAATGATAATGTTGAGATCAGTAAGTTGATAGCTAACGATCTTGATGTTACAAAAATATTGCGCAGATCGGCCAGGAACTGGGACGGTGGTTATACCATTGCCGGTATATTCGGTCATGGTGATGCCTTTGTAATGCGCGACCCGTCGGGTATCCGCCCGGCATTTTACTTCCAGAATGATGAGATCGTTGTAGCTGCTTCGGAGCGTCCCGCTTTGCAAACTGCTTTCAATGTTTCAATAGAAGATATCAAAGAGATTCAGCCAGGTCATGCCCTGGTTGTTAAGAAAAGCGGAAAGGTTAGCGAAGAAATGTTCAGCGAACCGCTGGAGAAAAAATCCTGCTCCTTTGAGCGTATCTACTTCTCTCGCGGCAGCGACTCTTCCATTTATCGCGAACGTAAACAATTGGGCCGTTTACTTTGTCCGCAAATATTGGATGCGGTTAATAACGATATTCAGAATACCGTATTTTCCTACATTCCAAATACTGCCGAAGTAGCTTTCTATGGTATGGTAGAAGGTGTGCACAAGTACATCAAAAACTATCAGAAAGAACGCCTGTTGAACCGCGAGGATAAGATCACTGATGAAGAGCTGAATGAAGTATTATGCCTTGCGCCACGCGTAGAGAAGATCGCCATTAAAGATGTGAAGCTTCGCACCTTTATTACCCAGGATGCCGACCGCAGCGAAATGGTGGCACATGTATATGATACTACTTACGGACTCATTAAAGAAAATGATGATACGCTGGTTGTGCTTGACGACTCTATCGTCCGCGGTACGACTTTGAAACAAAGTATTCTGAAAATATTAGACCGTCTTGGTCCTAAGAAGATCGTGGTGGTTTCATCTGCACCGCAAATTCGTTACCCCGATTGCTATGGTATCGATATGTCGCGCATGGGCGAATTTGTTGCTTTTGAAGCGGCGATCAGTTTACTGAAAGAACAAGGTAAGGACGATATTATCCTTGATGTTTACCAAAAATGCAAGGATAGCGCCTCGTTACCAAAGGAACAAGTGGAAAACTATGTAAAGGCTATTTATGAGCCATTTACAGACCAGGAAATATCCGACCGTATCGCGAAGATCATCACACCAAAAGAGATCAGCGCCGAAGTAAAAGTGATCTATCAGACCTTAGAAAATCTGCATAAAGCATGCCCTGAACATACCGGCGACTGGTATTTCTCAGGTAATTTCCCAACCCCGGGCGGTAACAAAGTAGTGAACCGCGCCTTCGTAAACTGGATGGAAGGAAAGAACCAGAGAGGATATATGTGATTTGGTGAGTAGTGAGTAGTGAGTGGTGAATGGTTAATAGTCAATAGAGGCCTAAAAGCTACCAAATAAAAAATTATGTCATTTCGAACCCGCTGATGGGATGTGTAGTGGCTGCGGGTGAGAAAACTTATACGCCATGCATTGTTCGCCATACATATCGCAGAAGATTTCTCTTCACCCCTTTCGCACTAACCCTTCCCGGCTCATCATCGACATGGATTTTTTTGGAAATGATCGGGTGGCGACTCACCATTCACTACTCACTATTCACCCCTAAGAGGCGAACGGCGCAAACACCCAATGCGTATAAAGCTTATCGAATAAGATCAGCGAAGCGATAATCAAAGCGATCCCGGCAACTTCATTAAGCCGGTGAACAAATTTTACGGATATTCTGTCCCTTAACTTATTGGCGTAAAACGCTTTGGTAGTATCCAGGCCAAATTGAACGATCAGTATCGTTAAAAACATCACCGCAATTTTTAATGACCTGTTGGGGACAGAATTGACGTATAATGTACTGGCTGTACCTACTACAACGGTCCAGTGAAACAATAGAGTAGGGTTGAGGATGCACATCAGGAAACCTTTAAGAAAATAACCTGTTTGTTTTAACTTTGACGGAACGGTGTTGTTATAATTTACTTCTGATTTCTTAAAGATATAATAAATGCCCAGGACAAAGAGAATAGCGCAGCCTATCATGCCTGCGTTCTGCTTGTCATTATTGGAAATATCAAAATACTGTGATCCAAACAGAATAGCGCCAACAAATACCACATCGCTGGTTACTACACCCAATGCCAGGGCGACACCGGCATGGAAGCCTTTTTCGATGCTCGTTTTTATTAATGCAAAAAAGACAGGACCTGTCAAAAACGTAAGCACTAATCCAATCCCAATCCCCCTGATTATAGCTTCTATCATTAATTATTTTAGGCTTTGGAAATGTTGGTTGCCATTAGCCGGGAACGAATATGCAACTTTTAGCAGTAAACAACCAAACCTAAAATTCGGATTTTATTATTAAAAAAACTATGTGTCGATTTCTAAAAAATAATCTTTATGTTAGTGCTTTTATAATAAAATCTAAATTCAACCTAAGATAGTAATGGAACAAAACAAACCTAAAGGTAACTCGTCAGCCTTTTTTACACTCACAATTGTCTTTTTCTTTTGGGGGTTTGTTGCAGCAAGTAACGACATCCTGATCCCGGTATTTAAGGAGAAACTTCATTTGCAGCAATGGCAGTCGCAGATGATTTCGTTTGCCTTCTACGTAGCTTATACAGTAGGTGCAATCATTTATTCATTTGTGTCTAAGTTGATCGGTGGCGACATCTTGAATAAACTCGGATATAAAAACGGTATCGTATTAGGATTGATCATTTCAACCATCGGCGCTTTAATGTTTTATCCGGCTGCACAAAGCGCATCGTTCGCATTGCTTATTACAGGTTTGTTTATAATTGGTTTGGGTTATTCGCTTCAGCAAACTGCCGCAAACCCATTGGCTATTATCATGGGTAATCCTAAAACGGGTTCGCAAAGGCTGAATTTGGCAGGCGGGGTTAATAACTTCGGTACTACTATCGGTCCGGTATTGGTTAGTTTGGCAATCTTTGGTTCAGTAGCAGCTAAAACACAAGTGGCAAGTATCGAATCTGTTAAATATCCATACTTGGTATTAGGTGCACTGTTTATAGTTGTAGCACTGATCTTTAAATTCTCATCAGTACCTAACAAAATAGATCACATTACAGAAGAAGATGCAACGACTACTCCTGAAGCAACAGTTGCAGTACCAGTTGCTGCGCCTCGTAAGAGCGCACTTAAATATCCGCAGTTGGCTTTAGGTATGATCGCCATATTCGTTTATGTGGGTGTGGAAGTTTCTACCGCCAGCAACCTGCCTGAGTTTATGAAAGAAAAACTACACACCGCCACCGGCGATATCGCTCCTTTCGTATCACTTTATTGGGCAAGCTTAATGATCGGTCGCTGGACTGCATCAGTAGGTGCATTCAATTTATCGGGAGGTATGAAAAAGGTATTGAACATCGTGATGCCTTATATCGCATTTATCGTTTTCCTGCTCATCAATTTGTTAGCTCAGCATGATGTCAGGCCATTTTATATTTACCCTGCTATAATTGTTGTAATGATCATTGGTGATATGATGAGTAAAGGCAACCCTGCACGTCAGTTATTGATATCATCTACACTTGCTATTGTATCATTAGCTATTGGCATATTAACAGGAGGCATGATCAGCGTATACGCTTTTATAAGCGTAGGATTATTCTGTTCAACTCTTTGGCCAAGCATTTACGCTTTGGCAATAGCAGGTTTGGGAACACATACCAACGAGGGATCTGGTTACCTGATCATGATGATCATGGGCGGTGGTATCATCAGCTTACTGCAAGGTTATTTGGCGTCTCCAAGTTTATTGGGTATCCAATTGTCATACATTGTAGGTATCGGGTGTTTTGCATACCTGGCATTCTATGCTGTAAGAACCAAAGCCGTTTTGATCAAACAAGGCATCGATTTTGATGCCATAGAAACAGGAGCAGGGCACTAATAAGTTAGAGATTAGAGATTGGTTAATTAGTGATTAGTTAGTATATCCCGAATTAACTAATCTCTAATCACTGATCTCTAATCACTATGAAATTAACTTTCGATCATATCTTCATGAATTTGGCGACCGACCTGGCCCAGCGCTCACACTGCGTTAAGGCACAGGTCGGTGCTGTTTTAGCTAAAGACACAAGGATTATTTCTATAGGCTATAATGGCCCGCCAGCAGGAACTCACAATTGCGACGAGGAATGGCCGGAAACCGGTTGTCCTCGTGATGCCCGCGGAAGCTGCTCACTTGCCCTGCATGCCGAAGAAAATGCCATACTATACGCTGTAAAAAACGGCGCCAACCTGGAAGGCTCGACCTTATATACTACGCTCTCTCCATGCCTGCCTTGTGCAAGATTAATATTC
This sequence comes from Mucilaginibacter sp., assembly GCF_036568825.1. Classification (GTDB taxonomy): domain Bacteria; phylum Bacteroidota; class Bacteroidia; order Sphingobacteriales; family Sphingobacteriaceae; genus Mucilaginibacter. Next base: position 26,650 of record NZ_DATCRU010000035.1, on the reverse strand, counting down.
TCAGCCGGAATAAAACATGTTTTCTTCATGAAATCCTACGCCCAATACAAAGGCCTGCCCAGCGACGAAGGCGTTGATTTCCTGAATCGTTTTGGGGTGAAGGCGGAGAAATTTGTTGTTGAGGATTACACCGATTAGTTAGAGATTACACCGATTTTGAAGTGCAATAATCGGTGTAATCATAATTAGTAATCGGTGTAATCATTTAATCTTATCCAACGCAAACTGTAACTGCTCATCCGGCGTCATATTGGTATTATCCAGTATAATAGCATCAGGAGCCCTCACCAGCGGACTTTCAGCTCTGGTAGTATCCTGATAATCCCGGTGCGCGATGTTTTCAAATACTTCTTCGAGTGTAATGTTTGGATTCTTTTCCTGTAGCTCTTTAAATCTTCTTTCTGCCCTGACTTTCGGGTCGGCGGTCATGAAGATTTTTAGCGTAGCGTCGGGGAATACCGTAGTGCCGATATCCCTGCCATCCATCACAATGTTTTTGGAGCGACCCATACGCTGTTGTTGCTTTACCATTTCGTGCCTTACCTCGCGTAATGCGGCTACTGAGCTTACATTGTCAGAAACAGGCATTTGTCGAATCTCCTCAGAAACCTCTTCATCGTTTAGTGTGATATGGGTTTGATAATCGCGAGCGTGAAAGTTGAGATGAATGTCTTTCAGTGCATCTATGATCTGATCATGATTAGTCAGATCAACATTGTGACGCAGAAAATAGAGCGTTACTGCGCGGTACATGGCACCGCTATCGATATAAATAAAATGAAGCTTTTTGGCTAATGCTTTGGCTAAGGTGCTTTTACCACAGGAAGAATAGCCGTCAATAGCTATCACAGTGTTATTACTCATCGGAGGACTAATTTAAGAAATTTTTGTGAGTGGTTGATATTGGTTGTAGAGGTTATAAAGGTTATAAAGGTTGTAGTAGTTATAGAGGTTATAAAGGTTGTAGTAGTTGTAAATGTTCAAATGGGTAGCTGCAAGAATTGACTTAAATACTTACTTTGGCAACAGATTAAATAAATGATAAGGCTAATCGTGCATTACCACTACAACCTTTATAACTTTTATAACCCTTATAACAACTACAACCAAACCAAAAATGAACTTCACTAAAAACGACCTCCAAAAAGAGGTCACCTATAAAACATCACGAAGCGGGGGCAAGGGCGGGCAAAACGTAAATAAAGTATCCAGTAAAGTAGAATTATTGTTTGATATAACTCAGTCGAATTTATTTGACGATGAGCAAAAAGCATTGCTTCTTGCCAAACTGCAAGGCAGATTAAACAGAGACGGCCATCTGCAGGTAATGAGCGAAGAGGAGCGGAGCCAATACCTGAATAAAGAAAGAGCGCTTGAAAAACTTCAGTTGATATTAGCGCATGCACTTCATAAACCTAAAGCACGAAAGGCTACCAAGCCGAGTAAGGCAATGATCGAAGCCAGGCTAGCAAAAAAGAAACTGCAATCGGCTAAGAAAGCAAACCGAAAAGGTGGCTTTGACGATTAATCAAACCGGTATAGTATAGTAACTGAACCCCATTGATCAGCTTGCCGCATTTCTTTTACATCTTTGGTGTGAAGTAAAACCGCCGCATCGATCACAAACCGCTTACCAGAATAACCAAGGCCTATCTCGTTACTGAAAATAAAGCGTTCCGGATCAAGGGTCACTTCTATGCTATTTGCTTTACGCGAATTAAACAAGCTTCCCTGGATAGTAGCATCATAACCAACCACATTTATTTGCGGTTTATAATAAAAGAACAGTTCTCGTTGGTTTAGCGGTTTAAACGACTGTGATTTTATCGCAGTACTCTGTGTGCTTAATGAGTTGAAAAGCTGATTGAAATCACCCAAACGGAACATCGGACCGATACCTGCCCCGGTAAATCCGTTACCCAAATTAGCGTAGCTGGTCAGCGAAACGTCTGCCCAATCAGCCCTTGCCAGCAGGCGATTATATTCTGCAGACAGGTTCAGTTCAAAATCGTTATCGATCTGGTATTCCCATCCGGTCGGCTTATAAAGGCCGAAAGCCCGGTGAACAAATTCTTGTATCGGTCGACCTAAAGCAGCAGGGCCAACTATACCTATTTGCGCTCCCAACTTTAAATTACTTTCATCTTTGTACAGCAAGTTTAAGTTCGACCCAACAAAAAGATAAGCCGCAAAAGGGCGATCGATATATTGCGGGTCGTCGACACCGGTAAAGTTGATGCTGCCACTATGCGGGTTATACAGCTTTTGCCCAAACTCAAATCCTAAGACCTTATTTTTCAGTTTAGCAGTGTCTTTCACATTTAAAGCATGGCGGAAATAAGCAAAGTTTCCGGCAGTGTAATATTTGTCTGCACCTTGTGCCAGGTAAGAATCGTCATCTGTTTGGATACCGATCTCATTGCTGTGGGTTTGGGCAAACACTTTTGTGCATAGGATGAGGCACAAAAAGAAACAAATTGCTTTATAGGTCATTGATCTCATTCAACAAATAAAGGCTAAAATAAAAAAAGCTTCCCGGAATACGGGAAGCTTTTAAAAACTTAATCAACTATTTATTTAAAGGTATATCCTATGCTTATGCCGCCTGCCGGGATGATGCCTTCATCGTACATTATTGGTACGAATTCTACCTTGAAGCTAATTCCCTTTTGCTCAGGCTGGTAACGGTATCCAAAAGAACCTGTGGCAACAAAACCTGTTATCTTATCGAACGACCACGTCTTACCCGTATTGTTACCCGTCGAGTGCAGGAACGTGGCCCCTCCGCCGACCTGTAGCATCGAACTATGTTCTCCTATCAGATAGTTTATCTGGAATGGAATAGTTATCACACTGTTCCCTTCTGACGAGAACCCGCCTATACCCACCGTATAACCCCATCCGTTTCGTTCTGCATTAAAGCGTGCGTCATAGTTGGCCGAGATAGCTAAACCGGCGCCGCCAATTTGCAGGTAGTAGTTTTTAGCCTTTATCTGGCTGTAATCGGTAGTATCCTGCTCTGCAGTCTGACCGCCACCAATCGTATCGCGCTTAGTGATCGTCACCGTATCTTTCTTGATAATAGTTACCGTATCTCTCTGGAAAATAGTAGTCGTATCTTTTTTGATAATCGTAGTCGTATCTTTCTTTAATATGGTCGTTGTGTCGTGTGTCAAAACGGTTGTAGTATCGTGCTTTTCAACAACCTTGCCGTTACCATTCTTTGCATTGCCCGCCGCATTCTGATCTCCAACCTGTATTTCGCCATTGGTTACGTCATCTGAAGCTGGATTAGCTTTACCGGCATTGCCATTGCCCGGCGTATTATCTTGTCCGGGACTCGCATTACCAGGACTTGCATTACCAGCTGCACCAGCACCCGGAACAGGAATCACCGCCGGAACTTTACCTCCCGGTGCAGGTACGGTACTAACCTGCCCCTGGTTTCCGCCGCCTCTCACCTGTATCACACCATCTGTAGGTGGTGCGACAATGGTGGTATTGGTAGGCTGATCACCCGGATTATTTTTTACCTGTATGGTACCTTCTGTTGGTGTGTAGATTGTCCTGATCTTAGAAGCAGGTGCTACCTGGAAGCCTTTTGCAACAGAGTCTGCTTTTGCACCGCCATCCATGTTAATGCCCGGGTCAGGTTTCACATTGGGTGAAGCTTTCGAAATCTTGGTAGGAACACCATTAATAATTAAAATAGTGTCAGCATTCCTCAATATGGTCGATCCTCCCTTTATTACCAGGGTAGTATCATTACTAAGGACCTGTTTATTTGCCTTTTTCTTCGCTGTCGTATCTGTATCACACACCATTCTCATCCTTGTTGATGCAGACGCTGTCAGTCGTAAACCGAACAGGCTCACCAGAAGAAGTAGAATGATAACCCGGCCCTTTGATGTAGAAAGAATATTCATTATAACCAATTTTGCTATTTGTTTAGTTAGCGGGTTTTACGTTACTGTAAATCAAAATGTTTCAGGCGGGTAGCTAAATATAAAAAAGTAAGGCCCTCCGGGTGGGAGAGCCTTACGTAATCTGTTAATAATGAGATTGTTTGCTTGTTAAGTTAGTTCATAACGGGGTTCAAATCCTCTTTTACGGTCAGATCTAAAGCGTTACTTACTTTTTCACTCAAAAGTGCCATATTAATTACCTCTTTCATGTCGGTAACGTAATGAAATTTAAGGTCTTTAATATAATCTTCTTTTATCTCGTGTATATCTTTTTGGTTCGATTTGCTCAGGATGATCTCCTTAATATTGGCGCGTTTGGCTGCCAGTATTTTTTCTTTGATGCCGCCCACCGGTAAAACACGTCCGCGAAGGGTAATCTCACCGGTCATTGCCAGGTGTGGTTTTACTTTTCGCTGAGTAAATGCCGATGTTAAAGCAGTCAACATGGTAATACCTGCTGAAGGCCCATCTTTCGGCGTAGCACCTGCCGGTACGTGCACATGCACATCCCACTGATCGAATATCTTTGGGTTGATATCGAAATCCTTCGCATGCGCTCTTAGATAAGCTAATGCAATGGTAGTCGATTCCTTCATCACATCACCCAGATTACCGGTCAAGGTCAAACGGCCTTTACCCGGACTTAAACTTACTTCGATGAACAAAATATCCCCACCAACCGATGTCCAGGCCAAACCTGTTACCACGCCGGCTACTTCATTGCCTTCGTAAAGGTCTTTGTCAAAAATTGGTGCACCTAATATTTTCTCAATATCTTTTTTAGATACCTGCGGAACGTGTTGCTCTTCCATAGCAATGGTCTTAGCAATGCCACGTACCACAGAACCAATTTTCTTTTCAAGCGAACGGACACCCGACTCACGGGTATAATCTTCTATAACCTTTTCAAGAACATCATTTTTGATAACGACATCCTTGGCTTTCAAGCCATGTGCCTCGCGTTGCTTTGGCACCAGGTGTTGTTTGGCTATCTCGATCTTTTCCTCAATAGTATAACCATTTACATCGATAATCTCCATACGATCCAGCAATGCAGGCTGTATGGTGCTCAGCGAGTTGGCAGTTGCAATGAACATCACATTTGAAAGATCAAAATCAACCTCAACATAATGATCGTAAAATGTACTGTTTTGCTCAGGGTCAAGCACTTCAAGCAAAGCTGATGACGGGTCGCCCCTGAAATCATTGCCCACTTTATCTATCTCGTCTAAAATAAACACAGGATTAGCAGCACCGGCCTTTTTTATAGCCTGGATGATACGGCCCGGCATAGCACCGATATAAGTTTTACGATGTCCCCTGATCTCGGCTTCATCCCTGATGCCGCCCAAAGCCATACGAACATATTTGCGTCCCAATGCTTTAGCAATTGACTTCCCTAGAGAAGTTTTTCCAACTCCCGGAGGGCCAACCAAACAAAGGATTGGTGCCTTCATGTCGTGCTTTAACTTCAGCACAGCCAGGTACTCAATAATACGTTGTTTAACTTTATCCAGGCCGAAGTGATCTTTATCTAATATCTTTTGAGCGCGTTTCAGATCAAAATTATCCTTGGTAAAATCGTTCCATGGCAGGTCGAGCAATAACTCTAAATAATTGATCTGAACCGAGTAATCAGCAGCCGCGGGGTTGGTTCGTGCCAGCTTTTCGAGTTCTTTATGGAAATGATCGTTTACCTCTTTCCCCCATTTCTTTTGTGAGGCCCGCTTGCGCAGGTCTTCAATTTCCAGGTCAGGTGAATTACCGCCAAGCTCTTCCTGTATGGTTTTCAGTTGCTGATTAAGGAAGTAATCACGCTGCTGTTTATCCAGGTCGATGCGTACTTTGCTCTGGATCTGATTCTTCAGCTCCAGCATTTGCAGATCGAGCGTCAAATGCTCTAGTACCAGTTTGGTCCGCTCGCGCAGGTTAGCAACCTCCAGCAAACGCTGTTTGGCCGCCATATCCGCATTCATATTGGACGATATGAAATTGATCAGGAACGAAGTGCTCTCAATATTCTTAATTGCAATCCCCGCCTCGCTCGGAATATTAGGCGAAAGCTGTATAATGCTCATGGACATGTCTTTTATGGACGATACCATGGCTTTAAATTCTTTGTCTTCTTTTGGCTTTACTTCCTTGAAAGGTTCAATAGTGGCCTTTAAATAAGGCTCGCTCTGAACTTCTTCCTTCAGTATAAAGCGTTTTTTGCCCTGCAGTATCACGGTGGTGTTACCGTCAGGCATTTGCAGCATTTTTATAATGAGGGCTATGGTGCCTACTTTGTTAAGCTGGGTAAATGTAGGATCTTCTATTGCAGTATCCTGCTGTGCTACAACACCTATTATTTTTTTGCCTTTGTTTGCGTCGCGTATTAGTTTGATCGATTTATCCCTGCCTACGGTAATCGGTATCACTACTCCCGGAAAAAGTACCGTATTGCGTAACGGCAAAATCGACAGGATATCCGGCACATGTTCATTGTTCATTTCCTCTTCATCTTCCGATGACATTAACGGAAAGAACTCCGACTCCTCATTTATTATAGGCAAAGCATTTTTAAAATCGAATGGATCAAAACTCATCAAATTCCCTTTCTATCTCGTTGGTTGAAAAACGTCATATTGTCAGCTTACAAAGCTATACCAATAATCTTAATGGGCAAAGAATATGTTCATTGCCGCAGTAGTCTTATCAGTCAAGACTTATGCCAAGATGAAATTATTACGAATTGTTGTAGTTAATATTATGTAAACTTATGATTTTTTGCGGTTTATATCAATGTTAGGGGATATATACCAATACGTCAAAAAAGTGTCGGGCAGGTGAAAAAAAGTCAGCATAGTTTTAGGGTCGTTAGAGCCTCTTTGAACGTATATTTTAATAAAATGATACATTTACATAATATTTTTATATAAAATAAGTTAATAGTGCGTAAGGTAAAGCTCACCATTTTTATTTTACAAAGGGATTTTTGATGAAGGCGACCGCTATACTGTCTTTTTTAGTGGTGTCCATGCTTAATACGGCGACCGCACAGAACGCGTATTTTAAGATGGGGCAGCAGGCTTTTTTTGATGGTGATTTCAAATCGGCAGTAACCCACCTCGAAAAATCATGCATCATCGATTCAACCAATGCCAGCGCGCTCTGGATGCTGGGTTACTCTTATTATCACAGCGAAAACTACAAGAAATCTATTCAAGCCTTCAATAAGGTGATCGCCATAAAACCGGCCGATGGCTCCGCTTACTACTACCGTGCAAGGGCAAAAAGCTATTTCGCAAAGGATAGTCACCTGAGCGATCAGGATAAGGAGAAAAACCTGTTGGGCGCTATTTTAGATTATACCAAAGCAATCGCTGTCGATCCGAACAATACGCAGGACAATACCAAATACTACCAGAACAGGGCCATCGCTTACCGAGACTACAGCGATTTTAAACTGCAGCCCGGTTCAAGATTCTACGACAAGAATTTGGCTATAAATTCACTAAAAGCTTCTATACAAGACTTTGAGAAAGTTTTAACCGACAACCCATCCCGCCAGGATATTTCTAACTTAATGGATGCCGCAAAAGCTAAATTGAGCAGCATTAACGTTGTTGCCAAAACAGCACATCATTAATTATTTAACTTTCCGAAAAATTGGCATTGCCGTTCTTTGTAATGGCAACTCGTTAATCTTTGATGGTAATTTCATCGGTCCAAATTTTGTTATAACGCACATAATCTTCAGGAGAAAAAAACCATTCTCTTTCTGTACTATCGGACTTTAATAAACTCATACTTATTCGATATTTTCTGCCGCCTTTTATTGATGAATCGTACGTTATGTTTACATTCCTTTTAAATTCTTTGTGTGGAGGGATCGTTATTATATAAGGTACGTTTTTATCGCAATTCCAACCTGGTATGGTGATAGCTTTGCTATCCGTGTCGAAAAAGTCACCCCATGAACATGACATAGAATAAAACTTAAGTCCTTCATTAGTTTTATTAAGGACTACTATAGGAACAGTAATAACCTTAGCTCTTTTTGTTTTGTTGCCCATCAGTCGGATTACTGTGTCGCGAGGCCTTGAAACTTGATTTTCATCTACTTTCAATATGTACCGTTTCCGGTCTTCGTCTGTTAGTAGATAAATATCTTTATTCAGTAATATACCTTCTCTCTTTTTATCCAGCATTTCGAAATCATTGTAGGGATAATAAATTTGGTGCTGCGCGTTGTAGTGTAATATTGTGGAGTCTGAAAGGCTACTTGCCAACAAGGTCTTTGTATTGACTTGGTTATTTGTCCATTTATATAAATCCATACTTACGACAAGTGAAACATTTCGATCAGGAATTTTATCCATCGTAAGATATAGCTCCATCTTTTGAGACCGATGTGGAGGAACGGTAATTTCTGAATTTTTAGCGTCCTTGCAAATGTCAGTCGCCAGATGAAAGTATGGATTGTGTTTTAACTTAAAAAGTAAGTTATAACAATCCGATCCTTTATAGTAAAGTGTCTCACTGGTATTGTTGTTGAGGAATATAGTGATTGATGTATAGCTTTTTCCATCGAAAGAGGAGAACCCGTCCCTATCAATGATAACGTTGTAAGGGATTTTTTGCTGTTGAGCAATTGAGCTATTTATCAATAAAATGACAAATATGACAGCAATTAAGATTTTCCTTGATTGATTTTCCATAGTTTAGGTAAGGATCATAAATTAAATCATGCATCAGGAATCGATGTTCAAATTACCAATTTTTAAATTAATAAGCAAGCAGAATTAGGTTCAATTCCTACTTTCACATGAACAGAATGAAGTCAGCGGAGTCAATATGAGCTGATATGATTACCTCTGGGGCATAATCTATTCCCAAACTTAGGTTATTTTAGCAACCCACTTATGCGGTAAGTATCCGTGCCCAGTACCCGCACACTTTGTCTTTTTTGGATCAGGTAGAGCGAATCAGGAAAATAGCTCAGTTTCTCCGTATTCTCAAACAATATATTCTTTGTATGATTAATGATCATGATCCATTTCAGCTTATTATTCTCCGTTTTTACAACCACTTTTTGTGTTTTCAGCGAAGGGTCTTTTGCAATATAAACGGTGATGTTTTCTGTATTACTTACATTATAGCTGTTCCGCCATGCGGGCCTGTTAATGTCTGATTGGGTAAACAAGCTCAGTTCGGTCCCCCAATCGGAGATATGTACTTTTTGCGTCTCGGGAATCTGATTGTGTGTTACTGTTTTGGTGACCAGCGGATTTTCTTTCGTCAATCGTGCTGAATCGGCTTCAAAATAGCCTTTGATGTCAAAAAAAGCTTTGGTATCAACTGCGGCATTGCTGTCCCGTTTACAGGAAGCAATGCCCAGCAATAATATAAATGAGGATATTAAAAGAAGGTATCTTTTATACCAGTACATCTCCGGTCATTTCTTTAGGGATCTCCACACCGATCATTTTCAATATAGTAGGAGCAATGTCGCCCAGTTTACCGTCTTTTACAGTTTTTACATCGTTATCGATCACGATACACGGTACCAGGTTGGTAGTATGTGCCGTGTTTGGTGAACCGTCATCATTGATCATATAATCAGCATTTCCGTGGTCGGCGATGATAATGAACGAGTAGCCGTTCTCTATACCGGTTTCTACAACAGCCTGTGTACATCGGTCCGCCGTTTCAGCAGCTTTTACCACAGCTTCAAATACGCCGGTATGGCCCACCATATCAGTATTCGCAAAATTCAGGATCACCACATCGGGCCAGCCACTTTCCAGTTCTGGAATAATGGCGTCTCTGATGCCTTCAGCGCTCATTTCAGGCTGAAGATCGTAAGTAGCTACTTTAGGCGATGGAATCAATAAACGTTTCTCGTTCTCAAACTCTTTCTCCCGTCCGCCTGAAAAGAAGAAGGTTACGTGCGGGTATTTTTCAGTTTCGGCAATACGTATTTGATTTTTACCTGCATCCTGCAATATCTCGCCTAACGTTTTGGTCAGATCATCCTTGGTAAACACTACGCGAACATTTTTAAACGTCTCGTCGTAGGTAGTCATCGTAATATAATGCAGGTTAAGCGGATGCATATTTTGCTCAGGGAATGACTTTTGGGTCAATGCCTGGGTAATTTCCCGGCCACGGTCAGTCCGGAAGTTGATACAGATCACCACATCATCATTCTTGATCACAGCCAAAGGCTCACCATTTTCGTCCACACGAACAATCGGTTCAACAAACTCGTCGGTAACTCCTGCTTCGTATGACTCTTTTATAGCACCCAAAATATTTTGAGTCTGTTTCCCTGTACCATTAACCAGCAGATCATAAGCCTTTTTAACACGTTCCCAGCGGTTATCGCGGTCCATGGCAAAATATCTGCCTATGGCCGAAGCTAGTTTTATCGGCGTATTTTTAATATGATCTTCTAGTTCACCAATAAATTTTACGCCTGAATTCGGGTCAGTATCACGGCCATCCAAAAAGGCATGGATATAAACCTTATTCAGATCGAATTTCCCCGCAGAGTCGCAAAGACCTTCCAAATGTTTTATGTGAGAGTGCACGCCGCCATCAGAAACCAATCCGATGAAGTGTACATCTTTATTATTCTGTTTTGCGTATTCAAAAGCCTCTTTTATTACCGGGTTGCTTGGGAATTCATTGTCATCCACAGCTTTGTGAATGCGGCCCAGTTCCTGGTAAACAATACGGCCTGCGCCCAGGTTCATGTGGCCAACTTCCGAGTTGCCCATTTGTCCGCCGGGTAAACCTACCGCAGTGCCTGAAGCTTCCAGTTTTGAATTCGGGTATTTCTGCAGCATCGAATCAAAGAAAGGTGTATTGGCTGCATGTATCGCGTTCGACTTATCATTCCGGCCGTAACCCCAGCCGTCGAGGATAATTAGTACTACTTTTTTGTTTTTTTCCACAATGCAAATATAATGGCAACGTTTTAATATGAGAATGCGTTTAATAGGATTAATTTTTGGATTGGGCTTATTTCGGATAATTCATTTTAACTGATATGAAGCTGCTATACCCATTTGTTCTCCTCATTCCTTTGCTGTTTACGTTCGCAACTCCCGCGGACGTCATAGACAGGACTGCCGAATTACTAAAGGATGGGAACACCCGCGAACTTGCCGCTACTTTTTCATCAAGCATCGAAATGACTATTCTTGGCGAGGATAACGTCTATTCCAATACCCAGGCCGAGCAGGCATTGGCAGATTTTTTCAAACGTTGCCAGCCGCATTCAGCAAAAGTTTTGCATCGTATTACCTCAAACGCACACTATCAATATGCAGTGATCATTCTCGCTACCTCAAACGGTACTTACCGCACCTGTGTATCGCTGAAAAGTGTGAATGGAAAATTTGAGGTGAATGAATTGCGGATAGAGGCTGAAAAAACAAAATAATCCGCAATTGTTTATACTTTTGGGCAATAAAACTCAAAAGTTTGGATAAAGAATATATACACTCCTTCATAGCCAATGCTTTAGCTGAAGATGTTGGCGATGGCGATCATACTTCACTGGCAACTATTCCAGCCGGAACCCAAGGAAAAGCAAAATTACTGGTAAAAGATACAGGCATACTAGCTGGTGTCGATTTAGCTATCGAAGTATTTAAGCAGGTCGACCCTGACCTGAAAGTAAACATATTGTTACACGACGGTGCCGAAATCAAACCAAAAGATATTGCTTTTGAAGTAGAAGGCGATACACGAAGCATATTGACAGCCGAACGGTTAGTGCTGAATTGCATGCAGCGCATGTCGGGTGTGGCTACAAAAACTCACGAGATAGTTGAGGCATTAAAAGGAACGAATACTAAAGTTTTGGATACCCGCAAAACCACTCCCGGAATGCGTTATTTCGAAAAATGGGCCGTGAAAATAGGGGGAGGGGTTAACCACCGTTTCGGGTTGTTTGACATGATCCTGATCAAAGATAACCACGTAGATTATTCGGGCGGAATTAAACAAGCTATTCAGAACACAAAGGATTACCTTCAGAAAACCGGCAAAAAATTAGCTATTGAAATAGAAGTACGCAACCTGGACGAACTGCAACAGGTATTAGATCTGGGAGGAATTGATCGCATTTTGCTGGACAATTTCAATTTTGATAACCTGCGGAAGGCAGTAAGCATGATTAACGGCAAATATGAAACCGAAGCATCAGGTGGAATCACGATAGATAATATCCGTCAATACGCTGAATGCGGGGTCGATTATATTTCGATGGGGGCTTTAACGCATTCGGTTAGAAGCCTGGATTTGAGTTTAAAAGCAGTATAAAGTTATTGATTGTTGATTGGGAATTCGACAGATATTAACGTGTATGGTAGTTAGTACGTATCATTTTATTAATATTGTGCAACAATGATTAACGAATACACGATTTGGGCGCTCGTATTGGCTTACCTGTTGGGATCGATCCCTACAGCGGTGTGGATTGGCCGGGCGTTTTACGATATCGATGTTCGTGAATATGGCAGCGGTAACGCCGGAGCTACCAATACCTTCCGTGTGTTAGGCAAAAAAGCCGGCATCCCTGTGATGCTTATCGATATACTCAAAGGCTTCACGGCTACCAAACTGGTGGTATTTGTGGGCATATCAACTACAGGCGGGCCACATTCCGTATCTTATATCAACCTCGAACTTGCCCTGGGCATTGCCGCTGTAATGGGCCATTTGTTCCCGGTTTGGGCTGGTTTTCGTGGAGGGAAGGGTATAGCAACCCTGTTCGGAATGGTGCTGGCGGTGCATTTGCAGGCGGCCCTACTTTGCGTGATCGTATTTATTATTGTACTGCTCGTTACCCGGTACGTGTCGCTCAGTTCCATCATTGCAGGCTTTACTTATCTTATTGGCGTTACTTTTATTTATCCCTTATATATCCGTTCGGTCATCATTTATGGCATGTGTATTTGTGCGCTGATACTGGTTACCCATCAGAAAAATATTGAACGATTGCTGAAAGGGAAGGAATCCAAAGTCAATCTCTTCAAGAGAAAGGAGGCTTGATCAACTATGCCGGTACCTAAGCCCGCATTCTTACGCGCAAAGTGGAATAACCTGATCATGTTGAATTATGAAGTTGATCCGGATATCCTGAAACCGCATATGCCACCTTTTACCGAACTCGATCTGTGGGAAGGAAAAACCCTGGTGAGCATGGTTGGTTTTCTTTTCAGAGATACCAGAGTAAAAGGCATTAAATGGCCCATGCATGTCAATTTCGAGGAAGTAAACCTTCGCTTTTATGTAAAGTACTATGATGGTGCTGAATTTAAGCGGGGTGCGGTGTTTATAAGCGAGATCGTTCCTAAAGTGATCATAGCATCAATCGCCAATAATCTGTATAAAGAACATTACAGCGCTATGCCGATGAAGCATAGTATCAACCCTGTTTCTGAAGATAGAACCCAATACCTCTATGAGTGGAAGCTGAATGGCCGATGGAACCACCTGGGCGGAACAGTAAATAATAAACTTTCACCAATTGTTGCCGGTAGTCAGGAAGAATTTATACTGGAACATTATTGGGGATATAACAAAATAGGCAAAGAGCTGACGATGGAGTATCAGGTTGAACACGTCAGCTGGAACGCGGGAACTGTAACCAATCCGGTGTTTGATGCTGATATTAGTCGTTTGTATGGAACGGAATTTGAGCCATTTTTAAGCAAGCAGCCTTACTCGGCTTTCTTTGCTGATGGTTCGGATATAATCGTTAGGGGCGGGACGAAAATCCGCTTTGCTCCAAAACTTCCAGAATTGCCTGTGCTTTAAGCAAACACTCTTCATATTCTTTTTCCGGCTCTGCATGATAGGTAATGGCGCTGCCCACCTGGAAGGATAAATACCTGTTTGTTGCATTATAAAGCAGCGTGCGGATCACCACATTAAAATCAAAATCCCCATCTGGACTAAAATATCCCACCGCCCCAGAATATACCCCACGTTTGCTGCGCTCATACTGCTCCATCAATTGCATCGCGCTGATCTTTGGCGCGCCCGTCATACTACCCATTGGGAAAGTATTTTTGATGGCTTCTACTGTTGAAACACCATCGCTCAACTCACACACCACCGTAGATATCATTTGATGAACCTGACTGAAGCTATAAATACCGAATAGCTCCTCAGTAGCAACAGTGCCTGCTTTGGCAGATTTAGTCAGATCGTTCCTCACCAAATCTACGATCATTACATTTTCCTGCAATTCTTTTGGGTGACCCTTGAGGCTTTCTTTGGATTTCTCGTCCAATTGCGGGTCATCATATTTCTTTGATGTCCCTTTGATGGGTTGTGAGATCAATTTGTTTCCTCGCTTTGCAAGGAAACGCTCAGGCGAAGCAGACAGAATATATTTATCCCTCAGCCTTATAAAAGCAGCAAACGGATTAGGCGAAATTTGATTTAGTTTGATAAATGCCTGTAAGGGATCAATCACCGTATCCTCTGCAAAAAACTCCTGGCAAAAATTAGTTACATAAATATCCCCGCGACTGATATGCTCTTTTATTTTGATGACGGTATCGATGTATTCCTGCTTATCAAAGCGGGAGTCTAACGCTATCGGATGATTTGTCTTATCATCTGAAATAGATTGGTTATTGATCTCATTTAATAATCGCTCCGGATCATCAGAAATAATTTCAAGCTGGCCATCTTTAATGATCAGCAAATACTCTGGAGCAAAGAAATATAGATCAGGGAATTTCAGATGATCAGGATTATGAGATTCCAGTTTTTCGATCTCATTCTTCAAATCATAAGTCAAGAGTCCCGTAAGCCATCCCGGATTTTTGGTGTGAAAATCTTCAAGAGCTTCAAAAGAGGAACCGCGTGTTGTGATCAATTCGTCCTTAACCCCAACCGCCAGTAGCAGATCAAATTTTGAATACTGATCATTAAAATTATTAGAATCCAGGTAACAAAACACATCAAAGGATGATGCCCATTGCAAGGCTTTTTGTTTGAAGAGTTCGGGGTCGGATACCGGGATAATCACGCTGCAAAGCTATCAAGTAAAATCAAATACCGCATAAGCAATTCTACTTCTTTCACACTGGCTTCAGTCTGTGACTGAATGCCTTTGATATTCGGCAGTTTAAAACTGCCATGATCCGGGATTTCAGTTATAAACTGAAACCAGTATTATTTTAAAATGAAAAGGCTCCCTGCATTGCAAAGAGCCTTGGTATGATTTTCGTAAAATTGATCTTAGTGTAACTGCAAAGTCTGCTTGCGATCTGGTCCTACTGATAAGAATTTCACCGGAACACCTAATTCAGCTTCCAGGTAATCAATATATGATTTCAGTTTTGCAGGAATTTGTGAAAGTTCAGTAATACCTGTCAGATCCTCGTTCCAACCATCTATTTCTTTAAAAACGGGTTCTGGCTTTATCGAGCAGATATCATAAGGCATATAGTCAATGATCTCGCCATTATAATTGTAATGTGTGCAGGCGTAAATTTTTTCAAAACCACTTAATACGTCAGCTTTGGTCATTACCAGTTGGGTAACACCGCTCAGCATAATGGCGTATTTCAAAGCAGGAAGATCGATCCAGCCGGTACGACGCGGCCTGCCGGTAGTAGCGCCAAATTCATGACCGATACGACGAAGCTCTTCGCCAAGCTCATTATCCAACTCAGTAGGGAAAGGACCGCCACCGACGCGGGTGCAATAAGCTTTAAAAATACCGATCACATCACCAATCTTGCTTGGAGCAACGCCTAAACCTGTGCAAGCGCCTGCCGCAGTGGTATTTGATGATGTTACAAATGGATATGAACCGAAGTCGATATCCAGCATAGCCCCCTGTGCACCTTCAGCTAAAACTTTCTTGCCTTCTTTCAGATAGTTGTTTACTAAATGCTCTGAATCAACCAGCGGGAAGTTGTGGATCAGCTCGATAGCCTCGAAGAATGCTCTTTCGCGCTCGCTGAAATCAGGCACCTCTCCATATAATGATTGCAGCATAGAAGTATGCTTGTCAACCAGCTTCTGATATTTTTCTTTAAAATCAGGCAGAATAGTATCGCCAATACGTAACCCGTTACGGCCTGTTTTGTCCATGTAAGTCGGACCGATACCTTTCAGCGTCGAACCGATCTTACCTTCGCCCATTTTCTTTTCAGAAGCGGCATCCAGTAATTGGTGTGTAGGTAATATCAGGTGCGCTTTTTTAGCAATCACCAGGTTCTTTTTAGCCAGCAGGTCGTGCCCGGCATCTTTTAGCTTTTCTAATTCCTTTTTCAGGGTGATCGGGTCGATCACCACGCCGTTACCGATCAGGTTAAGCGTGTTCTCAAAAAATATCCCTGAAGGAATGGTATTTAAAACGAATTTCTTTCCGTCAAACTCAAGGGTATGTCCGGCGTTTGGTCCGCCCTGGAAACGTGCAATCAGGTCATAGCCCGCACTCAGTACGTCAACAATTTTTCCTTTACCCTCATCGCCCCATTGGAGGCCTAATAATACGTCAACAGCCATTTAAATGATATTGAATTTATCAAAGGTGGCAAAGTTATACTTTTCTCTCACAAAACCCTGCCTTTAGTTTTTCACAATTTCCATAAAGGTTAAGGGAATGATGTTTGATCTCAAATTTGAGTAATCCGCCCATCATACTTTGTATCTGCTGGATGCGTGGGTCGCAAAATTCAACCACTTTTCCGCAGTCGATACAAATGATGTGGTCGTGCTGTTTGTAGCCGTACGACTTCTCAAACTGGGCCATATTTTTGCCAAACTGGTGCTTGGTCACCAGGTCGCATGATACCAATAGCTCAAGTGTGTTATATACCGTAGCGCGGCTCACGCGGTATTTTTTATTTTTCATGTGGATATACAGGGATTCCACATCAAAATGATCAGTACGCGAATAAATTTCTTCCAGTATCGCAAAACGCTCGGGCGTTTTTCTCAGGTTTTTATTTTCGAGATACGCCTCGAAAATCTTCTTAACCATTTCAATGGTTTCGGGTTGAGACATAGTTTTTTATTAAAGAGCCAAAGTTATTTATTTTAGTTAAGAGTTGTTGTATTGGTTGACTGCCAATAGTAACTTAACTACTACAACCATTACAACTACTTCAACCACTCCAACCAATCATCAAGACGCTTTCTCAATAGCTGAATCGAAGCGATTTACGGACGTAACGCCTTTTACCTGTTTTAACCGTTTGATCAGGTTATCGAGATGTTCGGTGTCATTTACATATACCATAATGGTACCTTCGAAAATACCGTTATCACTATCTACAGTGATCGAGCGCATGTTTACCTTAAAATCGGTCGAGATAACCGTAGTCAGTTTGTTGATCAAACCCACATCGTCGATACCGGTAATACGTAAGCCGGTAAGGAAAGCGAGTTCCTGCTGGTTGGTCCAACGTGCTTTTACAATGCGGTAGCCGTAGTTGGCCATCAATTTGGCTGCGTTGGGGCAGTTGGTACGATGTATCTTGATGCCATCACTCACGGTGATGAAACCAAAAACATCATCACCGGGGATCGGATTACAGCAGTTAGCCAGTTTATAGTCTATCTTTTGCATATCCTCGCCAATGAGTAGCATATCGCTGTCTTTGGCTTTGATATTGCGTAGCAGTCCCTGTACCTGGTCCACCTCGATCTTATCCTGTGGTTTGTTTTCAACTACTTTTTCAGATGCCTGGTATTCTTTCAGGTCCTTCATGTCAATGAGGCCCTGGGCAACATTGTAGAACAGGTCTTGGGTAGATTGCAGCTTGAAGAAATAACTGATCTTATGAATATTCTCTGAATTGTAAGTGATCTTAAGTGACTTCAGTTTTCGCTCCAATATCTCTTTACCCTCGTCGGCAACTTTGCGTTTTTCCTCTTTTAAGGCCGATTTGATTTTGGCTTTGGCTTTCGCAGTTACCACAATGTTCAGCCAGTCCTCCTTCGGCGTTTGCTTGCTTGAGGTGATGACTTCAACCTGGTCGCCGTTTTGGAGCTTATAACCTAGCGGAACCAGTTTGTGATTCACTTTGGCGCCGATACAACTTGCGCCTACGTCGGTATGTATTTCAAATGCAAAGTCAAGTGCCGTAGCATTCTGCGGTAACTGTATCAACGCACCTTTTGGCGTAAAAATGAATATTTCATCAGAGAAGAGGTTCATTTTAAAATCATCCAAAAAGTCGAGAGCATTCGATTCAGGATTTTTCAGCATATCGCGAACTTTCTGTACCCATTGGTCGAGACCGCTATCCGTTGATGATTCCTTATACTTCCAATGAGCAGCAAATCCCTTTTCCGCAATCTCGTTCATTCGCTTGGTACGTATCTGCACTTCAACCCATTGCCCGCGGGGACCCATTACTGTAGTGTGTAACGACTCGTAACCATTGGCTTTAGGTGATGATATCCAATCACGCAACCGGTCTGGATTTGGACGATACAGGTCGGTAACTATAGAATAGGCTTTCCAGCATTCGGATTTTTCATTTTCAGGGGCGCTATCCAAAATGATCCTGATGGCAAAAAGGTCATACACCTCCTCAAAAGGTATAGCCTTTTTCTTCATCTTGTTCCAAATGGAATGGATCGATTTTGGCCTGCCAAATACATCAGCATGCAATCCCTGGCCTTCCAGCACCTTTTTCAAAGGTTCGATAAAATCGCGGATGAACTTTTCCCGTTCAGTCTTTTTCTCGTTTAGCTTATTTTTGATGAACTGGTAAGTTTCGCGCTCCATGTATTTCATGGAAAGGTCTTCCAGCTCAGATTTTATTGCATATAAACCTAAACGGTGGGCGAGGGGAGCATACAGATACACCGTTTCCGATGAAAGTTTTAGCTGCTTATCCCGCGGCATAAACTCCATCGTCCGCATATTGTGCAAACGGTCGGCCAGCTTGATCAGGATCACCCTCACATCATCCGCAAGGGTAAGCAGCATCTTACGGAAGTTTTCGGCCTGTAAAGAGCTATTCGTATCAAATACGCCCGATATTTTGGTTAATCCGTCGATGATCTTCGCTACTTTTTTACCAAACTCTCTTTCGATATCGTCCAGCGTTACATCGGTATCTTCTACCACATCGTGCAACAAGGCACATACGATAGAGGTGGTACCAAGTCCGATCTCTTCAGCAGCTATCTGTGCAACGGCGATGGGGTGGTATATATAAGGCTCTCCGGATTTACGGCGCATATCTTTATGGCTCTCCAATGCCATATCGAACGCCTTACGTATCATCCTTTTGTCACCTTTTTGCAGAGTAGATTTACTGGCGCGTAGTAAA
Source organism: Mucilaginibacter sp. (assembly GCF_036568825.1). Lineage (GTDB taxonomy): Bacteria > Bacteroidota > Bacteroidia > Sphingobacteriales > Sphingobacteriaceae > Mucilaginibacter. The sequence goes on along the minus strand of NZ_DATCRU010000035.1, from coordinate 7,368 downwards.
GCACGGTATCTTTTCAATATCTCATTCTTCTCGGCTTCTATATCAATCACTAAATCTTTCATGTGCGTTTACCCGTATAAATATTATCTGATTGGCCTGCAATTAAATAGATTAATCGCAGTTGTATTTAAATACCCCAAAATTTAATTTAATTTTGTAATACGTAAAATTATGAAATTTATTGGTTTTCTTCTGGTGTTTTGCTGTTGTGCGGCTTCTATAAAAGCCCAGGACCAGTTGCCCCGTCAATTATCTACGGGCAAAAATGATACCATCAAAACCTACGTTACCAATATTGACGGTGAACTGGTGCCGATGATCGTTACCCCCGAGATCAGGATCGTAGATGTAAGGATATTTAAGAGTAAAGCCGATCGTGACGCTTACAATCGCTTAAGGTATAATGTTTATAAAGTGATGCCTTATGCGAAGCTCGCAGCCGAAAGGTACCAGAAATTACAGCGCAGCCTGGCCACCACAGCCGACAAAAAAGTGCAAAAACGCATGGTTGATACCTGCGAAACAGAAATAAAAGCACTGTTTAAGAAAGAGATTGAAAACCTGACAATAAGTCAGGGTGAGATATTAATTAAATTGATTGACAGACAAACCGGTACTACCAGTTATGAAATGGTAAAGGATTTAAAGGGCGGATTAAAAGCGTTTATGTTTCAGTCTGTTGCCCGGTTCTTTGGCCATAACCTGAAAGAAACCTACGACCCAAGCGAGGAAAGAGATATCGAAGCAATTCTACAACAAGCAGGATACTATTCCTATCAGAATTAAATGAACGAAAATAGCGTTTACCAGTTTAACGTTCAAACGTTAGACGGTGAAGAGATTAGCCTGTCCGATTATAAGGATAAGGTACTTCTGGTTGTCAACACCGCGTCAGAATGTGGATTTACCCCTCAGCTTAAAGACCTGGTTATTTTAAAGGAACAATTCAAGGACAAAGACTTTGAAATCCTTGCATTTCCATCAAATGATTTTGGCGGACAGGAGCCTTTAGAAGGTGCTGAACTGGAAGCCTTTTGTAAAAATGCAGGCGCTAACTATCCTGTTTTTGAGAAGATTAGGGTGCGTGGGCCATATGCACATCCGTTATATAAGTTTTTTGCTGATAAAAAGCTGAACGGAAAAATGACGTCGACCCCGAGATGGAATTTTCACAAATTTTTGATTAGTAAAGCAGGGGTAGTTACCGACTTTTTTTACCCTTTTACAAAACCCACCTCTTCCAAAATACGGAAGAAAATTGCACGTTTGCTCTCGGCTAAAAGTTAATTGCCTTTTATATGAAATTAGATATACTGGTATTGCCGGTCCACCCCGACGACGCTGAATTGGGTTGTTCAGGAACTATCGTTAAGGAAATCGCCCTTGGAAAAAAAGTAGGTATTGTCGACCTGACCCGCGGCGAATTAGGCACAAGAGGCTCTGCGGAAATACGTGATAAAGAATCAGCTGCATCAGCCAAAATATTGGGACTTACCGTGCGTGACAACCTTGGATTACCTGATGGCTTTTTTGAAAATAATAAACCTCACCAGCTAAAAGTGATTGAGGCGATCCGCAGATTCAGGCCCGAGATTGTGATCACCAATGCATATCATGATCGCCACCCGGATCATGGCCGTGCCAGTGATTTAGTGGAAGATTCAGCTTTTTTGTCCGGATTGCGCAAGATCGAAACTTATTATAATGGCGAAAAACAGCAGGAATGGCGTCCAAACCTTGTATTGCACTTTATACAGGATAATTATATCAAACCTGATATTTTAGTAGATGTGACGGATTATTGGGATAAAAAAATAGAAAGCATTCATGCATTTGGCTCTCAGTTCTATAATCCTGAATGGGAGAACGAACCGCAAACGTATATCTCGTCGCCTGAGTTTATACAAGTTATCGAGGCGCGTGCACGGGAATACGGAAAAAGTATCGGGGTGAAATTTGCCGAAGGATTTATATCCAGGAAGATATTAGGTGTGAATGATCTGTTTGATCTGAAATAATATTTCAACATAGAGACGCAATGCATTGCGTCTCTATCTCTATCTGCATCTTTTAGGCTTTAACGTACTCGAAGCGGTTATTATCATTGCTTCTTTCGCGTCTCAGTTTGTTTTCTTTGGCAAGCTTTAATAATATCCCTGAAAGCTCAGATGTTTTAAAGTCTGAGTCATAACTTTCCTTGCAGTAATCCGCAATTTCTGAAATTGAATGACTGGAATTAAAGAAATCAGTCAGCAATAACTGGTTCAGCACTTTTGTAGCTCCCGGTTTTTTACGGCCGTTAATTGCATGGTTTTCATCATCATCATTTGGCCTGGTTCTGCGTACCCTTCTGTTGAAGGCATCGGCTCCTTCCAATTCTCCTTTTTCAGACTCGATCATGGCATCCAGCAGCCGGTCGACTACCTTCACCTGGACAGCCTCAGAACGGAAGGAGTTAACAACTTCAGAAATTTCTAAGAGTTGTTTCTTTAATTTTTCAATATGCTTGCTCATGGTATATGTATACTATCCTCAGGGATATTTAAAATGCAAAATTAATCACCCATAATAACAGCAATATTGCCTATTGGGTTCAAAAAATAGTGTATATTAATATCAGAGTTAGTAATAAACGCAAAAGTGCGTATATAGTATCTATATTAATAAAAAAGGGCTTGTTTTTTATCAAAACAGGCCCTTTGTAGCAAAATTATTACAAGCTTATTATAATATGCCTAATATTTCCTCCAATACAGATAGGCCTTCGTCAATGTGGTCCTTGTCCATAATGAGAGCTGGTCTGAAGCGGATGGTATGATTGCCACAGCCGAGGAACATCACATTTCTCCTCATTCCTTCTTTAATAAAATGATCGCGTTTCGCTTTATCCGGAAAGTCAAAAGCAGTAAGTAAACCGCGCCCTCTTACATTGCTGATCAGTGAATTTTTCCCGGAAATCCTGATCAATTCGCTTTGAAGATACTCACCTACAACAGCAGCATTTTCGCAAAGATTATCTTCTTCAATGATCTCCATTATTTTGGATGACCGTACCATATCCACCAAACTGCCGCCCCAGGTGGAATTGATGCGCGATGGAATACGGAACACATTATCTTCTACTTCATCAACCTTTTTCCCTACAAGGATACCGCATACCTGCATCTTTTTACCAAATGCAATAATATCCGGACGGGCCTTTTCGCCATAATGCTCATGGCACCAGAATTTGCCGGTAAGACCTACGCCGGTTTGCACCTCATCATAGATCAGCATGGCATCGTTCTCATCAGCAATCACTCTTAATTGCTCTAAAAACTCCTGCCGGACATGGTTATCTCCGCCTTCCGATTGGATAGGCTCAATTATGATGGCACAAATATCATCCTTATTTACTTCAAAAGCTTTTTTGATCTGTTTGATAGATAAAGCCTCCCGTCTCAGCAAATCTTCGTGTTTAGCGTCCGAGTAAGGGAAATACATGGTTGGATGCGATACTCTTGGCCAGTCAAACTTGGCAAACCATTTGGTTTTTACAGGTAGGGTGTTCGTCAAGCTCAAAGTATAACCACTACGGCCGTGAAAAGCATGCTCAAAATGCAATACTTTAAAACCTTTCTCTTTGGTATAGCCTTTTGCAAAGTTTTTCTGTACCTTCCAATCCATAGCTACTTTAAGGGCATTCTCAATAGCTAAAGCACCGCCTGAAATAAAGAAGGCGTGAGGCAAATAATCAGGTATGCCAACACGTGCAAACGTCTCAAGGAATTGCGCGTATTGTGTGGTGTAAATGTCAGAGTTAGATGGATTAGTCAGAGCCGCCAGCATCAGGTTCTTTTTGAACTCCTCGTCATTCACCATTTTCTCATGATTATAACCCAATGGTACCGAAGCAAAGCAGGTAAAAAAGTCGAGATAAGTGCGTTTGTACTTAGCATCATAAATATAAACGCCTTTACTTTTTTCCATGTCAAAAGTAAGGTCGAAGCCATCGGCAAGGATGTGCTTCTTTAATGAATCCTGCACATTTTCGGGAGCAACTAGTAGGTTATACATAAGCAATCGGTTTGTTTCAAATTTACGAAAAGGTGCTCAAAAACAATAGTTTAGGCCGTTTTTGAACCGATAAGCCAAAAAGTAACTTTAAATTGTTTAAACCTATATTTTGGACTGATTGCTAAAGTAGTTCTTGGAATTTTGAAAGAATTCTTCTTTCAGGAATTGAAAATTTCGGCGTAAAATCTCAGATTTTGAACTTGTCTTTCATCCCCAGCAGGCCCCAGATGCCGCCGGTATGGATGGCCAATATCCTGCTTCCGGGAGAGAAGTAGTTTTTTGCCGCAAGATCATACAAAGCATATAACATTTTGCCGGTGTAGATTGGTTCAATAAGGATTCCCGTTGAGGCAACAAATTGTTTAACAAAACCGATCAGCTCATCATTTACCTTACCGTATCCACCAAAATGATAACCAGTATGAAGATGATAAGCAGAAGGCTGGTCTAAGAAGGTATCAATATCTTTTCTTAGAAGCTCACCGTTTTTCAAAACAGGCACGCCATGAAATTGAGTAGAAAGTTTATGTTGGGTTATTCCATTAATAACACCCGCAGCTGTTGTTCCGGTACCGCAGGCACAGATAATATGGTCATATGTTTCACATAGCTCATTGATCAATTCACTACATCCTTTTGCTCCTAAGGCCGATGAGCCACCTTCATCGACAAAAACAGCATCATGGTCATCAGCAAAATGCCTGTCAAACAATGCCTGTTTATCCCGATAACTCTCCCGGTCGGTAAATATCAGGTTCATGCCGTGCAATCTGCATAAGAATAAAGTATCGTTATTCACTTCCTCACCCCGAACAAAGCCAGTCGATCTAAAACCAAATTTTGCAGCCGCAGCAGAAGTGGCCAGTAAGTGATTGGAATAGGCACCCCCAAATGTTACCAGGTGTGTTTTGTTTTGGGCTTGAGCTTCTTTTAATAGATATTTCAGCTTACGCCATTTATTGCCAGAGATTATGGGATGGATCAGGTCATCGCGCTTAATGAAAGCCTTTAAACCCTGCTCATCAAATAGTTTATCATGAACTTGCTGGACAGGGCTGTAGATTTCAAAATCAATGCTCATTCAACAAAGGTAGAACAAGTATTCGCCTATCACCAATAGTCTGAAAAAACGAGTACTTTTGCTGCAATGATTACTGAAAACGAGCTGCCGGAGCAGGAAGAACAGGACCTTTATGAACATCTGCGCATCATAGTTGACAAGGGGCAATCCTTGCTGCGGATCGATAAGTTTTTGATGCACCGAATCGAGAATGCTTCGCGTAACCGTATTCAGAATGCCATCGAACAGGGCAATGTACTGGTAAACGATAAACCCATAAAAGCCAGCTACAAAGTAAAACCACTGGATGTAATTTCCGTTGTCCTGCCTCATCCGCCACGTGATACTGAAGTTTACCCTGAAGAACTGCCATTAAACATCGTTTATGAAGATGATGATGTGCTGGTAGTAAATAAGGAAGCAGGCATGGTGGTGCATCCGGGTTATAATAATTATACCGGTACACTGGTTAACGGTCTTGTTTTCCATTTTCAGCAGTTGCCTACTTTACCGGGTAACGATGGCAGGCCGGGTTTGGTTCACCGGATCGATAAGGATACTTCAGGGCTGCTACTTATCAGTAAAAACGAACGCTCGATGACTTACTTGGCTCGACAGTTTTTCGAGCATACCATCACCCGTAAATATATTGCCCTGGCTTGGGGTGACTTGGAAAAAGACGGAACTGTTGATGGCTATATTGGCCGCAGTGTGAGCGACAGGCGCGTAATGGCTATTTATGATGATCCGGAGAAAGGAAAATGGTCGGTTACCCATTATAAAGTTTTAGAGCGATTGAACTATGTTACCTTGATCGAATGCCAATTAGAAACAGGCCGCACACACCAGATCAGGGCGCATATGAAGCATATCGGTCACCCGCTGTTCAGTGATGCCACTTATGGTGGCGACAAGATAATTAAGGGAATAGTCTTCAGCAAATACAAGCAGTTTGTTGAGAATTGCTTTGAGTTAATGCCCCGCCAGGCCTTGCATGCACAAACACTTGGCTTTACCCATCCCTCCACAAAAAAACAGATGCACTTTGAAGCGCCTTTACCACAGGACTTTGTAGCTGTGTTGGAAAAGTGGCGTAAGTACTCTGGAATAGATGTGAGAACTTAGATGTGAGATATGAGAAACAAAAAACAATAAAAAGACTTAACTTAAAGCGATGGAAAATTCTCACATCTCATATCTCAAATCTCACATCTAATAGAATGACTCCTTTATTCATTAACTTCAATGGCGAATTGCTCCCCGGCGATAGTCGCTTGCTGACGACGGCCAATCGTGCTTTCAGGTACGGCGATGGCTTGTTTGAAAGCATGAGGTTGATGAAAGGTCATCTAAAATTTGCCGATCAGCATGCCGACCGCCTTCAGCGCGGAATGAAAGCCCTCAAAATTGACGGCTACTCCCAAATGGATAGCTGGTTTTTAAAGGAAAAGGTTGAGCAACTGGCTACCCGAAACAAGATAAAACATGGACGTTTGCGACTGACTGTTTATCGTGATTCCGAGGGTTTGTATACACCTACCCAAAATAAAATGGCCTACTGCCTGGAGCTGCAGCCAATGGACGAGCCCCGATATTTTCTGAACGATAAAGGCCTGATCATGGATATTTTCACCGAAGTAACCAAGCCCACCAATTTTCTGTCAAATATCAAAACGTGTAACTCACTGATCTATGTACTGGCAGGGATATTTAGAACGCAAAACCGGTTAGATGACACTTTTCTACTTAATCAAAATGGATCGTTATGTGAGGCAAGTAGCTCGAACATTTTTGTTTGGTACAAGAGTCATTTATACACGCCGGCACTAAGCGAGGGCTGCGTAGAGGGAGTAATGCGGCAGATCGTGATCAAGCTGGCTAAACAAAGCAATATCCCATTCACCGAAGCACAGATCAACCCTGATATTTTATACGAAGCAGATGAAGTATTCTTAACCAATGCTGTCAAAGGCATACAATGGGTGATGGGTTTTGGGGTAAAGCGATATTTCAACCAGTTAAGCAAAGGGTTGATAGGGGAGTTGAATAAATTGTAAAAGGAATAACCATTGAAATTTTTGCAAAGCACGATGAAGAGGGGTAGCCCCTATGGGCAATGTCATTAAGTTAAGAAAATAGCAAAGGTTACAGAATTTATAGTTTTGAGGTATCGAATCTTAAAACCAAAATCTGTAACCCAATGCTGTCTGTAAATGTAAAAATCATTGAAGAATTAAAGAACTTTTTGTTGT
>NZ_DATCRU010000034.1:0-55553 GCF_036568825.1 Mucilaginibacter sp. | reverse complement strand
ACACTATAGTGTGCGGGCCCTTGAGTGCAGTAGCAGGATTGCCTTTCAAAAATGGATAATTGAAAAATTTGAAAAAGTTTGCATCCGTCAACAGTCCTTTACCCTCAAAACGCTTATCCCCATTTTTCAGGACAAAAGACCCTACCCCCGAAAGACGGTTAACCTCTTCCACCTGCGGATAGCTGGACTTCAATACAGGCGCCAGTATAGAAGGCAGTCCCCCATCAGCTTCCAGCTTTCCGTTAATTGTGTTCTGGCTAAAAACCTGGTAAATACGGTCGCGGTTAATGTTGAAATTGTCATAACTGAGTTCATTTGCCACCCATAGGAAAATGAGTATAGCTGTCGTCATGCCGATCGTCAGCCCGCTGATATTGATAAAGGATATAGCTTTATTTTGGCGGATTTGCCTGTAAGTGGTTTTAAACAGCATATTAAGAATCCGGACTTCATTCCTGATCTTTTCTGCCAATCTGATTTTTGAACGATTGTGCCGCCGTGAAATATGATAACCATTAACAACACGCCCGTTGCGATACGGGCTTTCTGTACGGCTTAACCGGGCAAAGTCCTTACTCACATTTTCCGCTTTGTTTAATAGTGCCTGTTTTTGGAGCGAAGTAATCCTGGGGTCGGGGTCTTTGTATTCGGTCAGGAATTCTTTTACCGGGTCCAGTAAATTACGATGCGTGCCTAACAGGTAGGCTAATTCGTTTATTTCAGCATCAGTTGCTTCTCCCGAAATAAAAAGCTCGACCAGTGACCAAACATGCTCTTCCATAAAAACAAGGGTTTAGACTTTACCTGCTAAAAGACGCTTCAGACCGGGAATTCGTTGCAAGGATGATAAGATAACATCCGATAAAATTCCGGATATCGAATCTTATTTCAGGCTGAATTGGCAATGCCTAAAGTAATATAAATTTTTTAAAAAAATATGACGTCATTTGACTGTATATTATTATATTTGACGTCAAATGACGACATAATGATTACAAGAAGAGATGTATTCCAGGCTATTGCCGACCCAAGCCGCAGAGCGATACTTACCTTATTGATGGCGCAAGCTATGACTGCGGGTGCCATCGCCGCCGAATTTAACAGCACACGTTCCACTATTTCCAAGCATTTGCAGATACTCACTGAATGCGGATTACTATCGCAACAAGAGCGGGGACGCGAAGTGCATTATGAACTTAAACCCGAAAATATGAAAGCGATAGCCGATTGGCTGAAACCGTTCCAGCAATTATGGGAGAACAGATTTAGTAAACTGGATGGTATTTTAAAACAAATGAACAACGAAGAGTAATGAAAACACTATCCGCTAAACTGGCTATTGTACTGGCTGTACTTTACGAGCTGCTCCAAGTCTTATTGATCTATTTGCGACCTGACCTTCCCGTCTATTCTACCACCATCAGTGAGTGGGCAATAGGACGATTCGGCTGGCTGATGCAAACGGCCTTTGAACTATCGGCCTTAGCTTACCTCTGTTTAGCTTTGGCATTAAAAGAGCCAAAGACGGGCAGATTCATTTTGCTGATCTGTTTTTTGGGCACTGTTGGTGTCGGCCTTTTTGTGACTAATCCCTACCCGCCGGATATGCGGATCACGACTACCCTGATTCATACCATTTGCGGCACTTCAGCAATGATTTTATTACCCGTGGCAGCTGGGTTTATTTGTTTTCGAAAGGGCAATAAGGGGCTCGGGAAATGGATCGGACTGCTGCCGATATTAGCCTTGATCGGCTTTATTGTTCATTTGAATTTATATATCATTCCTTTAGGGAAAAATGCGGTGGGTCCGAATGTCCCCATCGGGTATCCTTCGCGCATCTTATTCTTTTGCTATCACATCTGGCTGGTTATTGTGGCCGATATACAGATCAAACGAAATCAACAAGTAAATCACTGATATGAATCCAGAAACTCAAATCATCGCCGAACCCGGCGCACAGGAACTATTTATTATACGGGAATTTGATGCGCCACGAAAAAATGTCTTCAAAGCTTTTTCCGACCCGGATATCCTATGTCAATTTTATGCTCCCTTTGATCTAACCCTCGTCTTTAATTCACAAGATTACCGGAGTGGTGGCCATTATAACTGGAGTTGTAAAAGAGGCGACAAAATTGTGTGTACTTTTTCAGGTGTGATCCATGAGCTGACCACCCCTTTACGCATCATCCAGACCGGCGAATACATGGATCTGCCCGAACGTGGCAATGTGGTTTTGGAAATACTCACATTTGATGAGCTTTCCGATAACCGCACGAAATTGACGATGCATCAAATTTGTCCTACCACAACGGTCAGGGATGCTATCGTGAAAAGCGGTATGGATAGCGGTGTGAGAGATATGTTTATCAAGTTGGACCGGTTGTTGCCTACTTTATAGCCATTGCCGGTCAATCCGGGAGGATTAATCTATCTTTATATTCTCTGTCTTAATTTAAACAATAAGTGGTGCGCTAAGATACGACCATTTGCTGGAATATTTTGCTTCTATGAACATCCATTATACTTTTTGGCTCAAACCGCCCGTCGTTTTGGCGCGTCTGTCCCTTACAGCATTCATTTTCGGTAATTATCTTTGCCAAAACAGGTCATGAAACTTCTCTTAACCTCCAGCGGTATTAGCAATCAAAGTATTCAAGACGCCCTAACCGGCCTTTTAGGCAAGTCTATTGCCGAATCCAACGCACTCTTCGTTCCTACGGGCATGTATCCATTTGCCGGCGGGCCGCAATTCGTGTGGAAAGCCATTAACGGAGAACTCGGCTCACCCATCTGCAAACTTGGTTGGAAATCATTGGGTATTTTCGAACTCACCATGCTTCCCAGTATAGAAAAAGGAATATGGCAGCAAACCCTTCGTGAAGCAGACGCACTGTTAGTGTGGGGAGGAGATCCGGTGTTTCTCAGTCACTGGCTGCGCGAATCCGGTCTCGCTGATTTCCTGCCGACACTCGACAAACTGGTTTATGTAGGTGTAAGTGCCGGTGCCATGGCCACCAGCGAGCTGTTCGCCGAATCTTATGGCAATCCGCCAACAACCATAGCTTCCTCCATCAGCACTGAAATAATCAATTATGATACCTTCACCGCTACCCTGGTGACTGCTCGTGGCGCGGGCTTCATCAACTTCGCTATTATCCCCCACTACAGAAATGAAAATCACAGAGAGGCTTCGGAAGCCAACGCACCTGTATGGGCCTCTAAAATAGGTGTTCCGGTGTACGCCATTGACGAGCAAACCGCTGTTAAAGTGGAGAATAATACGATTGAAGTGATCTCAGAGGGACATTGGGAACTTTTTTAGAGTCGTCCTAAAGATAATTCCATTAGATGTTTTTATAACCAGCGTTGAGGATTTATTAGTTCCGGATAAAGATAGACGTTGCCATTGTATTGTTTGGTACCGGCGTCGGCAAATTTACAAGCGTTCCGTTAATCCAATAAACCGGACTTGGTTGCGATGTGAGGCTATTGACTGCTAAAGTAGTACCCACAACGTACATATCGCTTCCGGAAAATGCAATGCCTGTCGCGGTTGCATGTGTGGCAAGTATAGATTCTACATTATTTTTCCAATACGCAGCATACAGGACGCCATCTGCCCCATCAATTCCGGCAGTGTATACGTCACTTCCATTTATTACAATTGAGGTATTGTTTGGGTAGGGGTGAGATGGTAATTTACTTGCAAAAAAAGTTCCATTCTTCCAATAGCCTAAATAATCGCTGCTGCCATATCCCGTGCCAACTGAGCCTGAAATATACATATCATTCCCCTGGAATGTTATCCCATAAGCAGTAGAAACAGTATCCGTTAAGGTTGTCATATTGGGAGTCGTGAGTGCAACAGCACTGCCATCTGTTTTCCATATTGTTGCCGCCCCTAATTGGAAAGGATTGAATGATGTTCCTGAGATGTAAACTACATTGTCTTTTATTGCAATTGCCCAGGCCATTGATGAACTTACTACGCCACAACACGAAAAAGGGTTGGTTAATGGTATAGCCACATCGTTTTTCCACAAAGTAGCAGTTAGATCATATGCTGGCGTCTGAATATAGCCAACAGCATAAACATCATCGCCAAGGACCGCTATACCATTCACTATGCCGTTTTGTTGTATAGGGTGAGGTACTCCGTTCTTCCAGTATCCGCCGTACCCCGCACCATCTATTTGGATATTTCCGCTTATGTAAACGTCGTTGTTGTGTATAAAGATACCATTAGTGGTGCCAAGCCCAGATAGGTTAGTGGCGATTCCGTTTCGCCAATACATTGGCTGATCTCCGGATGATCCGTATGCCCATCCAGTAATATAAACACTTGGCAGAACTTTAAAAGATGTTGTGATAGATCCGGTATTATATGATGCTGTTCCCGCCTGCATTGCGGTTATAGTAACAGTACCTGCTCCATTGATTTGAATACTATCCCCTTTTATACTGGCTACGGCAGGATCACTACTTGAATAAGTAAACGCACCGTTACTATTGCTTGCTAACTTGGGAATAAGAAAAGTAGCATCCCCAACATATTTTGTTGATATATTAAAGCCTGATATCTCGGGTGTTGCCTTAGGTGGTACAGGGTTATTTTTTTTACAGGAGACTATAAAAAGGATAAACAATGATAGTGTTAAGACTATTTTGTATTGCATAAGGCTTAGCTTTTTTAAAAGCTCTAATATAAGCAAAAATTCGTTACCGTATATTCGTCCCTATCTGCTTAAAATATTCGTGAACTAAAAAAACCTCCCGAAGTCCTCAGTTTGCTAATAAACTGGTAGTCTCTAGTTACCTTGCATAATTGCGCGTCAAGAAATTTTTAAAAGGCTATTGCATCACCCCTAATTGTTGCAATAATCCAATACTGTCCATTATTATTCTGCTTTCAGAAAATATATTGTCCTTAACAACATCAATAACTATTCCCCATACTTCTACCCTTTTTTGTGTAGGTGGTATCCCCATAAATTCACCTTTATGAGTTCCGGTCCATGTAAATCGGGTTACGACCTTTTCACCTTCGGCTATTTGTTCATTAACCGTCCAATTCATATCAGGAAATCCGGTAAACATTGCATTAAGCACAAATTTTAGCCCTTCTCTCCCGGGTTGCTGTCCAGGAAATGGTACGTGCTCAATAAAGTCTTCAGCTACAATATCATCAGCAGCATTCAAATTTTTCCTGTTTATCACTTCGTCAATAAAGTGACCAATAATTTTTTTGTTTTCTTCGGGGCTCATATGGGAAGGCGTTGGTGATTAACAATTAATGTCTTAAATATAACTGTAAAAACTTTTCATTGCGATTTTTTTAGCGGGACAGTAAGCGTAATATCTATATCCCCCTTTTCAAAGCCTTCTTCAACTCACTTAAAAACTGGGCCACATCTTTCGCATCTCCGGAGGTTGGATCTTTTACAGCGCATCCCATTTTTACAAAATTTTTCAAATCTTGCATTTGCCATATCGCAGCACCGCTCATTTCCGGATAATCCCTCTTAAAGTCTTTCAACTGTGCCTTGATCTCTGCTACAGACTTACTTCCTTTATAAGTGCTGCATGTGCTAAAAGAACCTCGTGCCATAAATATCGGATATATCGGCTGCTTACATTTCAGCGCATTTACCCAGTCCTTTAAATCGTTTTTAGCTCCGCCATCATAACACTGTAAATACAAAGCATCAACTACATTTGCATCAGACGACTTTAAAATATCGTCCCAATATTCGTATTTCGTAAAAGGGCATAATGTCATATGCATATTTAGCTTTGCTGCAATCTTGCCCATTGCAATAATTGAGGGGCTGTCATACACGGATTCATCATCTATACAAAAAGCATCTGCACCCAGCACTTCTTTTAACACTTTACAGATATTATATAAGGTACTACGCTCATCAATACCAGTCACGATACCTGATACAGTCTTAGTTGAGTCATACCAATCACGGATGAAATCATAGGTGTTCGGCGGCTGTCCGTACCAGCGCCCTTCCAGTAAAATTTCAATGCGGGTTATAGAAGATTTTATTTTAAGATCAGTCACCCTTCTTACGTAAGAAGAATCTCCCACCCATTTGCCGTTATGAATAATAGGCTGATGAGAATCGCCGGAATAAAGGTCGCCATCCGCATGAATATAAAAACTGGATAAGAGCAGCGTGTTGAATCCGCTATGTTTTAACAAGTTATATGTGCTATCATCGCCCGGATACAGACCTCTGCCGAATATGGCCAGATTTTTAGCCGGTAAAGCTGCTGATGGTGCATAGATTTGTTGGGCAAAACACAGGTAAGAAAAAGCTGTAAAAAAGATTGCTAATAATAATGTCTTCATAGTAAATGCTATTAAGGGCCAAATTAAACATAAAGTGCTAATTTTATACTCATCAAAACTTAAACCGCCACTCACAGGTTTAGGTTGTACAGATACCTGGATATGGCCTTTATTGATTATTACAAAATACTCGGTCTGGATAAAAGTGCATCCGAAAAGGATATAAAAGCCGCTTACCGCAAGCTGGCCCGGAAATATCATCCCGACCTTAATCCCAATGACCCCGAAGCCAACAAAAAGTTTCAACAGATAAACGAGGCCAATGAGGTTTTGAGCGATGCTGAAAAGCGCAAGAAATACGACAAGTATGGCGAGAACTGGCAGCACGGCGAGGAGCACGAACAATATGCACGTCAGCAGCAGCAAAACCGGCAGCAATATGGCGGTGGTCAGTACAGCGGCTTTGGAGGTGGCTTCGGGCAGGGCTTTGAAAATTATGAAGACTTTGGCGGTGGTGGCGACTTCTCCGATTTCTTCCAGCAGATGTTTGGCGGTGGCGGTCGTTCACATGCACAGGCTAAATACCGCGGACAAGATTTTACAGCCGAGTTGCACCTGAGTTTCCGCGAAGCGGCTGAGACCCATAAACAAACCTTAACCGTTAACGGCAAACAGATACGCATCACCATTCCCGCAGGAGTGGAGAACGGGCAGACCATCAAAATCGCCGGCCACGGCGGACCAGGCAGCAATGGCGGTCCGGCAGGTGATTTGTACATTAGTTTTGCTATCGCGAACGATCCGCAGTTTAAACGTTCGGGCGCTGATCTGTATGTGAATAAGCAGATCGACCTTTATATAGCAGTTTTAGGCGGCGAGATCACTGTAGATACTTTGACCGGAAAGGTGAAGCTCAAAGTAGCTGCAGGCACCCAAAACGGAACCAAAGTAAAACTGAAAGGCAAAGGCTACCCGGTTTATAAGAAGGAAGGGCAGTTTGGCGACTTGTACCTCACCTACGAAGTGCAAATACCCACTAACCTTACTGATAAACAAAAAGAGTTATTTACTGAACTAGCTGAAAGCGAAAAGACTAAAGCTTAAAGCAGAAAGATTTTAGAGTTTAGAAATTAGTATTTAGAATTTTAAGGCTATGGCAACGACCCTGATATCTACCACCGATTTTTGTACCTGGCACGAGGTTGAGCATACCTTTGTCCGTTCACTGGGCGATGCGGGTCTCATCGAGATTACTATTGTTGACAAGGGTGAGTTTATCCCTGAAACTCAGCTACAGCGTCTTGAAAAAATGGTGCGCCTGCATCATGAGCTTGATATTAACCTGCCAGGAATTGAAGCGATCACACACCTTCTGGACCGCGTAGAGACTATGCACCAGGAAATGCGGACACTGAAAAACAGGCTTAGACTTTATGAAGAAGACTACCCAAAATGACCATAGCCGAAATCCGCGAACTGCGCTTGCTGAACCAGCACCTGGCCTCTCCTGTCTTTACCCAACCTGCTGATCTGGTATACTACATGGGCGCCATCCAATCACAAGATTATGCGGGCGCCAAATGGGCAATTGCCCAGCGGCTTAAAGGAGCTACCGACAAAACCATTGAAGATGCCTTTACCAATGGCGACATCATCCGTACCCATGTAATGCGACCCACCTGGCACTTTGTTCACCCTAAAGATGTTCGCTGGGTGATTCAGTTGACTGCGCCCAGGGTTATGACCATTGCCGGAACTCAGCACAGGCAGCACCAACTCGACCACATCGTTTTCTCCAAAAGTGAAAAGGCTATCCTGAAAGTGATTGAAGGCGGCAAGCAATTGACGCGTGATGAGATTGCAGAAGCATTGGAACAGGCAGGAGTCGCCACGAATGAGCAGCGTTTTATCCATATCATGATGCAGATGGAGCTTATCGGTTTGGTATGTAGCGGTGGTCGCAAGGGGAAACAATTCACCTATGCTTTGTTAGATGAACGCGTACCGGCAACTAAACCTTTTGATAAACAGGAAGCTCTGGTTGCTTTAGCCGAACGGTACTTTACTTCACACGGGCCAGCCACGTTGCAGGATTATGTATGGTGGAGCGGATTAACTGTAATTGACGCAAAAGCCGGGCTTGAAGCAATAAAGCATAAATTAACCAGCGCAGAGTTAAATGGTAATATTTACTGGTTTGCTGAACAGCAAAATTTATCCAAAAGTAAATCACCGGCCACTTTTCTGCTGCCGAATTATGACGAATACATTGTAAGCTATAAAGACAGAAGCGCCACCATAGCTGCATCCGACGTCAACAAGGCTGACCCACGCGGAACCATTTTCAATCATACCATTGTGGTAAACGGGAAGGTTATTGGAATATGGAAACGTTTTATCGGGAAATCAAAAGTAGATATTGAACTTATTCCCTTCCAGCCATTAAGCAAAGCAAATCAAACAGCTATCGAAGCCGCAGCAAAACGTTACGCTAAATTTCTGCAGTTAAAAGATTTTACAATAAATATTTAGAAGGTAAATATCTGGTTTTGTATAGCGTAAAGCACCAAACCGGTTCTTGATTTCAGGTTCAGCTTCAGGAACAGTGCTTCACGATAGTTATCTACCGTGCGCGGACTAACAAACATTTTATCAGCTATTTCTTTGTAGGTGAGCTCCGAACAGCAAAGGCGCAAAAACTCCAATTCCTTTTTAGTAAAGTCCGGGGCATCTTCATCATCTGCCACTGTACGGATCAGTTTACCCGAAACCATGTCATTGATGTAAACACCTTTGGTATGTATGGTTTTTATGGCATCCAGCAATTCCCCTGGTTTCGATTCCTTCAGCACATAGCCACTGGCACCGCTCTTGATCATTTTAATCACAGCTTTATCATCCTCAAACATGCTGAGCGCCAAAACTTTTATCTGCGGATAGTTTTTCTTTAGCCAGCTTGTCGCATCGTACCCATCCATTACCGGCATGTTAATGTCCATTAGTACCACATCGGGTAATGCATGTTTCGCTAAGGCATACTGCATCTGCTGACCGTTTTCGGCCTCAAAAACCACCTCCAGTCCATCAAACTCGCTCATCAATCCGGCTACCCCGTTTCTGAACAGCGTGTGATCGTCCACAATAGCAATGCTTATTTTTTCTGTTGTCATTTCTTTATGGATAAGGAATAAATATTTCGATACAAGTACCTTCGCCCGATTGCGATTGTATAAAGAACCGTCCTCCTACTATCTCCGCCCTTTTCTGAATATTAAGCAATCCCATGCCTTTCTGATCATCAGGCAAATTGGCTACATCAAATCCAGCCCCGTTATCAATTACCTGTAGCCTGACTCCTTCCTGGCTATATGCCAGCTTAATACTGATCTCGCTAGCCTTTGAATGCTTGATGATATTATTAAACACCTCCTGGAGTATGCGAAAAAGGATCAAATCTTTATCTGGGTTATTCTGTGCCGGTTGTTCTCCTTCAATTTCATAGTTTACAATATATTGCCCCGATTTTTCTATCCAGTTGATCTCGTGCCTTATTGCTTCACACAGCCCCAGGCCAATCAATTGTTCACCCTGCAACAATTTTCCGAGCAACCGCATTTCCTTTATCGAGCGCATCGTCAGATCGAGCGCGGCATCGATCTTTTGCTGTGCTTTTTCGGCATCATCAAGTTTGACCGAATTGAGTGTCAGTGAGGTTAAGCTCAGCAACTGTCCTATGTTGTCATGCAGATCGGCCCCAATGGTTTGCATGGTTTGCTCGCGGATTTCCATTTGGGTTTTGATTAGTTCTGATTCAAAGGTGAGTTGCATGAGTTGCTTTTCTTCGAGGTGACGTTTTTTGCGCTTATTATAAATAAAAATATATAGCACCAGGAACGTCGGTGCTATTAGAAAAATAAGGGTCGTAATTATGATAAGCTCTGTGATGTCGTTGTTAGCCATCTTCTGCAGATAAATGAGTAACTCCAGCAACTGTATAACAATACATTAAGGATGTTAAAGATAAAGTAGCTTAAGCTTCGTTTAGGAGTAATCATAATATGTGATAATTTGCTGTAAAATAGATTCACAACTGTACTTCCGAAATAAAAAAACAAAAGACCCGCTATCCACCAAAAATCTGCTGATCTACTTAATTGAATATAACTATCGTCTTTGAGTAATAAATAGAAATAAATTAAACTGCACAACACAATAATAACTGACATGACTGAATAGGTTAAGTTGTTGTAATTAAAAACCCCATGCTCCCAGATTTCATAAACATAAAGAGAGACCATCAACAAAGCGATAATAAATATTGCAGACTTTATTTTAATGTATTTTGTTAACAAAGAATTAAACATTATACTTAGAATGACTATTTGAAATAGTAACAAAATATTATATAACCAAGGGTTAGGATGCACATGTAGTCTATCATGCAGGTATAACCTTTTAACATAAATTCCCATAAACTCGACACTACATGTTATAAAAAGCAAAAACACAACATTTCTCCAAATAGGCTGTCCTTTATAATTTATAAGCCAGATTAATGACGTTATAAAACATACTGTTTCTATACCAGTATTTAAGGTAAAGTAATGTAATACTTGCATAACGTTTAGGACTATTAGGGTTAATAGTCCTAAAGTTAGTCAAAAATACCTCGCTCTTATATTAATCACAGTTGTTGGGGCATAGTTCGCCGTTGTCATACCCTCCGAAGAAGAAATATTTGTTATGGCTATATGAAGAGTCACATATAGATTGTCCCAGGTCTTCTAAACAATGATAATAGTCGGTATGTGAATTACCAGAACTATACGTAGGTACTAAAATGAAAACATCTCTTATAGTGTGTGACAGTTTATCAAGATATCCTTTCCCTAAGTAAACTCGAATGCCATCAAGCTTATTTGCAGAATTTTGCAATGCAAGGTTTATACTATGTATAAAGCATAGTGAGAACCATTCGCTTCTGGTATTTATGGGATTTTTATCAGATTTTATATGCGCTTGAACCCATTTATAAGTTGTATCACAATTAAGATAATGATAACTTGTAGAGGAATTGCAGGTATCATCAGAGGCAGAACATGGAATGTTTGAATCATATAACAGGGCACCCGGGGGAGCACTATCATCTGAGACATCACCAAAACTTCCACTTAAAAAGTCTGCAATATGATTGTAATAATCTCCGTGAGTGCTTAAACCAGCGCTTGGAGGCGTTCTCTTCTTCGTTGAAACTAGTAATATCGAAACTTCTAATTTAGTAGTGCTTAAGGGTTTGTCACAGCCGAAATAAAACCTTATGCCATCCGTCAGGCCACTATCAGCTTTAGCTTCACTTTGTAACAAAGTATCGATACTATTAATTTGTTCTTTGCTAAGCCATAAGGATACAGACTTATTGCTGATATCAGAGTCTTTTAATTTGTAGAAATTGTCTATCATTTTTAAAGCTCTACTGTAATCATATCCATTGAGAGTTTTATTTACAGGAATAGATATAGAAGCTTTTATTTGTTTATTTTTATTACATCCGAATAACGATGCAATCAAAACAACAAAAATTCCAAATACTAATTTTTTCATAACAGTTAGGGTTAAATTGTGAATGATTTGATTAATTACCTCCTAAATTCCCCAAATAACCAATACATTATACCCGTTTTTACACCCATTTTAATACCGTAAAAACACCCTGTCAGAAAGGTTGATTTTGCGTCATCGTTACATTCCATTCGCCCGGAGATTTGAGTAAAAGTTCACTTAAACCGGGAAAGCCGAAAACGGATTCAGAGTAGGCAATCAACCTTTTATTATGAAAAAGGTAACAATTACTTTTATTTTTATTTGTGCGGTTACACTAGCATTTGGCCAGGATAACGGCAGCACACAACAAGGCAACTCAACTTCTGGTTCAGGCAATCCTTCATCGGGGCAAACACTACCTAATTTAAATGGGGTAACTTTTGGATTTGGAATAGGTTATAGTCATACATTCGATAAAACTTATGATTACTCTTTAACTACCGATGGGAATCATAACCTTCAACTGCAACCTTTAAATAAGCAGTCATTTGTAATATCGTCAGTTATCATGGTCAAATTAGGAAAAATTGCTGTCGATCCTACTGATAACACTATTGTACAACAATCGCAAAAAACAGCTTACCGGAATTTTAAAACAAATTATAGTTATCAAAAGCTAGCAATGGATAAAACAACAAATACATTAAACCAACAATTAGCGTTATTACCTAACGATAAAAAAATTATAAGCCAATTAGACTCAGTCCAGTCCCAGGCGAAGAATTTAAAAAATCAAAAAAGCGATGCTACAGGCAACACATTCTGGGGCAGGGTATCAATTGATGCATCTTTGGATTTAGCTAATGTATCCTCTAGTGTAACTTTTAATAAATCCGTAAATGGAGGCTTGGGTGTCGGATATTTTATTACCGATAACTTACAGGCAGCCTTATTTTATGACGTGTCGAGAATCCGTCAGTTGCGGGATTATGTTGTAAACAACTATGAAGGTAAACCTATTCCGAATGGAAGCGGAACAAATTATAATGCGCTTGATACAAGTGATAATAATCTGTTTTATGACAAAACTATAAGTGGTTTATCGTTCAAACTGATCTTTTCTTTAGCCAACAAAGCAAGTACCACCTCTTCTGGCGACTAATACTTTGCAAATACATTTTCAACACCTTTATTACACCCCATGGCCTGCGGCTTCGCGGGCCATTTCGTGTATAATATCGTCGAGGCGGTTGAGTTCTGTTTGGAAGTGTTTTAGTATTTCAGGGTCCATAGGGTGTCCTTTCAGCATTTCTGACAAGGCCTTCAGGTTAGCCAGCGGACTGCGTATCAGGTGCGATTGCTTCCAGGCCATTCCTTTAATACTGTCTACATGGTCTTGAATGCGTACATAGGCACTTTGCAGGTCCTGCTCAGCATTTTTCCGTTCGGTGATATCATACAAAGCTACCAGCATACCTAGTATCTGATCGCCGCCATCTGTTAGTGGTGAAAGCTTCACATCATACCATTGAGTTGAACCATCATCCTGAGGGTAATCGATCTCGTAATGAAAATGATCACCCATTAATACCTGGGTTGCCATTTCCATCAGCTTTGGCCAGCGGTGTGCCGGGATAAAATCGCCCAGATAGTCACCTTCCTTTGGTTTGTGACGATACTGCCCGCTGATAAAATTGAAAGCCGTAGGATTATAGGCAATGAGTTTAAAATCGGTATCAAAAGATGCATAAGCTGTATCGGTAGTGCTTAATATCGTTTGCAGATTAGCTTGCGATTTACGCAGCATATCTTCTGATTTAAGTCTTTCCGTAATATCATGAGTCAACGAGAGTCTTACTGATCTGCCCTCAAATATGATATCATTGGCTACCACCTGTACAAACATTACTGTTCCGTCTTTTTTTACATGCCGTAAAACATTTCTTTCCGAAGTGGTGGTTATATCCTCCCGCCATTCCCTCATCTGCAGCCCTCTATCCTCCGGTATCCTGAAAGCAGTAACCTCCATGTTTGGTAACTCATCCTTTGTATATCCGTATAACCGGGCGGCTGCTTCATTGGCGGCTATAACCCGCATTGTGTCCTTGTCAACCATCCATAACGGCAAAGGGTTACTTTCAAACAGCAGTTTATATTGTTGTTCAGATGATCTCAGCTCCTCTTCCGCAGCTTTACGCTGGGTGATATCTACCATGGAACCGATGATGGTTGGCAGGCCTCCTATTATTGCCCGGCTGCCGAAAAACTCCACCCAATTGGCCGAGCCATCCTTCTTCAGTCCCATTGCCTCGTAATGCACACTTTCCACTTCGCCCTCAATTCTTTTGCGAACAGCCTCGATTGTAACATGCTTGTAGTCATCATGAATAATACCATCTACAGCCATTGTATTTATGATTTCATGAGGCTGGTAACCAAAAATCTCTGCAAAGCGTGGATTCACGAATACGAATTTTCCGTTCTGAACGATGTAAACACCCACTATTGATTTTTCGGCCACCGTCCTGAACTTCAATTCGGCATCACGCAGTTCGGTTTCCATTTTTTTGCGATAGGTGATATCGCGGGCCATTACCAGCACACGGTCATCCATAAACCTTTTCACGTTGATTTCCACCGGGAAGACCGCTCCGTTTTTACGCATAAACCGGCGTTCGCGGATCTCCGAATATTCTTCGCCCTTCTTATCTTTTGGTAGTGGATCGACCTTGAGCTCTTCAGGGTCAACAATTGCATCTACATTTAACTGCAGTAACTCATCACGGCTATATCCCATCATTTCGCACATGCTGGCATTTGCATCTGTAAAATATCCGTTTGCATCCAGCACATAAATAGCGTCAGAAGCGTGCTCGATCAATAACCGGTATTTTTTTTCGCTTTTTTGATATTCGGCTGAACGCTCCTCCACTCTTCTCTCCAATTCAGCATTCATCTGCTTCACCTCGGCTTCTGCTTTTGATCTGTCAGCGTCAACCCTGTTCAGCCATAATGCCGTATTCCAAATGATAGCAAGGCTCATCAGTATGAAACAAACCGCTAGTAACGAGATGCCAATTTCCAGTGAAAATAATTTATAGTGTTCTGTCTGTACCCTGAGCGAGCCGAAAATGACCACCATAATTACCATAAGGGTAAATAGTCTTTTGGCCATTTTATTACCGATATGCTTGCCTGTGAACAGTGATGCAATACCGATTTGAGGATTCAGAAGGGACGCTGCTACTGATAATATGAAAAAAAGTATAGCGGTATGAGCAGCCATTGAGCTTACATATAACAGCGAATCGAACAATGAGGCCCCGTATAAATAACCAATCAGCGCAATAGCTGATACGATAGTAACCAGGTGAAAAGACCACTGGGCAAACAGATCAAATGCGGTTTTTTTTATAGTAAGCATTAAAAGGCCCAATCCTAAAATGGTAATGCAAATGGCGGAATTAAAAGCCATTCGTCCAGAAAATAAATGCGTAGCCGAAACTTTTTCCGTATCCTTTACAAATAACTCATCCAGACCGGTATTGAAATGAAAGATAAACTGTAGCAGAGTAATAAGCCCGATAAGTGTCCCTGCGGATGACAAAAAAAGAAATGTTATATTTTGGGATTTAGTTTTAGAATACTGTGTGGATAACAATGCTCCGCCAAATAAAACGAAACTCAGAGCAGTGTTGAACACCATGTTGACAAACCCGGGGATGATCTGCTTAAGGACCGGAATACTCAATAACCATCCAAGTATAACAACAATACCTGTTGCTATAGTAATGCAGCTGATAACCGTAATTGTTCTATTCTTTTGCAGGGTAGTCATACACAGACCGAATGCCTTTATACGTTAGAAACAAATTCCGGGGTTCAAGTTTTAAGGCTTAACTAAAAAATTAATCTTGAATAAATTTATGAGAAAAAAAAGCAAATAAATATACTACCAGAAGAAAACCTAAGTAAAAATACTGATATACAATCAGATAACCCTCTTACCTTCAAGGAAGCTTTTTAAAGTTCGCTGTGTAAACTCTGATAATACAAGTTCACCGCTTATGGCAGCACGTTGAGTTAATAAGTCATCCCAGTTTTCTGTGCCTTCCCAAAGGATTTGCTTTAAGCCGTGTAAGGCCTCGGGATGATAGGAAGCCAGTTTTTGAGTCAACGCATCCAATTCAGTATCTAGTGTATTGATATCGGGGTAAATATCATTATATAATCCTTTTTCTTTTGCCCAGATGGCAAATTGAAAATCAACCGCCCTGATTGTCAATTGCGAAAATGCAGACAGGCCTATTTTGCGTATCACCGCAGGCGAAATCACGTACGGGCCAATACCGATGGCCAGTTCACTTAGTTTGATAGAAGCTGCTTCGGTTGCCAAACAATAATCTGCCGCTGCTGCTAAACCTACCCCACCTCCTACTGCTTTACCTTGTACCCGTACGATGATGATCTTGGGTGATTTGCGGCAGGCATTGATCACGCGGGCAAAGCCAGAGAAAAACTCAGTTCCGGCCTCTTTATCTTTTATCTGCACCAGTTCAGCAAAACTCGCCCCGGCACAAAAGGTACGGTCGCCATCGCTTTTTAATACAATCACTCTTGTCTCTGGATTATTTCCCGCTCTTTCAATTTCAGCACAAAGCTGTTTTAAAAGATCGGCAGGTAAAGAGTTTTGTGCAGGGTGATAAAAAGTAATAGTACTAATACCATCCTTGTAGATGGCAATTACATATCCGTTTGGGTTTTCAGACATAGGTCGGATTTAAAAGATCGCTGTAAATGTCGACACATTTTGGTGTACCTGCAAACAGAGTGGTTATATTTATCGATTCAAAAGATTTATATGGCTGATATCGAAACCGCCCGCCAGATCGCTTTATCGCTTCCCAATGTGGAAGAATATGTGCATGTGGGGCGACCGGCATTTAAGGTAAAAAACAAACGGACATTCGTTACTTTATGGCCCGCTGATAACCGCATGACGGTGATACTTTCGCCAATTGATCAATCTGTTTTTCATTCCTTCGATCCCACCATCTTTTATCCTATTCCTAATAAATGGGGATTAAAAGGCGCTACCTATGTCGAGCTTTCAAAAGTGCGCCTGGATATGCTGCATGATGTTATCACCACAGCCTGGGAAACTGCCAGCCAAAAAACTTCCAAAAGATAAAGATTAGATTTATCTTCGTTACCAAGCCTGTAAAATCATTCCCTTAACCCAATAAATCTGCCATGAACCGTAAACCAGTTTTGTTATTGACTTTATTAATAACTGTCTTTTATACAAATGTTTTTAATCAGACTATGCAGCAAAGTGGAATTTATAATGTCAGGTCATACGGAGCCAAAGGCGATGGCAATAACCTCGACTCGAAGGCTATTAATAAAGCCATCGAAATAGCTGCCGATGCAGGCGGCGGAACGGTTTATTTGCCTGCAGGAAATTACCTTTCCGGATCGATACATTTAAAGAGTAACATTACGATTTATCTTGATCAGGGCGCGACTATTATAGCTACCAGCGAAAACCCAGGTGAAGTTTACGACCAGGCCGAAGAAACTGTTAACACAACTTACCAGGATTTCGGCCATAGTCATTTTCATAACTCTTTGATCTGGGGTGAAAATCTGCACGATGTCTCAATCTTAGGCCCCGGAATGATCTGGGGTAAAGGACTTATAAATGATCATCAGAAGGATAGCAAAGTGGCCAATAAAGCGCTGACCTTGTATAAATGCCGCAATGTGATCATCCGCGACGTTACTTTTTTGCATGCCGGATGGTTTGCTATCCTGGCTACAGGCGTAGATAACCTGACTATTGATAACTTAAAGATGGACACCAACCGTGACGGAATGGATATTGATTGTTGCCGAAATGTGCGCATCTCCAATTGCAGCGTCAATTCACCTTATGATGATGGTATTTGTTTAAAAAGCACCTATGCTTTAGGATTGGCCCGCGCAACAGAGAATGTTACCATCACCAATTGCCAGGTAAGTGGTTATGATGAGGGCAGCTTTCTTGACGGTACTTACAAGCGTACGGAAAACCCGCATTATGGTTTGCATCCGACGGGGCGCATCAAGTTTGGCACTGAATCAAATGGCGGGTTCAAAAATATTACGATCACCAATTGTGTATTTGATTACTGCCGGGGATTGGCACTTGAGTCCGTAGACGGAGCCTTGCTGGAAGATGTAGAAATCAGCAATATTACCATGCGCGATATCGTAAACGCACCTATTTTCTTACGCCTCGGTGCCCGCATGCGTGGACCAGAAGGCACACCAATTGGCGAAATCCGGAGGGTATCTATCAGCAACGTTAGGGTTTATAACGGCGATGCCGACCAGGCTTGTATCATTACAGGTATACCCGGTCACGCTATCAAAGACCTCGACCTGAATAATATCCGTATCTATTTCAAAGGTGGCGGCAAAGCGAAAGATGCCACTAAAGTACCCGAGCTGGAAAAGAATTATCCTGAGCCATCCATGTTCGGCACAACGGCTGCTTATGGCTTTTATATCCGCCATGTAGATGGGTTGAAGTTGAGAGATATCGAAGTAAGCTATCTGAATAAGGACGTCCGTCCGGCTTTTGTACTAGATGATGTGAAAGGGTTGGATTCACATAATGTAAAAGGACAAGTGGCGAAGGGCATTCAAGAGACTCAGCATCTAAATACTGATCATTAATTACTTAGGCTGCAACAAAGCGTTTGATATGTTCAAATTCACCTTGCTTTTCAAGCATCTCATTTTCTATATCAAAGTCGTCTTGCAGGCCTAGCCAGAACTTTGCGGTATTGCCAAAAAACTGGCTTAATCTCAAAGCTGTATCGGCAGTGATCCTTCGATTGCCTTTTATTATTTCCGAGATACGTGTTTGAGGTATCCTGGTCTCTTTTGCCAAACGATATGGAGTTATACTAAGAGGAATCAAAAACTCTTCCTGTAATATTTCTCCGGGATGGATGTTAGGTAATCTTTCCATTTTTTGATTTTAATGATAATCTATTATTTCAACATCGCTGGCGTTACCACTCTCCAACTTAAAAATGATGCGCCATTGATCATTAATTCTGATACTATAGTAATCTTTTAGATCGCCTTTTTTCTTTTCCAGCTTATTTGATGGTGGAATTGTGAGGTCTTGAATATTCTGTGAATTGTGAATCATCCTAAGCTTTC
Organism: Mucilaginibacter sp.; assembly: GCF_036568825.1. Taxonomy (GTDB): domain Bacteria; phylum Bacteroidota; class Bacteroidia; order Sphingobacteriales; family Sphingobacteriaceae; genus Mucilaginibacter. The sequence goes on along the minus strand of NZ_DATCRU010000034.1, from coordinate 36,487 downwards.
TTCTTCCTATCAACTGTATTTCCATCGGCAACTTAGCTACTCTTATACCATTCCAAATTTTTTCTGTGTCTTTTGATCCAAAGGAAATTATCATAGTATCGAATTGCGTTACTAACGTCAAAGATAAGCATTCTTTTACAATTTAACAATGCATTAAGCGCTGTAACCTCCTTTCATTTTCAATAGTCACATCCCGAAACCCGAAACAATGAGGATAAAACTAAACGCAATTTCTCTCTTGCTTGCACCAACGTTTTATGCAGCTTCCAGCTTCTTCTGGAATACGCAAAATGAGTATGGAACTTATGATACAACATCGGGCTTATTGCTGATCATTGGCAGTATATTCTGGGTGCCGGCATTCCTGGCGTTATTTGATATGCTGCGCGAACGGACGCCTAATTATGCTTCGTGGGGTTTCCTGCTTGCGGTTTACGGCTGCTTGTGCGGAGGGGTGGCGTTTGCTTTGCGCGATATCCTGACGGTCGTCTTCAATATCCCTCATCATACCATGCTTACTACACTTTCACAATACCCTGTACTCACCAATATCATTTTCTGGATTGGCGGACCGGCATTTCCTATCAGCTTACTGATACTAGGAATCGTACTGGCCAAAACCAACACTGTTCCCGTTTGGGTGGGAGTTCTAATTGCAGTTTCAGGGGCTTTATTCCCCGCGTCACGTATTCTGCGTATTGAATGGATTGCGCATGTTGTCGATTTTATGATGTTGGTGCCGTTAGCGTATTTGGCTTTTCAAATGAAGAGAATGCATAGCTCGCCGGCAAATCGCAGAAGGTTCCTCGCTGCGCAATCGGAATGACATACGGGAATAATGTTCTTACCGGACAATCTGCCCCATCACTTCTTCGCGTAAATATTTGCTCACTGGTACCTGGTAGCTTTGCACATGCAGGGTATTCCCTTCAATTGAACTAATCTTATCAATAGCTACTACATACGACTTGTGGGTTTGGATAAACTGCCTGGCTGGCAGCTTCTCCAGTAGCGATTTGATAGTACAATGCGTGATGATCTTTTTATTTTCGAGATAAATTGCCACATAGTTTTCCATGCCTTCAATGAACAGGATATCGCTGAAGATGATCTTTTCTAACCGTCCATTTGATTTTATAAACAGGTAAGGAACACTGCTGGTCGTTTGCTCCCTCATCGCGAAATAATCCCTGGCTTTCCAGGCGGCTTTCAGGAAACGGTCGTAGGATATGGGTTTCAACAGGTAGTCCATCACATCCAGTTCAAAGCCCTGGATAGCGTAATGCTCAAAAGCAGTGGTAAATATCACTTTAGGCGGATTGCGTAATGCTCTTAAAAACTCTACACCGGTAATATGCGGCATCTGGATATCGAGAAATAGCAGATCGACCGGATGTTGCTGCAGCATATTGCTTAGTTGCAGGGCATCTTCACATGAGCCTTTCAGATCCAGGAAATCGATTTTCTCTACATAGCCCTGTAAACCTTTACGTGCAAAAGGTTCGTCATCCGTAATTATACAATTGATCTTATCGCTCATAGTCCAGTTTCAATTCGGCTTTAAAATGATCGCCGCCATTTTCTAATGTCAATGAATGCTTACCAGGATAAAGCAGGTCGAGCCTGCGCTTCAGGTTTTCCAAACCTATCCCTCCTGCTTTTTTAACAGTTTCCTTTAACAGCGGCACCGAGTTTTCCACTCTAAAATCGATTTGCCCATCATTCACTTTTGCTTCCACACACATCTCGTAATTTCCCCCGACAAATTTAAAAGCATTCTCTACCAACGGCAAAAACAACAACGGATAAACCAATTGACCGTTCAGCTTTTTATCAAAATCAACTTTTAACTTCAATTTATCCGAGCTGCGTATCCTTTGCAGATCAATAAAACTTTGCAGGTACTCTATCTCCTGCATCACCGGTACTTGTTGCTGCTGATCATAAAGTTGATAGCGTAGTAGTTCCGAAAATTTTTCAATACTCCGTTTAGCCCCTTCAGTATCCTCGTCCATCTGGAAGTAGATCGTGTTCAGCGCGTTAAACAAAAAATGGGGATGGTACTGCGCCTTTAAAAACTTAAGTTCCGTTTGTAAATGTTCATTCGTAACCTTTTCCAATTGAACTTTATTATCCACATAGGCCTTTAGCCATATACTGCTGCGCGCTATGCCGTAATAAACAATTGCATATAGGGTCGGGATCATGTTAATATCGGCCACATCAGCCCCGGATATATACCAGGGTTTCCAATCCGAATGCAGGGCCATATCCATCGGCACAAAAACCGCGTTGACCAATACAAGGTTGACGCCTACCAGTATCGCCAATTCCCTGGCTACACCCTGGTAGCTCAGTTGAACCGGCCAGCGTTTATCAAAATATTTAAAGAACCTTTGAAAGAGGTAGATCGCGATATACCCCACAATAATAGAACAGGCCACTTCTACTGCATTGATGTAAAACTGCCTTTCCCAAAAACGTTGGTGCACGTCAGTATCATGCAGCAGCCTGATGGTGAAATAAACCAGTAGGCCATACAATGCGGGGAATATATATTTTCTGAAAAAATTCATCGATCTAAATTAGTAAACTCAAGTCAAAATAACGGGTGTCATGCTGAGCTTGTCGAAGTATGGTTGGCAAAGGCCTCTACGCACCGCACTTCGACAGGCTCAGCATGACACCCTCTTTTCTTTATGCCGATAACGCCACCACTGGTTTCACATCATCCTTTTCAATCTCCATCACAGGTTGAGGTTTAACCTTATCCTTTGGTTTCATCCCAAACAAAAACCGTGTTACAGCATACGGCCGGACAAACAAATGATAGATCAATACACTCACAAAAAAAGTGATGCCGACTGTATAAATATATTTCGACAGAATGCTTTCATTTTGTGTTTGAACAATATAATATACCACCAAGACAATAACTGTTTGATGCAGGATGTAAAACGGATACACCGCCTGATTTAAATAATTTAATATAGCATGTTTCTTGTTCAGGTAATGCTTGCCATAGCCAACCAATGCCAATACCCATCCCCAGGCTATAATTGGCCGCAAGGCGATGAACAGGTAGATGAACAGATTGCCGTGGAATGGCCAGTTACTATAGCCCGGTTCTACTTTATTCCAGCGCATGCATTCCCATATCATTAAACTAACAAAGCCAATGCTCAGGGCAAATCGGCGGTTGCGCTGCAGGCTGTCCATCAGCTTTGGTTGCAGGATGCAAACGAATCCCGCGAGCAGGAATAACAGCCAGTAAACAAAGTAACAGCCATCGTGAGCAAGATCGTTTGTTTCGGGGAGCTTTTGGCTTAAAAGTGCAAACCAGATGATTCCCGGCAACATCAATAGGTATACCCATTTGCCATTGGCCAGTGCAGCTAATTTTTCTTTAAAGGAGTCGCTTTTTGGCGAGATCATCCAGGCAAACATTGGCGCGAAGATGAGATCGTATAAAAACAAATAGGCGATAAACCATAGATGGTGCCAGCTAAAACTGCCTTTAGGATAGGGCACAAAGTTAAATACACTTGGATACCAATCCCAGAAACTGCCTTTGTAGCCATTGGCCAAGCGTTCCATATAAATTTGAGGCGGCACAATGATAAACATGCCCACCAAAAGCGGTATGAAAAGCCTGCGGAAACGTAAACCGATGAAGCTTAAAGTAGAGCGCCGCTGCATCATGTAAAAGCTTACTGTGCCAGAAATGAAAAAGAGCAGCGGCATGCGAAAAAGGTGCAAAAAATGGTTCGATTCCATCAACAGGTTACTGGTCTCGTGGTTTTTGATATGCCAGCCATCCTCGGCAACATAAGGCATTGCCGAATGAAAAAATAATACACCCAGTATGGATATTATCCTTAACCAATCCAGGTAAGTTTGTCGTTGTGAGGTTTCCATTGTCGTGATTTTTAATATAAAGGAAGCCTCAAAAACTGCGTTCAGGAAAGATTTTTGACCAGTGGACAAATTCGGGTGACGAGTGGATAAAATGTCTGATGTCCGTCATGGTTATCCATCCTACTTTTGTCCCGGTGATCGACTAACATCCTTAAAATGAAAAATCTAACTAACCGGGCTGTAACCCAAATCACCTTTCAACGTCAAAATATAAAACTGAGAAAACCTATCATGAAGAGAATATTATTCCTGTATTTCCTGACTGCCTTTTTATCTGACGCACATGCACAGATCAGGATCGATACATCGGCATATGTAAAAAATAATAAGCAGTTATATGCTGTAGTGGTTTCGCAGAATGACAAGGTTGTTTTCAGTCAATATTTTAATGGGAAGACGGATACCACTCTTTATAATAACCAATCGCTTACTAAAAGCGTGATGTCGTTATTGATAGGCATTGCCATTGATAAAGGCTATATCTCGTCGGTTGATGAAAAGATCGCCAAGTATTTCCCTCAACTGAAGAACGATACCGATAAGCGGAAGCAAACCATCACCATCCGCCAGGTTATGAACCAGGCATCGGGTTTATGGCATGAGGATCTGGTAAGATTGAATCAATACCTGAGTTTACCTGATCCGTCGGATTATACTTTAAAACAGCCTTTGGTTTCGGAGCCCGGCAAAGTATTCCATTATAATAATGCAGCAACGCATCTATTATCCGTCATTCTTACCAAGGCCACCGACATGAGCACGTTTGACTTTGCCAATAAATTCTTGTTCGGGCCGATGAATATTAAGAATATAAAATGGGGCAAAATGAACGACGGTTATTATGATGGGTGCGGATTATTAAGTGTTCAAATGGCTAATATGAATATGAACAAGATCGGCTCACTGCTGCTTCATAAAGGCTATTATAATGGCAAAAAAATAGTTTCTGAAAAATGGATCGATGCAATATTAAATCCAACCATATCCTACCGCACACCCTGGGGATTTGACGGATCGACCTATGCTTTGTGCTTTTATCATTACGATTATAATGGCACACCGGTCACTTACGGGCTGGGTTGGGGTGGTCAGCATGTATTTGTAATTCCGGCCAAAAAAGCTGTAATTTCAGTAAACGAAAGCATCAATGATTTCACAGCCATAAAAGCCGAAAACCTGTTTCTAAACAAGATATTTCCTATAATCTATCAACAATTAAAGTGATGAAAAGAAAAACCTTTGTATGGATTGTGTTTGCACTTTTAGCCATATCAGTAGGTGTTTACCCACTCACCTATTATATAGTCGACATGCATGGCAAGGGCCTTTGGGCAAGCAAAACTGTCGAGCTGCTTGAAAGCACAGCCTGGCACACGGCCTTTTATATTCACATCACCTTTGGCGGTATTGCCATGCTCACCGGCTGGACACAATTCAGTCAAAAATTACGCGACCGCTACCTGAACACGCACCGTACCATAGGTAAAATTTACGTTGGTTCTGTGGTTTTGAGCAGCACAGCCGGCTTCTATATTGCCCTATTTGCTTCAGGTGGCATTACCTCAGTTTTAGGATTTGGTTCATTAGCATTAGCCTGGCTCTTCACCGATTTAATGGCTTATACCCGCATTCTTAAAAGAGATATCAAACAGCATGAGAACTGGATGATCCGCAATTATGCGCTCACTTTTGCAGCGGTTACTTTGCGGATATACCTGCCGCTCGCAACGGGATTAATGCATTTTGATTTTATCACAGCATATCGCGTTATTTCCTGGCTTTGCTGGGTGCCTAATTTGATTGTTGCTGAAATGATCATTAGTAAACGATCTCGTGCTTTGGCTTATAGTTTGAGAGCGTCGGAATAAAACAAACGCCCATTCAGGTGGGGTGGCTTAACCATGTAAGTTTATTTTAGCGTGGCTATTTGAACTGGCGGGAAAAAATTAACTTTGATATTATGACTAAACTTTATTCGGACGGTGGACTTAATGCCGGTGTTTTCGGCGGCCCAATTTTTTCTCTTGTGGTAATCGTATTTATGTGCACAGATTCAAGCGGTTCGTCGATGGTATTTTTGGTTCCGGTGTTACCGATGATGCTGTATTGGCTGTTTACTTTTCGACACTGGAAAAAAATTTATTATGAAAATGAATCTTTATACATTTATAATGTTTTTTCAAAAGAGCCAATTGTCGTACAAAAGGAAAACATAGGAGGCATAAATAAGGTAATATTTTACAACCCCAATTTTTATAAACTTGTTTACTACGACGAAAATAAAGACGCTAAATACGTTTATTTTTACCGAAACGGGGCTTTGGATGATTTTTCTGACCTCATCGATAAAATAAACGAGTCATATCCTTAGTCCGGATTTATAATCACGTGTGTTGGCTTATAGTGTGAGGGCATCGGAATAAAAAAGATAAGTCATGCTGTCCGCTAATCAGCGGATCAGCACCTCACGGGATATTCACGCCTGCTAAGTCTGCGATTTGCATATAGCAGACCTGCCTATCGCACTCCTTTCTGATGGGTTGCTGAAATAAATTCAGCATGACATTTTCTTGATCGATCAAAACTTATACGTCAACCCTGCCCCAAATATCTGCTTCACCTGGAAGAGCGAATGGGTTTCGGGTACACCATTGTTCAGCACAGGTATCTTAGCATACGGGTCATTGATCAACTCCACACCACCGTTTACAGTCACAAACTTATTTACCTTCATAAACAGGTTCAAAGTATAATCCAGGTAAATGTTTTGCGGTTGCTTCAGGTAATCCGTATACATTTTCAAGATGTTTTCGATAGAAATGTTGGTTGCGATATTGGCCTTATAGTAAGCATCCAACGAAGCACCAAACTGGAAGAAATGTTTTTCGCCCGGCGCCACGCCAAATGAACCTACGTTTGATAATGAATCATTGGTAACAAATGTGTACTTAACGGCAGCAGGCGAAAGGTTGATCCTGAAATTATCATTCTTTTTATAGGCAAAACCCGGACCGAAAGTCAAGTAAGCCGGTGCAAATGGCGCCGATATTAAAGTCTGGCTACCATCGGCATTGTAATTATAGCCTTTGGTAAACTGCGTCTGGAAGTTGGTATAAAAGGTATATAACCAGTATTTAGAATCAGTTTGATAACCAAGCAAACTGTTCAGGATAATACGGTCGTCGTTTTTGCGCCAGCCGGTTCCATTTTGTTTGCTAAGGCCATAGCCAACTATAGCTTTATTGTCCCAGCTCCATTTGCCTTTCTTATAGTTGAAATCGTAATCCAAAACCAGGTTGGCGGCTACAGCGTTGGTACCGCCTGCGGCCCAGTGATTAAATGATGCCTGGTTGATCAGGAAGGTGTTTTGTCCGTGAATAGTCCAGATCTTGGTGGTGTCTTTAGGCGGTGTGGTTGTTTGCGAAAATCCCGCCAGGCTTAAGCACAAAAATGAAAGAATAAGGAATGTTGTTTTCATAAGGATAATTTTTTAATGAGGGGTAGAGTGGTTAATTCGGAGTTAAAAGTACGAATTCCATTAAAAAACGGGCACAACCGAAAAAAATTACGGTTAGTTTGGTGATTACCGGCCAAGGTTAGCATGGCGCGTATTTGACTCACCCCGAATACGCTACGCTGTTCGGCCCTCTCTACCGCAAGCGGTAAAGAGGGAAAAAGAAAAAAATAAAACACCCTCTTTACACATAGTGTAGAGAGGGTGGTCGAGCGAAGCAATGACCGGGTGAGTAAACTATGCAGCATAATTTTACTTAGCTACCAGGCTGATACGATACTCCTGTATCAAAGCAGGGGTTTCCGGGGTGAGGGTAAAACTGACCCTGATATTAGCTTGCCCGCCGTTCATAATAAAGTAACCTCTCAATTGGTTTTCAGCCACAACTTCTCCAATGCTGTTTATTTTACCCGCTTTATCGAAAATGCTTTTTGCTTCGGCCTTCAATTTATCCGGGAAATAATCCATAAAGAAATTCATAGCGAAAATTCCGCTGGCTTGTGCATTATCCCAGTTGGGCAATAGTTTTATCAATTCGTCCCGTCGCTGGTTAAGGATATCGGAGGCCGGTAATTGTCGTGGTTTGACACCCGATAACCGCAATAATGTATCGGCCACCTGCACATTGATCGAGCCCGCATTGGCATAAGTAAGATTAGCGAAGCTGATCACTCCAATTCCATATTCGGGATAAATGGTCCATTCACTGCCAAATCCCGGTAAGCCACCGGTGTGCCCAACGGCAGTCATACCATTCGCGTACTTCCGCCAGCGCAAACCATAGCAATAGGCCGATGCAAAAGGATAAGGCCTGCCATTTGCATTAAAACCATTTACATCCCACGGATATTGCATTTCGCGGATGGAGCTTCTTTTAACCGGGCCAGTCTCTGCGTCATCCCTCGGCGGCCAGGCTTCTAAATGTAGTGCCACATACTTGCTAAAATCCTCGATGGTGGTGATCATCCCGCCCATTGCGCCGTAGGAACCGTCGTGCAGCATAGGCTGTTCTACCCATTGGTTATCAATCCAGCGATAGCCATGTGCCAATTGTTCTTTAGGGACTTTGTCGTATTCATAATAGGTATGCGTCATACCCAGTGGTTTCAGAATATTTTCGGTGATATATTCCTGGTAACTTTTTCCGGATACCTTTTTAATGATATAACCCAGTGTAGCAAAGCCGAGATTACTATATTCATAGCCTAAACCCGGATCGTTGGAAAAAGATATACCTTTTTTATAGAGATCAATTAGTTGTTGATCGGTATTGGCCAGTTGACGATCTCCCCAGGGATTATCTTCCGGGAAGCCTGCGGAATGTGTAAGCAGGTTTCGGATGGTAATCGGTGTAGCATCTTTGGTCAGATATTTCAGCCCTTTCATTTCAGGGATATATAAATAGGCAGGATCATCCAGTTTTAGCTTTCCTTCATCGCGCAGTTTTAGGATAGCCATCGCTGTAAAACTTTTGCTCATTGAGGCAATGCGGAAGTTAGATTTAGAAGTAGCTTCTGTTTTATCTTTCAGGTTAGTATAACCAACGCTACCTGCATGCACCAGTTTGCCATCAACTACAATACCATATACCAGGCCCGGAAAATGATTTTGCTCTGCATATTCTTTATACAGTTTATCGATCACCGGGTAGGTGGCTTCGATTCTTTTCAGCCGGTCTGCATCGGTAAAAACAGGTGGTTTATAGGTTTGAGCAGATAATGCTAACGAACAAAAGCATAATAAAATGAAGAAAATCGATTTTTCAGGACAGGTAAAAAGTTTCATGGCGAAGTTTATGAGTTACATATTTACCTATATTCCCGGAAATTTAAAACAGTTGCCGAATAAAGCAGGCGCAGAGTCAACTCACCCCGACGACGCTACGCTGGTCGACCCTCTCTCCGCCTTGCGGAAAGAGGGTAAAAAAAATAAAAATCCCCTCTTTATGCGAAGCATAGAGAGGGTGGTCGAGCGAAGCAATGACCGGGTGAGTAAATCTGCGCGCGATATTAAACAGTCACTAAGCTTCTACCAAAGGCAGATCAAAGTAGAAGGTAGATCCATCACCCAACTTACTCTCCACACCTATTTTGCCATTGTGTGTATTGATGATCTCGGACGAGATGTACAGACCCATGCCCAAACCACTGGTCATGTTCTTTTTATCTTCGACCCGGTAAAAGCGTTCAAAAATCTTAAGTTTTTGTTCTTCTGATAAGCCGATACCAAAGTCGGCAACCGATACGCGGGCGCAGTTCTCATGTTTAAATGATTTAACGATTATCTTACGATTCCCATTGGAGTATTTAACGGCATTATTGATCAGGTTCATCAGCACCTGTTCAATACGTTCAGCATTACCTTTTACCATCAAATCCTCTTCACCCTCTAATTCTATCGTAAAAGCCGGATTCATATGCGCAGCATTTTCAACGCAGGTTGCCACTACATCTTTCAGGTTAATAACATCCATGTTATAGTTCAGTCTGCCTGCTTTTATTTTGCTCATATCCAGCAAGTCGTCCACTAAAAATTGCAGCTTGCCCAATGCAATTACTGCTTTATTAATGTACTGTTTTACCGTTATTGGCAAGTCATCCTTCTGATGTAGTAAAATAAGCTGAAGATATCCTTTCAAACTGGTCAACGGCGTTTTTAATTCGTGACTGGCAACACCAATGAATTCGTCCTTGCGCTCCAGTTCCCGTTTTTGTTCCTCGATATCTGTAGCTGTACCAACCCATAATATGATTTCACCATTCTCATTCTGCAAAGGCATTGCACGGTTCAGGTGCCAGCGATAAACACCATCTTTTCCCCTGCGGTACCGGTTTTCAACTTCAAATATCCCACCGGTATGCAGGGCTTCACGGTATTTATCCATGAAGTTTTCAATATCATCCGGATGAATGGTTTCCCGCCAGCCCCATCCCATAGATTGCTCAAAACCAAGGCCTGTATAATTGTACCAGCGTTCATTGAAAAAGTTCACCCTACCATCGGGCATGCATGTCCAGGTCATTTGGGTGATGTGATCGGCCAATAGCTTTAAATTTCCCCGGCTAACGGATAAATCCTTAGTGCGTTCTTTTACTATCGACTCCAACTCGTCTTTTTGTTGAGTAACCACATTCTGGGCAGCCTCCAGCTTTTCATTCTGGCTTATTAAATGCTTCTGCGCCGCCTTTTGTATTGTCAGGTCTGTTAGTATTACGCTAAGGCTATGTCCCCAATCCATATCAATTGCTGCAAAGGAGCACAGGCAACAGGTTGTCTTCTCGTTGCCGCTCTTAATCATAAACTCTTCTTTGGTATCCTTTTTCCAGGCTTTCTTAATTATTTTTTTATAGCCTGCCTTTGATTCTTCAGCAATAAAATCAATAAAAGGTATTCCAACGACCTTTTCAGCAGAAACTTGTACCAGGTTGGTAAAACTGCTGTTGCAATATAATATAAAGCCACCCTCATCAATCGTCACCGCGCCTTCGCTCATTTTTTCGATGAAGACACGGTAGGTATGATCGGCTGTTTTTAAAGTGTACAGGTTATGCATACCGCCATTTTTAACTATCAGCGCATCAACCTGTCCTGTACGGATGGCTTCAAGCATATCATTTGCTTCGTCCAGCCGCCATTGTAATTCGTTATTTCTATTTAGTAATTCTTCGTATGAAATCTGCTTTTCCATCACAAATTCACTGCATTTATTTCAAGTCCTCTAAGCACTTTAGGTTTATCGGACATGTCTCCAATTAATTTCCGCTCCATGCCCGGGGCCTTTTTTATCAGCATCGGCAATGCGATCACCTGCTCATCTATAGCAACTGAGGGTTGTTGATAAACATCAATTATTTCCAGCTCATAGCGATCTTTTAAATATTCTTCGCATATCTTCTTCAGGTTCGATATGGCACGCGTCGAGTTAGGCGAGGCCCCCGTTATAAAAAGGCGCATCACATATGTATTTTTAGGTTTCTTCGGCTCAGAAACGCTTTTGTTCTCTGCCATTATAAATAAATCATTTAAGCAGGGATAATGTTTAAACCAACAAGCACTTTTTCTTCATTAGACAGGTCTCCGATAATTTTTCTAATGGGTTCGGGCACTTTACGCACCAGCGTCGGCGTTGCCAGTATCTGGTCGCCTTCCGCCAGTTGCGGTTTGCGCAACAGGTCTATCACCTCTATTTTATATTGACCCTTAAGGTGTTCTTCGCAATAGCGTCTAAGATTATTCAGGGCCGTGACCGATTTTTCGGTATGCCCGGCTATATATAACCTTAGTTCCCATTTTTTATGTTCTGTTGTCATTTCTTAGTATTTTGTGGTTCATCAGCTCCATTGCCCCGCCTTATCGTTTGCATCATTTCACGATTTTTGCTCAATATCTGTTTTCTTAACTCTTCTTCTTCATACACCTTATTCAGCTCTTCTTCTACCGACTCGAACTCAGAATTGAGGTTGGCAATTTTAGATTCCAATACTTTGCGCTTACGCATAATCTCCCTGTCCTTGCGACTGAGGGCATAATTATGTATGGCTACGCCCGTTTCTTCCTGTAACATTTGCGCTTCGCGGGCAGAGCCGGTCAGGACGCCATCCGGTCCAACATATACATCGATCAATTCAAGACCGTCGTCGCTGATCACAAATTCCCGCACCTGGTTAGAATGCTTCATCCCGCGCGACTTCATCACATACATCGCCCTGTTTCGTTCACCGTTATACTCAATATCTTTTATCAATAGCCAACTATCTACCAGTGATGATATGGCTTCATCAGTCTGGTCATTCATCTGATCATTTAAGGTCAGCGCCGTAAACATGACGGTTATCTGTTCATTCTGCAGAAAATCAACAAGACGGATCAGCATATTTTTAACCTCGCTTATTGAACCTATCGATATAAAATTGGTGATCGGATCCAATATTACCACTGATGGTTTGAATTGCTGAATCTCCTTATGGATGGCTACCAGGTGCATTTCCAGGCCATATAGCGTTGGCCGTGCGCCACAAAACTTTAACAGTCCTGCTTTTACGTGTTTATTCAGGTCCATATTGATCGAACGCATATTGCGTATAATCTGCAGCGGTGGTTCCTCAAAAGCAAAAAACAGGCATCGCTCTTTATTCTGGCATACGCCATCCGCAAATGCGGTGGCAATACTGGTCTTACCTGTACCGGCTGTACCCGATATCAGGATGCTGCTTCCTCTAAAAAAGCCCTTGCTGCCCAACATTTCATCTATAGTCGGTATGCCCGATGAAATACGGTCGGATGTAATTTCCTTATCTAATTTGAGCGATGTGACCGGCAGTACCGAAATACCCTCAGCATCTATCAGGAACGGATATTCATTGGTACCATGCAACGAGCCACGGTATTTAACTATGCGCATCCGGCGGGTGGATATCTGGTTTACCACGCGATGGTCTAACAGGATCACACAGTCGGATACATATTCTTCCAGTCCGTAACGGGTTAATTTACCTTCACCACGTTCGCCGGTAATAATAGCGGTTACCCCCTTATCTTTTAGCCAGGTAAAAAGGCGCCTTAGTTCGGCTCTTAATATGCCTTCATTATCCAGCCCTCCGAAGAGGTTTTCAATGGTATCCAATACCACTCTTTTTGCCTTGATACTATCGATGGCATGACCGAGCCTGATAAATAATCCGTCAAGATCATATTCGCCGGTTTCCTGTATCTCTGCCCTCGAAATATGGACATAGTCCATCTTTATTTTCTTATCGGCCTGCAATTTTTCCAGGTCGAAACCCAGCGAGGCAACGTTTACGGCCAATTCTGCAGCGCGTTCCTCAAAGGTCATGATCACCCCGGGTTCGTTAAACTGCATGGCGCCCTTTACAATAAACTCAATCGACAGCATGGTTTTGCCGCTGCCTGCTTCGCCACAAACTAAGGTGGGACGGCCTTTTGGTATGCCGCCTCCGGTTACTTCATCCAATCCGGAGATTCCGGTTGGAGATTTTTGCAGCGATGGTAATGTTTTATTCTCTTTTTTCTGTTTCGTGTTATTGGTAGTTTTCATAGGTTTAAAGGCTGATGAAATCTCTCTTAAATAAATTTCTATCGTTCTAATTTAATAACAGATCAGTAAACTCTATTAAACTGAACGTTAACTATTTAGATTTTTACAAATGTTGTATCAACCCTGAAGCTGCAAAATTGTTTTTTAATGTGAAAAAGTTTCCTGTTAGGCACATACGTTTTCGTCTGAAAATCAACAATATATAAACCATTTGCTTTAAACCGGGTTATTGGTATAAAGATTGCATCTGTAAGATGAATATGCGCGAATACATAGAGTACCAGATATCAGCCTTGAATGACCTGATACGGATCAATAAAGACCGTATAACGGGTTATAGGCAACGGATTGCAACAACGCCGGACGAAGATCTGGAAGAGCTGCTTTCTGACATGATCTATCAAAGCTATCAGCATATTGAAGAACTGACCTATAATATCTATCAATTAGGTGGTAAGCCTGCGCGACCCGATAGCATGGCCGGCAAATTCTATCATTCATGGACCGATCTTAAGGCATTCATTTTCAAAGAGACTCGAAATAAAATGCTTGAATATTGCGAATTCTGTGAGGATGTTGTAAAAGCTATTTATCAAAAAGCATTTAATGCCCCGGAACTTCATTGGGATAAAAAAGGCGTAGCTCTTCTAAGAAAACACATGCATGACATTGAAAATTCTTACCAATACGTATTAATGCTTAAGGGCGGATTTGCAAGCCTGCATTAAATTTGTAAGTATCAAACAGTTCTGAATTAGACAGAATTTGCATAACTTAACAACTTGAACCCGATTTTAAGCGCTGCTGGTATGACTGATACTTTCCCCGATAGTATCCCCGTTGATCTTTTTCGTGTACTTTTTGAAAAGTCACCCGGCTCTTTACTTATAAAAACGGACGCTCCACAGTTTACCATTGCCGCGGTAAGCGACGCTTATTTAAAAACTGCACGTTTGCCGCGTGAGGCTGTTGTGGGGAAAAGCTTTTTGGAGATATACCAGGATGATATTGACCAGAACGATGATGCTGCGGCCCGAAAGATATTTTCACATGTTATACGGACGGGCGAGCAGGTAGATGTCCCGGTTTACCGCTACGATATTTTTGAGCCGGGTGCTGATCATAAAACGCCTCATTACTGGTCGTTTTCCAATATTCCTATACTCGGCGACCAACAACAAGTAGCTTATATCCTGAGCACATTTACAGATATTACTGCCGAAGTAAAAGCAAAAGAAGCGGCCCAGGAAAGCGAGCATCGCCTGTTACTTGCTGCCGAAGCTACGGGCATGGCATTTTGGGAGCTGACTTTATCTGATAATGCTTTTTCCTATTCACAGCAGATGGCAGAAATTTTCGGCCACCCGCCTGATACAGTTATCACGCTCGATCATGTAAGAGCACAGGTGCATCCCGACGATATGGAAAATATCGTGGTAAAAGCTTTTAATCAGGCATTGATCGATGGCAGCTACTTTTATGAGGTGCGTGTTTACTGGCCTGACCAGTCATTGCACTGGATACGTACCAAAGGCACAGTACAATACAATAAAA
Source organism: Mucilaginibacter sp. (assembly GCF_036568825.1). GTDB lineage: Bacteria > Bacteroidota > Bacteroidia > Sphingobacteriales > Sphingobacteriaceae > Mucilaginibacter. The sequence goes on along the minus strand of NZ_DATCRU010000034.1, from coordinate 21,446 downwards.
ATAAAGAACCTGTGCGCATGCTCGGTACCATTGTAGATATTACCGAAAGTAAAAGTGACGAGATCAGGAAGAATGATTTTATTGCGATGGCCAGCCACGAGCTGAAAACACCGCTCACCTCGCTTAAAGCCTATCTGCAATTAATGGAAACCAAATTATCAGGCACCACTGATCCGTTTGTAAAAACCGCAGTAGTAAAATCGGGCAACCAGGTAAATAAGATGACGGCTCTTATACACGGCTTTCTCGATCTCTCCAAAATTGAACCCGGCAAATTAAAACTCATTTGGACAACATTTGATATCTGTGCCCTTATTGAGGAAGTGCTGACTGAAAGCCGGATATTAAGCAATACGCATTCCATACGCTTTGAATCGTCAGGCGAATTAACTGTTAATGCCGACAGGGCGAAGATCGGGCAGGTGATCAGCAACCTGGTAAATAATGCTATTAAATATTCTCCAAAAGGGAGCTACGTTATTTTGAAATGCGAAGTGAACGACGGAAATGCGGTAGTATCGGTTACTGATGAAGGCATCGGCATCAAACCCAAAGACCAGGAAAAAATATTCCAGCGTTTTTACCGTGCCGAAGAAGACGAAGGGCGGAACGTTTCAGGTTTCGGTATCGGGCTTTATCTATCCAGCGAGATCATTCAGCGCCATAAAGGGAAGATTTGGGTGAAAAGCACGGAAGGCGAAGGATCGACTTTTTATTTTAGCTTGCCGATGGCGGTTTAATCTCAAATTTCTACAAATGTCATGCTGAATTTATTTCAGCACCCCACAGGACATTCACGCTTGCTTGGTTTGCGACTTGCCAACGGCAGACAGGCATATCTCATACCTTTATGATGGGATGGCCGAAATAAATTCGGCATGACGCGTGATATTACAACCCCATAAAATACTCCGTAAACTCCCTAAAGCTATCAAAACGTACATCATGGTCATCTGTAGCGCCAAAGCCGTAGCTTACAAACACGAAAGGCAAACCTGCCAGCCTGCTTTGCTGGCCGTCTCCTTCGGTATCGCCTACATAAACCGGATTTTTTAAATGATGCTTATCAACCAGTAATTTTATGTTATGATGCTTTGGCATGTAATTAATGCCATAAGCTATTTCGTCAATAATGTGTTCGTCGATACCTGCCCAATCAATAAACAACCGGATAATACCTTTCGCACAGTTACTTACTATAAAAAGCTGGTATTTGGTAGCTAGTTGGGCCAATCCTTCTTTTACCCCATCATATAATACCCCGCCTTTTTGTGGCAGCAGGACTTTGCGTACGTCATTTACTTTGGCATAAATCTCTTCCTGTTTTTCTACCGGGTAACCGGGCATAATGGCATTCCAGACTTTTTTGCCTTCCCAACCAACCATTTTGGCCAGCTCATCCCTTTCAATGGTCTTATCAATGCCCAACTCCCTGAAAACGATGTTCCATGATTCGGTATAGGTATCCACAGCATCCCACAAGGTGCCGTCCATATCAAATATTATACTGTCGGGTTTTTCCATTACTATTTTATTTTGGGGCAAGTTTATCATAATTCTGGTAGAATTATACTGATTATTAAGACTTTTACATTCACCATACTACCCGGGATTGCCAGATCAATAAGGATGTAAACAAATTATTACTTAATTTTTAACTTATTTCATGAAAAATTCAGAATTAAGTATGATTTTTACGGTTGATAAGGTTTAGGTTTGGCCTGAATTAGCGAGTAAGACAGGTCCATATATCCCCCGCTACCCGGCGGGGGATTATTTTTTGTCAATACTCAGGCATCAAAAACCATAAATCAGTAAAAAATACCATTCATCCCCTATTTATTGCCATACTAAATTGCATATATCATGTAATTTTGTTGCCATGCAAGGCACATTCCCCATATATGATATTTGCAAGCTTTCTGACTTTCAGCAGGAAGATCTGCTTATCAGCCGTTTTGCCATTTATTTGCAAAAACACCGCGATCTTTACTTCCCGCATAAACATACCTTTTATCACCTGGTTTTGTTTACTAAGGGAGCAGGAACGCACGCTATCGACTTTAAAACTTTCGATGTAACCCCCTATCAGATCTACTTCATGATCCCGGGTCAGGTACATTCATGGAATTTTGAAGGCGAGGTTGATGGGTACGTGATCCATTTTTCACAATCGTTCTTTGAGTCTTTTCTATTAAAGAATGAGTACCTTGATCAATTCTCATTTTTCAGCGGAATTATTGACGATGCGGTAATACAGATTAAGCCAGCTTTGCAACCAAAAATTATTAATCTGTTTGAGGATATCATTGCTGAAAGTGAAACCACCGACCGCATGAGTCTTGATTTGATCAGGGCATTATTGCTACAGGTATTTATATTATTAAACCGCACAAATGTTGGTCAAAAAGAAAAGCAGGCATTACCCTATAATTATACATTGCTGAAGAACTTTCAGAAGCTGATAGAAAAAAACTTTGCAACGTTAAAGCTGCCGAGGGATTATGCCGAGCTGATGTATATCACACCCAATCATTTAAATGCATTGTGTAGTGACCTACTGGGAATATCGGCCGGCGAAGTTATCCGCAACCGGGTGCTTTTGGAAGCTAAAAGATTACTTATTAACCTTGACCTGACCATAGCCGAAATAGGTTATCAGCTCAACTTTAGCGACAATTCTTATTTTACTAAATTTTTTAAAAAATATACCGGCTTAACCCCGGAAGAATTCAGAAAAATTACTTTAAATCACAAAAAAAATGACCGCAGAAATTGATAATATACCACAACAAAAGCCTTTATCCCAGTTTAAAGCCGCTTTAGAATGCAAATGCCCGAAATGCCGCAAGGGCGATATGTTTATTGGTAAAATGTACAGCTTTGGCAAAAAAAGAGATTACAGGAACTGCCCTTACTGTAATTTTCAGTTTGAAATTGAGCCCGGTTACTTTTATGTAGCCATGTTTGTAAGTTATGGAATGAACGTGGCACAAATGGTGACCTTTGCTGTAGCTACCTTTATCCTTACCGGTTCCGAATCGCCATGGCTTTATATAGCTATACTGCTTGGCGGGGCTTTTATTCTTTCTCCGATCAACTATCGCTATTCAAGGGTGATATTATTATACTGGCTTACCCCTAACCTGAATTATGATCCGGAAAGGGCTAAGAAACCTTACAGCGAGTTAATGAAAAACTAACAAAAATGTTCATTTCGAACGAACTGCAGGAGGTTAAGCGCTTGGGTGAGGAGAAAACTTATACGACACATAGTCTGCTATACATGTCGTATAAGTTTTCTCACCTGCGCCCTCACTGTAGGCCCTGATGCAGGTTCGAAATGACATGGTTTTTTGTTTGTAACCAGTTTTAAAGAAATTCAAACAAGAATCCGGTACATGAAATACTCTGTATCGGGTTCCTGTTTTTGAAAGCCTATTCCCTCATACAGACTTTGAGCAGTGTAGTTGCCTACTGCCGTTTCCAATTGAATATAAATCGCCCCATCGCCTTTTGCAAAATCCATTGCTGTTTTTATTAGTGCTTCGCCAATGCCCTGTTTGCGATGACCGGGTTCAACATACAGATCATTCAGTATCCAGTTTTTAACTGCACTTACGGATGAGTATTTTGGATACAATTGCGTAAAGCCTACCGGCAAATCACTCTCTAAAGCAACAAAGATCACGGATTCATTATTACTTAAACGTGTTTTGATAAACTGTTCTGCCAAACCTATATCGCTGTCTTTTTTATAAAATACGCGGTATTTATCGAAGAGACCGATAACAAGGCTGGCTTCTGAGAGGTTGATTCTTTTTATATTCATAATATCTTTTATTCCTTAAGAGCGTTGTCATGCTGAGCCTGTCGAAGCATTGGCGGGCGAAGGCCTTACCGCACCGCACTTCGACAGGCTCAGTGTGACACCCGTTTTCTCCTAATGTACAAAAAAAGCCATCTCTGATAATCAAAGATGGCTTTTGAAATATAATGATATGAATCTATTACTGTTGTTTGCCTATCAGAGCAGAGAATTTACTTTCGTAATCCTTTATGTGTTTATCAATCTTATCAGCAATGGCCGTTTGATGATTATCCTTTGTCACTTTACTTAAAGCATCCAACAATGATATGCCCAGCTGTACAGTACGCTGATCGACATCTGTTACATCTTTTTGCATCAGGCTATAATTGTAATCCAGCTGATCGGCAACATAGTCGTCAATGCTGTTCACGTACTTATTACCAAGGGTGACATCATTTAAAGTATACGCTGTGGCAACAAGGAAATACTTACTGCGCGCCAGGTCGATGAAGGGATAGATATCAGGCATTTCAGCATCATACTTGTGCAGTACTTTTAATGCCAGGTCTTTGTGACCTTCCTGTACCAGGTTTTGAGTTAACTCCAACACGGTCTGCATGATTACCGGATAGAACATCGTGGTCGATTCCGGATCAAGATACTTGGCCGTTTTGTAATTTCCCCATTTAAATTTGTTCATGATGTTATCGTACATCACCAAAGTATTGGTTTTACCCAACTGATCGCGGTTGGCAGTATCAGCTTTGAATGGGATCAGGTGATAGGTAAAGCCTTCTTTATATAAATATGGCTGCAGCCCCATCATGTTTTCCTGGCCAACAGTTATAGTAAAGCAAATTGGCCGTTTCCAGTTGTTGTGGGCCAATATATCTAAGAATGCCAGGTTATCTTTGGTAACAAAGTTTGAGGTGTATTTCCAGGTCATGGTATCAACCAGTTTACTTTTCTGGTCGGCGCTTACCACACCGTCTTTTACCACTTCGTCCGGATTCACCGGTAATTTGAAGTTTTTAGTAGGAAGATAATTGATCTTAGTACCATCCTGCAGGGTGTATTTAAAGGCATCGTCATCAGAAGTGATGAAATCGAAAACCTCTTTCAAATTGGTGGAGCCCTGGATACCCCTGTCAATATATTGTATCGCATCACGCACACCTTCTTTATACTTATCATAAGGCATAGTGATAGGCAATGGCTCCGAGTCGTTCATTTTCTTGGTCATCTGGCGGATATACCAGTCGCCGCTGAACAAGCTCAGGTTCACAATGCGCACATCCGGCCGGATACCTTCCACTTCCTGGTCATACCATAATGAGTAGGTATCATTATCGCCATAAGTAAACAGTATGGCATTTGGCGGGCACGATATCAGGTAGTTATAAGCCATATCATGCGGCGTCATTTTAGTAGAACGGTCATGTGTGCCCCATTCTTTGCTGGCTACCAGTATCGGAACAAGCAAGCAGACTATCGTTGCGGCCATACCTGCTGTTTTTGGCGTCATAAATTTCTTCGCCAAATCAGCGAGGGCTATTACACCCAAACCTATCCATATAGCAAATGCATAGAACGAACCTACATACGAGTAGTCACGCTCACGCGGCTGCACACTCGGCTGGTTTACATACAGTACAATAGCCAGACCAGTAAAGAACCATAGCAGTAACACCACAAGGGCATCTTTCTGATCGCGCTGGAAATGGAACACCAAGCCGATTAAACCTAATATCAATGGAATTGCATACAACGGTGTATAGGCATTGCTGGCATAAATTGGTGTACCTGCAGGGTGCTGGGTAAGCGATTTCGGCAAATGTTTGCCTGCATCAAATATGCCCGATGTCCAGTTTCCGTCAACGCCTTCCGTGCTTTGCTGACCGTCTAACTGGTTATATCTTCCTACATAATTCCATAGGAAATAGCGAAAATACATCTGGTACATCTGCCAACTGAACATCCAGCGCAGGTTATCGCTAAAGGTAGGGGCGTCAGTATCGCCCATGTGCAGCCATTCCCTGTAAAAACGGGCGTCCTGTGCGTAAGAACCATCCGTGTTTTCGGTGTTATACATACGCGGGAAGATAGTAGTATGATCATATACCGTATTTACCTTACGACCTGCGTTCTCATATTTCTTTTCGCCTTTACGATAGATAATGCTGCCTTCGGTCTGGTCAATCGCTTTAGCATCAAAGTAAGGCCCTGTCAGCAACGGTGTTTCACCATATTGAATACGGTTCAGGTAGCCATACAAAGTAAATGCATTATCAGGGTGCGAGTTATTAAGATCGGTATTCGCGGTAGCACGGATTGGAATGTAAGCAAATGAGCTATAGCCAAAATAAATAAATGCCACGCACAAAAGCGCGAGGTTGAGCGCAGGTTTATTGTTTTTGATGCTCCACCAGATACCGAATATGATCAGCCCGATCAGCACAGCAAAAAAGAAAAACGCTCCGCTGCCAAAACCCAGGCCGATAGTATTTACGAAGAAAAGGTCGAAATAGGCAGCAAACTGGATAGTATATCCCCTTATGCCGTATTGCACCAGACCCAGAATTACTATGCTGATCAGAAAAGCGATGACACCGCTTTTTACGTTAATATTTTTATATCTGCGGAAGTAATATACCATCACGATAGCCGGGATGGTCAGCAAATTCAACAGGTGGATACCGATGGATAAACCAACCACATAAGCAATAAAAATGATCCATTTATCAGCGCCGGGCTCGTCAGAATGAGCCTCCCATTTTAATATTGCCCAGAATACGATTGCAGTACATAAGGATGATAGCGCGAATACGATGGTTTCAACAGCCGAGAACCAGAAGGTATCGGTATAAGTAAATACTAGTGCGCCTACCAAAGCCCCGCCAAATATCATAATCTGGCTGTTGCTGTCGGCTTCTTCGCCTCTTTTAACCAGCATTTTTTTGGCAATAGCGGTGATTGTCCAGAACAGGAACATGATCGTAGCACCACTGGCCAATGCCGACCCCATATTGGTAAAATATGGCACCTTGGTTTTATCGCCCATAGAAAAGAGCGAGAAAAACTTACCCAGCATAGCAAAAAGCGGGTAACCTGGCTGGTGGGCTACCTGTAAGCGATAGGCGCAGGAGATAAACTCGCCGCAGTCCCAGAAGCTTACGGAAGGCTCTAATGTCAGAATATAAGTGATTGAAGCGATGACAAAACACAGCCATCCTAAAAGGTTATTGATCTTTTTGTATTGCATGGAAGATAATTAGTATACTTTTTTGCGGGGGCTAATATCTGCATTTTTATAAATCTTTCCAGATAAATAACAAACCCCTTAACATCTTTTAACAAATGTGATCGAAATTATGAAAAATTGTCGGAAGGCGGAAAGAAGTTTGCAGTTGCCGGTAGGCAGTTGGCAGATTTGAAGTAACCTTTAAATAAAATACTGCAAACCGCAAACTTAAAACTGCAAACTATCGCTGGGGTTCACTTCAAATACACCAATTAACCAACTGGAACACAATAACAAAACTTGTTCGTTCCGTTTGTTTTTTTTGTACCTTACCATGCCTTAATCACGCAATTGAACAGAATTCACGGTTAGGTTGCCGATTTCCTAATAGTAAAAATAATGGCAACGGGATATCCGATGCTATAAAAGATAAGATCATGCAGCCGTTCTTTACCACTAAACCTACGGGAGAAGGGACAGGTTTGAGTTTATCTTTAAGTTATGAAATTTTGGTGAAGGGACACGGGGGTAATATCAGTATTGAAAGTAAGAGGATGAAGGCTCGGAATTTATTGTGGAGTTACCGGTGAGGTAAAGATTAAATAAGGCCTTTCGTTGGGAGAAATCAAAGCTAAATAAAAAAGGAAGCTTACAATAACTTTGTGAGCTTTCCTTTTACTTATTGATGGTTTAAATTAATTGCGATAGCCAATTGTACCCAGCCAGAAGTTGTTAACTACAAGGTTATTATTTTTAGCCACAATGCAGTTGGATGGTATAGGCCCTGCTTCAGTTACTTGTTTTAAAGGGGATGTCGCTCCAATTGAGCCATAGATATAAGAAGTCGTACTAAAGTACAAATTACCATCACTTTGTACGCTAAGGTTTTCTACAAATCCCAGGTTATAATTTATCACTAAACTAAATGTAACGCCCTCATCTTTTGAAACATATATCCCACTGGTTTGCACTGTCGCATATATCCAGTTAGTAGTAGGGTCAATGCAGATTGATGTTACCAAAAGATTGCCGGCAGGAAATACTTGCGCCCATGTTTTACCTCCGTCAGAAGATTTATGTATGGTTTGTCCCTCCAGACCCAAAATATAAAAGTTACCATCTTTATCTCCAAACGGATAAGCCAGATCGCCATCTACTCCACTTCCCGAGGCTGACTCCTTTATAGCTGATAGTGGTACGGCTGTCCATGTTTTTCCTTTGTCTGTAGAAATGTAAAGTCCGTTGAATCGGGTACTAACAAATATATTTCCGTTAGGCGTAAAAATTAAACCTGATAGCAGTTGGCTGTTAAAAGCCTGCACAGGTAAATTGGTCCAGGTATTACCCTGATCTGTAGAATAATAGTTGCCATCATTTGCAATTGCATATAATTCATCTGTTGTGGATGACGCTATTAATGCAAATTGATGGGTATTACCTAAAGCTTTAACGGCGTTCCAACTGGCTCCGTTATCATCCGAATATCTTAACCAAGTTTTTTCATCGATCACCGCATTAAAAAGTCTGCCGTTGCTCAGCTTGCAAAATGGCGATACTGTGAAACCTGCGGGTACTGTGCAAGCTGAATAGTGCCAGCCGCCATTGCCGGGCGCAATACCTGTACTATGAGCAGTAATGGAGTCCAGTTTTGTATTGCTGTTATCCATTGCGTAAATTTTCAGTGTTTGTTGTCCAATATCTCCTGCGAGCGACCAATAGCATTTAACAGTACCATCAGCACTGGTATATGTTATATCCGTATGATCGCTGTTACATCCGGACCCCTGGTATCCAACCTTATAGTTGGCCAAAGGCTGCCCGTTTTTTGTAAGCTTCACATTGATTGGCGAGACTAATGGGCGGCCAATGGTGTCGGTCTGGTTATCGCCGCTTACAATTTCGATTTTAATACTGCTATCAGTAGTTCCATCACCCTTAGGGCCAGGATTGGGTTGACTACTTTTTGAACAACTAAAAAAAATTACACTAATTGTTAATAGCAGGAGTAGTATGGATTTTTTGTTCATAAGATTTAAGTTGCCCTAAATTAAATAATTTAATTCCTGAATCAAATTATTGCTCAATTAAAAGCAAAAAAATATCCGCTGATATTATCAGCGGACATTAACTTCATGAATTGTGAAAATTACTATTGCTTCCCAATCACCCCCGCAAACTTGCTTTCATAATCGCTTAACTGCGCCTGCAGTTTATTATTCAAAGCTAATTCCTGATTATCCTTTGTGATCTGCGTCATGGCGTTCAATACCGACATTTCAAATTGCACATTCGAGGAATTTACATCACCAGGACTGGCTTGCAGTAGATTATAATCATAATTCAGCTGATCGGTGATATAGTTATCCATGCTCGATACATATTTGTTGGCTACATTATTTGCATGCAGGCGGTAAGCAGTATCGATCACTCTGAATTTACTTTGAGCGATGCCAACAAAGGGATAAATATCAGGCATCTCGTTATCATATTTCTTTATGGCGTTTAATGCCATATCATTATGCCCTTCTGCCATTAAACCGTCAGCCAGTTCGGTAAAGGTATTGGTGATTAATGAATAAAATAACCCGGTTGATTGCTCGTCCAAATACCTGGCGGTTTTATAATTGCCCCATTTAAATTTGTTCATCACGTTATCATACATCACCCGGGTGTTTACCTTAGTCTGATTATTTGCATCTGGTTTGAACGGAATCAGGTGATAAACAAAACCTTCTTTATACAAGTAATCCTGCAAGCCGTTAAATCCGTCATTACCCATTGTTACTGTAAAGCAAATCGGCCTTTTCCAGTCGTTATGGGCCAAAATATCGATGAGTGCGAGATTATCCTTCATCAGGTAATTGCCCGGAAATTTCCATTGCATGCTGTCTGCCACCCTGCTTTTTTGATCCGGGGTGATCACGCCGTTTTTCACCAGTGCATCAGCATTTACAGTCAGCTTAAAGTTTTTGGTTGGCAGATAGTTTAATACTTCGCCATCCTGCATTTCAACCTTGGTTTGCGGGTTGTCGGAGGTAACAAAATCAAACACATCTTTCAATTCGACGGAGTCAGGTAACCTGGCATCATTAAATGGGATATAATCGCGGGTGCCATTCTTGTATTTATCAAAGCTCATGGTGATAGGCAATGGCTCAGATTGATTCATCTTGCCCTGCATCTGGTGGATGTACCAGTCGCTGCCAAAAAGTGTATTCACAATGATACGCACATCCGGCCTCACTCCTTCTACTTCCTGCACATACCATAATGAATAGGTATCGTTATCGGCCCCGGTAAACAAAATCGCATTTTTAGGGCACGACATCAGGTAGTTATACGCCATATCATGCGCCGTCATTTTGGTCGAGCGGTCATGTCCTTTCCACTCCTGTTTTACTAATAATACCGGTCCGATCAGCATACACAAGCCAATAGTTGCATAGCTGGCCATACGGGCATTTACCTTTTTGCGCATAAACTCAGCAATGGCAATCACCCCTATACCGATCCAGATAGCAAAAGCATAGAATGAACTCACGTAAGAATAGTCACGTTCGCGTGGCTGATACGCCTGGTTTACATACATTACGATGGCGATGCTGGTGAAAAACCAAAACAAACCAACTATAAAAGCATCCTTTTTACTTTGCCGTGAGTGGTAAAACAAGCCGATTAACCCAAGTATTAAAGGCAGCGCATAAAGCGGCGTATACCCCTTATCATTCAAAACAGAATTTGGAAGATGCTTGCCTTTATCGAAAATACCGGTTGTCCAGTCGCCATTAGAATAGTTATGCAAGCCACTTTTTTCAAGCTGACCATCCTGCTGATTATAACGCCCGGCAAAATTCCATAGAAAATAGCGGCCATACATTTGCCATATCTGCCAGGTGAACATAAACCGCAGATTATCTGAGAATGTAGGAACATCATTATCCGATAGTCCCAACCATTGCTTATAAAATTGAGGATCCTGGTCTCTTTGGCTAAACATCCGTGGTAAAACTGTAGTATGATCGTAAGTGTAGACCGGTGTCTTCCCTGCTGATTCGTATCTATTTTTGCCTTTAGCATAGATAGTTCCGCCCTCGGCTTGATCGATGATTTTCGCATCATAATACGGACCAGATACCAACGGTACGTCGCCATATTGGCCGCGGTTCAGGTACCAGTATAATGTAAAGGCGTTATCAGGGTGCGAGTTATTCAAATCGGTATTGGCAGTTGCCCTGATAGGTACATAAGCGAAAGAGCAGTAGCCAAAGTAAATAAACGTTATACACACCAGAGCCAAATTGAGCATTGGTTTACCCTTGTGGATGCTATAGCGAATGCCCAATATCAATGCACCGATCAGCAAAACAAAAAAGAAAATCGCTCCGCTGCCAAAGCCCAATTCTAAGGTATTCACAAAGAAAAGGTCAGCATAAGCAGCTATCGCAACTGTATATCCCCTGATGCCGAATTGCACAAAAGCCAGTATACCAATACTGATGAGGAGAGCAATAATGCCGGTTTTTAGGTTGATATTTTTATACCTGCGGAAATAGTAAACGAACACGATGGCAGGGATTGTAAGCAAGTTTAAAAGATGTATACCGATGGATAATCCGATCATATAGGCAATAAATACGATCCATTTATCGGCACCTGGCTCGGTTGATTTGGCATCCCATTTCAGTATTGCCCAGAACACAATTGCAGTGCATAATGCTGACATAGCAAAAACAATCGTCTCTACTGCTGAGAACCAAAACGTATCGCTGAAGGCCAAGGCCAATGCCCCAATAATACCCGCACCAAAAATGAGCGTTTGTTTAACGCCATCGGGTTGATTGCCATTTTTCAGCATCATTTTCCGGGCCATCAGCGTGATCGTCCAAAACAGGAACATGATGGTTGCCCCGCTGGCCAGCGCACAGGCCATATTGGTGAAGTAGGCCACTTTATGCACGTCGCCAAAACTCAATAACGAGAATACTTTACAGATCATCGCAAAAAGCGGGTATCCCGGCTGGTGCGATACCTGTAGCCGATAGGCGCAGGAAATGAATTCGCCGCAATCCCAAAAGCTTACGGATGGTTCGAGGGTTAAGATGTAGGTAGTGGATGCAATGACAAAGCAGAGCCAACCCAAAAGGTTGTTGATCTTGTTAAAATGCATGGTTATCAGGGTAAAAGTTTATCAATACCCTAATATCCGGCTTATTTGTAAGCTATTTATAATGAGCAGCTTTGGTTTAACATCTTTTAACATTATTTAACGATTGGGGGAGCTGCGCAGATTTGGGATGTGAGATTTGAGATATGAGAATCTATAATCCAAAAATCTAAGGCGTGTCATCTCGAACGAACAAGGGGTGGGAGCAGTGATGGCGTGAGGAGAAATCTTTTGCGCCTTGCAAAGCGGCCCTGCTTATCGTATAAGATTTCTCTTCGCCCAAAAGCGCTACCCAGTCCGCTCATCGAAATGACATAGTTTTTTTAGCAACTGATTAAAACTTCAGCGCCGCCCCTACTTCAAAATAAAATATGCCCGAAGTATTCACCATACCTTTGGTAACCCGCGGCGGTAACTTATTTTCTGCAATGGCGTAGGTTGGTGTAAAGCTCAGAATTAACACTCCTGTTTTATACTCAACAGGTGCAGAGAGCTCATAATCAAGTAATTTAAATTTGCTTAGCTGATCTTCCCGTTTTACGATCAAACTTTCTGCAGCTTGTTCCAAAGCCAGGGCTTTTTTGGTTAGCTTATATTTTTTAAGAACGAAATAAGCATCATAGAAGTTCTGCGTACCGGCGTTCAGGTTGGCTGAAGGTGAAATAATAAAAAGATCCTTATCACCGAATATTCCTTCAATAGCAAAATCGTGCGATATACCGGCGTTTAAAAAGATATCGTGACCAAAGTCCTGCTTCAAAAAGTTATAATCGACGCTAATAATGGGCGTAATAATATCTTCAATATTGTAGCTCAAATTAGCATTGATGGTACTGCCAATGGATGAACCGATCTGCGTACTATTGGCAGCGTAAAATAGTTTGGTAAACGATATGCCACCGTTAAAATCGTCGGTAATATCAAAATCGTATCCCAATGCAGTGCTTCCTCCATCCAGTTTGTTGGTTACGCGGTTTGGAATATAATCGGCAGTGGCGGCCAGGTAAATGCCGTTCTTAAAAATGTATTTCACCTCAGGCAAAATGGTTGGCGTACGAACGGTATCTGCTCGTCCCATAAATACATTATTGCTCAGATAATTTACACCGATCTTAAAAGAGGCCTTTTTATCCTGTTTTAGTTGACTTTCCAGTTTGTCGAGAAGGTCTTCCGGGTCCTCTGTTGTGGTGGTTTGGGCCAATGCTCTGCCTGCGCTAATGAGTAGCAGAAATAATAGGGGTACGTAAAAAACTTTCATCAAATAGTTTAATAATATATCATAAAGCTCAATAGACTGTAATACGGATTTATGGTTTAGTTAGTTAGTCAGAAATATTATCATTCATATTAAACCATATATAATTCTTGCAGTCTTAACAGAACGAAACTTGAAGAAAGACAAATAACTCCCAATATATTTTTACTAATTAATTTTAACTGTTCTATGTTTAACGAAGGGGTGCTGCAGATGCAGCATCTTTTTTATTGACTGCCTTTTTTTCTCAGCTCTGAGAATAAGATCATCAATACCACGGCAAGCAGGATACCAACAGGCATATCGCGTGTAGCAAGTCCGACCGATAACCCTATAATTATGGCAGCAACATAATAACTCTTTGAACGCGGACTGATCATTGCCGCGAAGATAGATTTTTTTGCTGTCTATCCTATTTCATTCAAAGGCTAACTAAAATATTAGAAGTAATAATATCGATAAAATATGTGTCATAACATCATCAGAATATATTATCGTTGAGGCATGAGGTTGTGATTGTTTTTTATCTGTCTATCTTTGCCATATATATAAATAGATATTTAATATCTATTATTTAGTAATTACAACAAACGCAATCTATTGACTATGAAGAACATGAAGATCAAAATTGCCACAGTAGGCATATCCATCGCCACAGCCAGTATTTTATTTTCAGGCTGCAGCTCATTCACCAAAACAGAGAAGGGCGCTGCTATCGGTGCAGGCGGCGGCGGTGTTATTGGGGCATTTATTGGTAAGGCAGCAGGTAATACGGCATTAGGCGCCATTATTGGTGGCGCAGTGGGCGGTACAGCAGGAGCTTTAATTGGCCACAAAATGGATAAACAGGCCGCTGAGATCAAGCAAACCGTTCCCGGAGCAACCGTTACCCGCGAAGGTGAAGGTATCCTTGTAAAATTTGATTCGGGAATTTTGTTTGATATCGATAAAACAAACGTAAAGCCCGTGGCCCAAACAAGCTTGAAAAAGCTTGCAGTATCATTGCAAAATAACCCTCAAACCAATATCCTCGTGGTTGGGCATACCGACAGCACAGGTACTGCCGAACATAATATGGATCTTTCTATCCGCAGAGCGGGTGCAGTAAAAGCATTTTTAGTTGGCGAGGGCATTGATGGTTCCCGCTTAAGCACGAAAGGCAAAGGTGAAACAGAACCAATCGCACTGAACAGCACCGCTGAAGGCCGTGCACAAAACCGTCGTGTAGAAATTGTTATCGTTGCTAACGACCAGATGAAGCAACAGGCTACACAGGCTGCACAATAAATAAACTCCTAAAAAACGATGTCATCGAATCCACAGGTAGGCCTTGCGCAGTGACGCGGGTGAGAAATCTCATACAATTTGCAAAGCGAACAATGCAAGGTGTATAAGATTTCTCCTCACGCCATCACACATACCCTTCCCGTTCGTTCGTATGACATTTGTTTTTTATTTTAATATTTTCTTGTTTACTTGTTTTTACTGAATGAGTAAACCACGTAAGCTGTTTTATTGCCCAGGCTTACCGGTGATTTTAAAGTCATATAATTATCGTCGATAGCCGCTACTACCAGTTGATAGCCTTCCTGTACCTTCCGGGCACTATCTCCCGGGTAAAGTTTCTTAAACTGGAAGATTTCACCATTAGTATTATTATATGACCAGAATATAGTTTGCGATGCACCATTGGCCAAAGTATACTTGCCATTACCACTATTGGTTAAGTTCCAGGTGCTGCCGTTAAAATCTTCGGGGGCGCCCTGGTCAAATACGGTTTGTACCGCTCCCGGCACCAAACCTTCATAACTAACTCTGGTAAGTGTCCAATTACCTACAAAACGGGCACGCGAGGCTCCAGCAACCGTAGCCGGTAATTTTTTAACAGTATTACATGCTGTGAAAGCAAATATTAATACGATGATAAGGGCCGATGTTTGCAATAGTTTTTTCATAAGTATATTATTTATTGCAAAAATAATATAAATACTCCCAATGATAATATTTAAGGAAATAAGTATTTGCAGATGACAAAACAGGCTTGAGATGTACTAAACGCAACATATTATAACAAAAACCTTACACCAATTTTACATTATTTAACATTCTCGCCTAAAATAGCTTAAACCTATTTCCGTTTATATAGTCATAAGAAAGCTTTAGGAAGTTTTAATTCATATTGATTTGAATGGAAAAAACCTTTACACAACAACCCCTTATTAGACAACAACGATTATGCTAAAGCGTATATTGGTATTAGACGACAACCAGTTTATACTGGAAGCTGTAGAGGAAGCTCTTACTTACGAAAAATTCCAGGTATTGATTACCTCCGATAGTCACAACCTGATAGAAATTGCCAAAATTTTCCAACCCGATCTATTTATACTCGACGACAGGCTTGCCGGACGTAAATCATCCGATGATATTTGCCACCAATTAAAATGGCATCCCCGGTTTGGGAGCACACCGGTAATGCTATGCTCGTATTTTTATCACCGTGGGGCCGATTTTTCAACACTGCCTTGTGATGACATCATTTCCAAACCTTTTGGCTTAGATGAACTGGTGAGTAAAGTAAATAATCTCATTTTAGATTAGTCTTTAATCAAGCACAAAACTTATTTGTTATCCAGCTTTTGGGGCTTTTAACAATCCCCAGAGGATAATATGTGCAATAAATAATTAAGATAAGAGCTTTGCATCCCTAAAGGGATGCAATTCGTCCAAAACGACAACGTTTATTGGTGATAGATCTGCTTACAAATGTGATTTGTGTTTTCAGGCAGACAGTGCCGGTCCTAAATTGATTTAATGAAATTAACTTATACCAGAACCCTTGCAAGGAGGATATTCTTTGCTTTTCTTGGATTTATTATCATGCTTTCCGTGGTGGCGTTATTTGTTCGCAACTCTATTAATGATAAATTAAATAAAATATCACAAGTATCAAAAGATATTGAAAGCAACCGTGCGGAACCCGAAAAAATACTTTTGTTGCTTCACCTGGCTGATGACAACTTTCAGCAATCACTGATAAACAATAACAGGAAATTAAAAGAAAATTACCAGCAAAAGATATCCATTGCTTTTAACAAAATAGACACTTTGCTGCAAAAACAAGTGTCGGATACATCGAACCTTACTTTGCTTGAAAGAGCCAGGATAAAATACTGGCATCAGCAAAAGGCATCCCTGTCAGGCCGCCTGTATTTGCTCCGCCGCAGTTTTGATTCATTGCTAACAGCCTATGCCAATGTCGACTCAATTGGGCTTGATAAAACAAAAGAGCTGAATGCCAATTTAAATTTTAAGAAACCTGAAGCTTTTAGTAAGCCCAATACTGCTGATAAAGCTGCTTCGAAACGTGGCCTCATCGAACGGATTAAAGATGCTATCAACAATAAGGACGGAAGCAACACAAGACACCAGCGCGATACTAAAGAAACCAATGCAAAGGCCCTAAAGGTCATCAAACAAAATCAGCTTGCTTATAATAAAGCTTTGCAGCAATTGAAGCATCAAAGTGCTGAGCAATTACATACACAGCGCCAGTTGGTTACCACTAATTCTTATATTATAAATGAATTAGGAAATTTAATTAACCAGGTAAAGGATATTAATTACAATATGGCCGACGAATTTAAGGGAATGGCTCTTAAATCGTACCAGGACAGTACAACGCTTCTGAATAAATTATACCTCACTGCTTTGTGTCTCCTGGTATTATTCTCAGCATTGCTGATCGTGTTTATAACACAAATTCACCAATCCGGGCTTCAATTGCGTGAAGAAATTGAAAGCTCTGTAGCTTTGGCCCAGCAAAAAATGGAACTGTTGCACCACATGAGCCACGAGGTACGAACCCCACTTACCGCGATCATGGGCTTCCTGTACATTTTCAGTAAATCAGACCTGACGCCCAAACAAGAAGAAATGCTCGAGTCCATAAAAGTATCATCGGATATGATGCTGCGTACATTGAACGATACGCTCGACGCTGCAAAAATGGAGCATAGCGAACTGACCATCAATACCGAACCCTTTAACCCCGACTATATCCTGAGCACGGTGATCGAGAGCATGGGATTCAGCGCCGAAAAAAAGAAACTGTATCTCAAATACAAATTCGCGGGTAATAAAAACGCTATTGTGCTGGGCGATAGTTTCAGGCTAAAACAAATCGTAGTAAACCTGCTGAGCAATGCCATCAAATTTACTCAGGAAGGAGGCGTTACAGTAAATGCGCAGCTAATCGCAAATGACACCCGTTTGCAGGTGGAAGTAACAGATACCGGCGCAGGTATCAGTCCGGAGCAACAGTCGGGGCTTTTTTCAAAATACTATCAAACCAGTTCTTCAAAAGAGCAGGTCGGTACCGGGCTTGGCCTGTTTATCTGCAAACAACTCATCAAATTACAAAAAGGGAAAATTACGGTTAAAAGCGAGGAAGGAAAAGGTACCACCTTTATGCTCATTATCCCTTATCAGAAAAACGAGAAGAATCTACCCGCCAACAGTTTGCAGTTGTGAGTTTGCAGTTTGCAACGCCCGATTAGTGCATGGCGCATGGCGGTTGGCTTTTAATTGGTGTATTGCCCTATTATTTGTATTTTAATGGCTAAATTTTTTCCGACTTCCGACTTCCGACTTCCGACTTCCGACTTCCGACTTCCGACTTCCGACTTCCGACTTCCGACTTCCGACTTCCGACTTCAAACCCGCTTTTTCAAAGTAATCACTGTGATCTCCGGCCATATGCCCAACCTGCCTGAAAATGCCAGAAAGCCGAACCCCCGGTTTACATACAGTTGACGCCCGTATTGCTCCATCCACCCGGCCCAGTCGAGGTAAACATATTTTACGGGGCTCCAGCGAAAACCTGCTGTTTCTACGCCAAACTGTGCGCCATGCGTATGCCCGGATAGCGTTAAATGTATCTTTTCAGGATAGTAACGCACCTTTTCTTCCCAATGCGTCGGATCATGCGAAAGCAGGATTTTGAATGCATCTTTATCCACACCCGTCATCGCTTTATCCAGGTTGCCTTTTTGTACAAAGCCCCTGCCCCAGTTTTGTACGCCTATCAGGCTTATTTTTTGCCCGCCTTTCTCAATCACTAAGTTTTCATCCAACAAAAGTCGGTAGCCTAATGATTTGTGGTGTTCCTTCAGTTTTTCCAGATTGGCATCCTTCTCCGCATCGCTATCCCAGTGAATATAATCGCCATAATCGTGATTACCCAATATGGAAAACTGCCCGTATGGCGCTTTCAGTTGGCTAAACATATCGATGTAAGGCTCTATTTCCCAGGCAGCATTGTTCACAAGGTCGCCGGTGAAAACAAAAAGGTCGCTTTTTTGAGATTTCACCAGATCAATGCCTCGCTGAACGGCATTCCTATTATCAAAACTTCCTGAATGGATATCGGAAATCTGTGTGATGGTAAACCCGTCAAAAGCATCGGGCAGGTCGTCAAAGTAAAGGGTATGTTTGTGCAGTTTATAATCGTACTTCCCTTTGAACATCGCATAAAGGAACCCGGTAAACGGAATTGCAGCCACTAATATGGCCGCCTCGCTGATAAACTTGCGGCGTGCAGGAACAAATGGGATACCAGGCTTTTTATTATTATGATTGACCGCATAATTACCCACGCCATAAAAAAGTCGTCCGATATCGCCGATAAGCAATATCAGGGAGAAGATTATCTTGGTAATAAAAAGAGCGATCAGCAGGCTCAGCATCCATTCGTGATACGGCGTCATCCCTTTTGCTGTACTGAAACTGCCGGTGCCTGCTATAAATAAAATTGTCACCCCTATTGATACCAGCAAATATCCCCAAAGCACTACGCGCTTTAGGCGTACGGATTTCCAGTCCTTAACAAAAGTTTTCAGACCATTAAATACATACCAGTCCAGCAGAAGACTGATGGCTGCGATGATCAGAAATATTCTTATAAATCCGCCCCGGTGCATAATGAGATTTGCGTAACGCGCAATTTATAAAAGCGGAAGTAATTAAAAAGTCATTATATCAGATTGTTAATCAAAAAAACAGTACCTTTTCAAACACTTTTGCAAACCGATTATATAACCTGTATATTTTTATTCAATGAAGAAGTGGACGTTTGGTGTTTTAGGACTGATGCTATTCGTGACTTTTTCATGTAAGAAAGGCGAGCGTCTGCAAAAAACATATTTGCTTAGTGAACAAATAATTGATGACAGTGCAGATGGCGTCCCGATCGATACCACCAGGTTTTTTTATAACCGCGAAAATAACCTAACCCTCGTAAAAAGCAGCGACGGGACAAACTATACCATGACTTATGACGACGCAGGCCGCGTGAGCGTTGCTAAAACGATAAATCCCGGCGGTGTTGTAGTTAAAGAGTTTGATTTTTATTACACTCCTGCTGTTAGCTTTATCGAGAAGGCGATCTCAAAAAAACCTGATACCGCATATTTTACCTTTGACTCCAAAGGTGAGGTAACTGAAATACAAACGCTTCATGGAGGCTATTCGACCTATACTTATGATGAACGGGGCAATATCGCCAGTCTGAAAAACTACCATGCGGACGGCAGCATCAGTTTATACGATGAGAGCATTTACTCGTATGATAACATGAAACATTATTTCTCTGCTATTCCCCACAATAATTATTTTTTGATGTACATATTATATGGTGATGCCAGTACCAATATTAACAACGTTGTTACCAAAAATGCCGATGTTTATACCTATACTTATAACAACGATGGCTACCCGGTAAAGGCTATTGCAAAAGTTGTTGGCCATTCATTGACCCCGATTTATTATAATTATATCGTGAAATAAAAACCAATTATGAAAACCTTCTTCCTTTTATCTTTCCTGGCTTTAGCCGCGTCGATACCATGCTTTGCGCAGCAAAAAGCAAAAGTCGACACTGTATTTTTTGAAGATTTTAATGGCAAAAGCCTCGACCGCAGCAAGTGGAACGTAGAGGTTACCGGCGAAACCGTGAATGATGAACAGCAAGCCTATGTCGATTCCACCTCGGTGCTTTACATGGTGCACGGCAAGGCAGCAGAAGGAGCCAAAAATGGCGCTTTGATGATAAAACCGAAATATCTCCCCGGCTACACCAGCAAGGAGCAGAAGAAGTATGACTTCATTTCGGGTAGGATAAACACCCGTGCAAAAATGGAATTTACGTACGGCAGCGCTTCAGCCAGGATGAAGCTTACCTCGGGCGAAGGGTTATGGCCTGCATTCTGGGCTCTGGGCGAAGGCGAATGGCCTGCCTGCGGCGAAATTGACATGATGGAAACCGTTGGCGATGGCAGCTGGATAAGCAATGCCATGCACGGACCGAATTACTTTGGCAATACTCCCCTCACCTTCCGTTATTTCCTCCCAAAGAAAAGCACCGTAAACGACTGGCATATTTATTCAGTAGACTGGACACCCGACAAAATGGTATTTAAAACCGACGGCGTAATTACTTACACTGTGACCAAAGCCCAGGTTGAACATTATGGCAAATGGGCATTTGATAACCCTAAATTTATCATCCTCAACTTCGCATTGGGCGGTGGTTATCCAAACGGCGTGAACAAGATCACCAAACCTTACTTTGGAATTTCGCAGGCTACCGTTGATAAGATCAAAGCCGGGCAGGCAAAGGTGTTAGTGGATTGGGTGTTGGTGACGAAGCCGAAGGGGTAAGAGTTTTGATCTCTGAATCTACCTTGCGCCAGAATTGCGCAATTCTTAGAATTTTCTCGCACTGTTCGACGTCGCTGACGTTGAATGGGTATGATTGCAGTCTGAAACTACCTGCTGTCTCGTCCTAAAAAAAGTTTACAGGTTTTGAGATAATCCTGTTATAGATTTACAGGTGAATAATCATCCTGCAATACGTTTACAATTTTACGATTTCTTTGGTAGTAATTTTTCCATTGCCTTGTAGTTTTAAGATCGT
>NZ_DATCRU010000033.1:0-43252 GCF_036568825.1 Mucilaginibacter sp. | reverse complement strand
AAACTGTATAATGAACAAAGACCTCATATGAGTATAGGATTACTCACGCCTCAAATAGTATATCAAAACGATCTTAAAACTACAAGGCAATGGAAAAATTACTACCAAAGAAATCGTAAAATTGTAAACGTATTGCAGGATAATTATTCACCTGTAAATCTATAACAGGATTATCTCAAAACCTGTAAACTTTTTTTAGGACGAGACACACGGCAGTTTAAAACTGCCCAATATCAGCAGGCATTCAGTCACAGACTGAAGCCAGTAATGCCGAAGTCTATGAGATTTAGTTACCTAACTGCTTCAACGCCAAATAAGCCATCAAGCCGGTACTCACTTTAAACGCATCTTCTTCCACATCAAAAGTAGGTGTATGAACCGACGAGGTAATACCACGGCTTTCATTACGGGTTCCTAAACGGTAAAAGCAGGAATCGGCTACCTGGGTATAGTAGGCAAAGTCTTCAGCGGCCATCCAGATATCGAGGTCGAGGACGTTTTCTTTTCCTAAATAATCTTCGGCGTAGCCACGAACAGCAGCAGTCAGCTTTTCCTCGTTGATCAGGAATGGATAACCTTTCATGATATTGAAATCGCAGCTTCCACCCATGCTTTCGGCAATGCCTTCGGCCATCTTTTTCATCTTTTTGTGGGCATCGGCGCGCCATGCTTCGTCCATCGTGCGGAAAGTTCCTTCCAGGTAAACTTCATTCGGGATCACATTGGTGGCACCATTGGCTATCACTTTACCAAATGACAGCACCGACGGGCTCTTAGGGTCATTATAGCGACTGATAATAGTCTGTAGTGCGGTAAGAATATGTGCGGTAATAATTACCGGGTCAATATTAGCTTGCGGCTGTGCACCGTGTCCACCTTTACCTTTTACCGTTACATAGATCTCATCGGTTGAGGCCATGTATTTTCCCGCGCGAAAACCTACCTTGCCCGCATCTATCCAAGGCATTACATGCTGACCAAGCACGGCTTGTGGCTTTGGATTTTCCAAAACACCTTCTTGAATCATCAGACTGGCACCACCGGGCAGTTTTTCTTCTGCTGGCTGAAAGATCAGTTTTACTGTTCCGGCAAACTGGCTTTTTAGCTCAGTCAATATTCTGGCAGTACCCAATAATGATGAGGTATGTGCATCGTGTCCACAGGCATGCATCACACCATTATTTTGTGATTTATAAGGAACATCATTGGCTTCCAAAATTGGCAAAGCATCCATATCGGC
Organism: Mucilaginibacter sp.; assembly: GCF_036568825.1. Taxonomy (GTDB): domain Bacteria; phylum Bacteroidota; class Bacteroidia; order Sphingobacteriales; family Sphingobacteriaceae; genus Mucilaginibacter. The sequence goes on along the minus strand of NZ_DATCRU010000033.1, from coordinate 42,012 downwards.
ACGCAAAGCCACTACCTGATCGGATGGTTTCTCTCCTTTTATCAAGGCAACCAAACCGGTATTGGCCATTTTGTGATACTCCAGACCCATATCTTCCAGCTTCTTAGCTACAAATGCAGAAGTTTCCACTTCGTGAAAAGAAAGCTCAGGGTTGGCGTGTAAATGGCGGCGGTTGGCAACTACCTCGTTAAAAATGTTCTGGGAAAGCTGTTGTATGTGTTCTTTAGTCATCGGTGTCCTGTTTGGGCGGGGTGATCTTTTCCTGGATGATAAACATCCCGGTGAATAGTTTTTTTAAGTCGTTTTGCAGTTTTTCAGCATCCAATCGGGTTCTGAAATCTCCTACACGGACTTTAAAATTTGGTTCGTTATAAATAATATAGCTCTTTACATCCGGGAACTGCTCCAGGAATTTAGCTTGAGCATTATAAGCGTCTTTCCTGTTCTCCCCGGTAAATATCTGCACCCGGAAGCCATTGATCGTCATAGCATCGGCACCTTTATTCAACTCCAACCTATGAGCTGCAAAGGTATCAATCCGGGCGTCTTTTATCACCTCTACTTTACCCCGCGTTTGTGCACCGACAGTAAAAGCAAAGAAAATAAAAAAGCAGCATCCGCTTAATTGCAAAATAGCTTTAAAACGTGAGACTGCTTTCATGTTAAATATCATTAATTAGCTGTCATTGCGATGAACGGCTCGAGCGGTGAAGAAGCAATCGCGAACTATGCATCTTCGCCCTGTATAGCATGAGATTGCTTCGTCGCCATCTCACGCTCAATCCAACCGGCTTCTCGCAATGACAATTTAGTCTTATGCTTGCCCTACACCATGGCAGTTTTTATATTTCTTGCCGCTTCCACATGGACAAGGATCATTCCGTCCAATTTTTTGTTCTACCCTTACCGGGGTAGCTTTTGGCGGTGGTACATCAGCGAAATCATTCATCGGTACACCGCTTGATTCAGCTACCAACTCTGGTTTAGAGGTACGCATCTTCCTCATGTCCGTTTTTGGCTGAGGTTTAGCTTCCCTTACTTCGTCGGCTTCCTGCTGAACAGGGATACCACCCCTGAACAGGAAGCTTACCATTTCCTTATTCACGGTAGCCAGCATCTGGCGGAACAATTCAAACGCTTCGAACTTATAAACCAGCAATGGATCTTTTTGTTCGTAAACGGCATTTTGTACGGATTGCTTTAATTCGTCCATTTCGCGCAGGTGCTCTTTCCATGCATCGTCTATCAGGTAAAGCACCACATTCTTTTCAAAAGATTTGAATACTTCGTGACCTTTGGTTTCAACTGCCTTTTTAAGCGGAACAGCTACCTGAATACCATGGATGCCATCAGTAAACGGAACCACAATATTTTCGATATACTCACCACGTTGAGTGAACACATCCTTCAACACCGGGTACGCCTGTTGTGCGATCGCTTCCGCTTTGCGTTTATAGAAAGCCGTTACCTCGTGGAATACTTTATCAGTAAGCTGGTTGATATTCGTTGAAGCAAATTCATCTTCGTTGATCTCGGTATCGACAGAAAATACGCGGATCAACTCCAGCTGGAACCCTTCGTAGTTGTTTTCTTCTTTATATTGAGTAACAACATCAGCGGCAACATCAAAAATGGTGTTGTTGATGTCTACTTCCAGTCGTTCGCCAAACAAGGCATTCTTACGTTTCGAATAAATTACGGTACGCTGCGAGTTCATCACATCGTCGTATTCCAGCAAACGTTTACGGATACCAAAGTTGTTTTCTTCTACCTTCTTCTGCGCACGTTCGATAGATTTGGTGATCATCGAGTGCTGGATCACTTCACCTTCTTCGATACCCATGCGCACCATCAGGTTCGAGATACGCTCTGAACCGAATAAACGCATCAGGTTATCTTCCAATGACACAAAGAACTGGGTAGAACCCGGGTCACCCTGACGTCCTGAACGACCGCGCAACTGCCTGTCAACACGGCGTGATTCGTGACGTTCGGTACCTACAATAGCTAAACCGCCCGCATCTTTTACACCCGGACCGAGCTTAATGTCCGTACCACGACCAGCCATATTGGTGGCAATGGTCACAGTGCTGGTCTTGCCCGCTTCAGCAACGATGTCAGCTTCCTTCTGGTGCAATTTAGCATTCAGTACGTTATGCTTGATGCCGCGCAATTTCAGCATACGGCTCAATAATTCGGATATATCAACGGATGTTGTACCTACTAGCACTGGTCTGCCTGCCTCGGTCAATTTCACGATCTCGTCAGCTACAGCATTATATTTTTCGCGAATGGTACGGTATACCAAATCCTGGCGGTCGTCACGGATGATAGGCGTATTGGTCGGAATTTCAACCACGTCCAGTTTGTATATTTCCCAAAACTCACCTGCTTCGGTAACGGCCGTACCGGTCATACCGCAAAGCTTGTGGTACATTCTGAAATAGTTTTGCAGGGTAATGGTTGCAAAGGTTTGGGTAGCATCTTCTACCTTCACGTTTTCTTTTGCTTCGATAGCCTGGTGCAAACCGTCAGAGTAACGGCGGCCATCCAAAATACGGCCTGTCTGCTCGTCAACGATCTTTACTTTACCTTCATCGATAATATATTCAGTATCTTTTTCAAACAGGGTGTAGGCTTTCAGCAATTGGTTTACCGAATGGATACGTTCTGATTTCACAGAGAAATCGCGCATCAGGGTATCTTTTTGGGCTACCTTTTCTTCATTGCTGGCGTGAGATTTTTCGATCTCGGCAATTTCAGAACCTACGTCAGGCATCACGAAGAAATGCGGGTCTTCGCCTGATGCAGTGATCAGCTCGATACCTTTCTCAGTCAGCTCAACCTGGTTATTTTTTTCGTCTATCACAAAGTACAGCTCAGCATCAACCTTTGGCATTTCCTTGCTCTGATCCTGCATGTAATAGTTTTCGGTTTTTAATAAAACCTGTTTGTTCGCTCCTTCGCTCAGGTATTTTATCAGCGCTTTATTTTTTGGCAATCCACGATGTGCACGCAACAAGGCCAGGCCACCCTCGTCAGTACCGGTTTTGCCATCCGCAATTGCTTTTTTGGCTTCGTTTAATACGGAGTTGATATAATTCTTTTGAGTATTTACCAGGCGTTCAATGCGCGGTTTTAACTCATAAAACTCGTGCTCATCGCCGCGTGGGATCGGTCCTGAAATGATCAAAGGTGTACGGGCATCGTCGATCAATACCGAGTCAACCTCATCCACCATTGCGTAATGCAATTTGCGTTGCACCAGCTCTTCAGGCGAACGTGTCATATTGTCACGCAGGTAATCGAACCCGAATTCGTTGTTGGTACCGAAAGTAATGTCAGCCATATATGCTGCGCGGCGCTCTTCCGAATTTGGTTCGTGCTTGTCGATACAATCAACTGACAAACCATGGAACTCATACAGCGGCCCCATCCATTCCGAGTCACGACGTGCCAGGTAATCGTTAACTGTCACAATGTGAACGCCTTGACCAGCCAATGCATTCAGGTAAGCAGGTAAAGTAGCTACCAGTGTTTTACCTTCACCTGTCGCCATTTCCGATATCTTTCCCTGGTGCAAAACTGTACCGCCTATCAGCTGTACATCATAATGCACCATGTCCCAGGTCACTTCGTTACCGGCTGCGATCCAGGTATTGTGGTGAATCGCTTTGTCACCTTTTATAATGACATTGCCTTTACGCGCAGCCAGATCACGATCGAATTCTGTAGCTGTAACTTCAAGGGTTTTATTTTCTTTGAGCCTGCGGGCGGTTTCTTTCACCACGGCGAAAGCCTCCGGCAGGATATCCATCAATATTACTTCCAGTTCCTTGTTACGATCTTTTTCCAGCTTATCTACCTGGGTATAAAGCTCAACCTTCTCGCTTACTTCCAGATCGGGATTATTTTCAATCCTGTCTTTCAATTCCTGCAATTCAGCATCTATCTCGGCAAGGCCCTGTTTTATTGTCTCTTTAAAAGCTATGGTTTTAGCACGGAGATCGTCATGGCTGATACCATCCAGTTTAGAGAATTCTGCTTTGATCTTCTCTACTATCGGCTGTATCGCTTTTACATCTCGTTCCGACTTGCTTCCAAAAAGCTTGCTTATAAATTCTAACATACGTATTTCGATATAATGCTACGGTGTCAACAATTGCGCCATAGCAATTTATGTAGTCATAATGGCAGGCAAAGGTACGTTTTTTAGAGGATTTGCAGATGTGCGGATGTGCAAATGTGCAGATTGATTTGCTAGAATGTAATTTATTAACCCAATCATTAAATTTGTTTAATCTGCACATCCTCGCATTTGCACATCTGCACATTATTTTTCGTCGTCTTCTTCATCGTCTTCATTCCAATCCTCCTCATCGTCGAGGCTGTTTTCATCAAAGTCATCCCAGAATTTATCTTCGTCAAACATCAACTCTTCGAGTTTCTCCTGCTCAGGAGTGCTCGAGTCATAACGTATTCCCCAGTTGTCGGGTATATCGTAGCTTTTGTCAAAACCACGTATCCAGTTTAAAAACTCCAGTCTGAATTCTTCAACTTTATCCCTCATCAGTTGCACATAATCTTCTTCATTAAGGTTGACCATCGCCGAAAATATGACTGCATTGAGCATATCCTGCGCTGCAATTTTGATTACTACAGCGTTCTGCATTTTTAGTGAATACAAGCCACCGCCTTCAGCACCGGCAATTTTCACCTGCATAATCATAGCATTGCTTACTATTTCACTTGCCAAATGTTCTCTCTTACTGTCTTCTTTCAAAGCTTCAGCTATCACTTCGGCCAATTCCAGTATTTCTTCCGCTTTCTGGAAGATGGGCAGCTTGCGGTATTTATCCAATCGTTTTGACATACAGTAAAAGTAATCTTTGACAATCGAAATTGTTTGTATTATTTGTCTGAATTGTGATTACCGTTTTGCAAACTCACACATCTGCATATTTGCACATCCTCACATTTGCATATCTGCATATTTGCACATCTTCACATACTCAATCTGCACATTTAACTTATATTTGGCGCATGAATATCCTGCTCCTTGGTTCGGGCGGAAGGGAAAGCGCCTTCGCCTGGAAAATAGCTCAAAGTCCAAAATGCCAGCAGCTTTTTATTGCGCCCGGAAATGCCGGCACATCGCAGTATGGCAAGAACATAAATATTAAAGCGACAGATTTTGAGAGCATAGGCAGGTTTGCGATTGATAATCAAATCGATCTTGTGCTGGTAGGCCCTGAAGAGCCGTTAGTAAAAGGAATTCATGATTTTTTTCTGGCTGATGAACAGTTAAAAAATATTCCTGTTGTAGGTCCGCAAAAAGAGGGCGCACAACTGGAAGGCAGCAAGGATTTCTCCAAAGATTTTATGTTCAGGAATAATATTCCGACAGCAAAATCTAAAACCTTTACCCGCGAAACTTTACATGAGGGTTTTGAATACCTATCTACCCAAAGTTTACCGATTGTTTTAAAGGCTGACGGATTAGCTGCCGGTAAAGGCGTATTGATCTGCGAAACCTTAAAAGAAGCTGAGCGCGAACTGATCAGCATGCTGACTGAAGCGAAATTTGGCGATGCAAGTTCGAAAGTGGTAGTTGAACAATTTTTGAAAGGCATAGAGCTTTCGGTTTTTGTAATGACCGACGGTGAGCATTATAAAGTATTACCCGAGGCAAAAGACTATAAACGTATCGGCGAAGCTGATACCGGGTTGAATACCGGTGGCATGGGCTCTGTTTCACCTGTACCATTTGCGGATGCCGCCTTTATGAAAAAGGTGCATGATAAGGTGATCGTTCCGACTGTTAATGGATTAAAAAAAGAAGGCATTCCTTACAAAGGCTTCATTTTCATCGGACTAATGAACTGTAATGGCGAGCCTTACGTGATCGAATATAATGCCCGCATGGGTGATCCCGAGACCGAAAGCGTGATGCTGAGGATCGAATCTGACTTTGTTGACCTGCTACAAGGTGTAGCTGAAGGTAATCTGAACGAAAAAGAACTGATTATTTCCAACAAGACTGCCGCCACTGTAGTTTGTGTAGCAGGTGGTTATCCAGGCGAATACTTAAGAAATAAGGTGATCACCGGAATGGAGAATGTTCACGAATCAAAAGTATTTCATGCAGGCACATCCATGCATGGCGACAACGTGATTACAACAGGAGGTCGTGTGCTTGCTATCTCAACCTTGCAAGACAACATGTTCGACGCCCTGCAACAAGCCACTGCCGATGCCAGCCGTATTTACTGGGATGGGATGTACTTCAGGAAAGATATTGGGTTTGACCTGATATAGCACTAATTGCACGAACGAATTAAATACGAATTTCACGAATTATACCCTTGATAAAGTAATTCGTGAAATTCGCTCCAATTGGTAAAATTAGTGTCTAATTTATATTTTTCCGAACAGTTCTGCCAATTTATCCTCCAAATCAAAACCATGGAGATTTTTCGCAATGATCTTTCCGCTTGGGTCGATCAGGAAGTTTGCCGGGATGCCACGCACTACATATAATGCAGCAGGTTTGCTTTTCCAGAATTGCAGATCGGATACCTGTGTCCAGGTCAGGTGATCTTTATGGATAGCGTCCAGCCATCTTTGTTTGCCGGTTGGCTTATCTAATGATACGCCAAGAATGGTGAAGTTTTTATTCTTGTATAGATTGTAAGCCTTTACCACATTTGGATTTTCGCGGCGACAGGGGCCACACCATGATGCCCAGAAATCAACCAAAACATATTTACCACGGAAGGATTCAAGGCTTACGGTCTTACCAGAAGTATCAGCTTCAGCAAAAACGGGGGCCATTTCGCCTAACGCTACAGCTTTCAGTTTTGGCAATCTCTCACCAAATTCTTTCCCACCTTCAGATTGTTTTACTTCCGGCGACAAGCTTTCATATAAAGGATTTACATCTGCATAATCAGCACCATAAGCTGCATACATTTCCAAAGCCATCAGGCTGATGTAAGAACCCGGGTGTGATTTGATGAAGCTGGCGTTTACTTCGTTTGATTTGGCATCAAGCGCTTTTTGTTCTTTGGTGATCGCCCGTTCAAATTCCTCTGAATTCTTCTGTTCAGGGGTTGCAGCTTTTACTTTAGCATCCAATGCATCCTGCGCATCATTTAAAGGTTTGTTCAATGCATCATACTCTGCATTTTCCTGGTTTGTTTTAGGGCCATCAACTTTAGCCTCGTTAAGCTTACCGTCGCTGTTTACCTTGATCGTACCTTTTTCAAGATAGATAGACTTATAATCGTGATAAACAATACCGCCGGTACCTTTCTCATTCAATACCAGGTAAGCACTTACAGGAGTTGTGCCGATAGTGCCAGAGAACTGAAATTCTCCGTTTTTTAAGTTTACAGAATCAGTGGTTGTCTTATCTTTTATTTGGTATTGAAGATAGATTTTGGCAGGTGCATTCAAATTACCAACCTTACCTTGCACAAGGTATTTACCATCCTGGGCAAAAGCTATTGCTGGTAGCAGAACAATAGCTGCAGAGATCAATTTTTTCATTTTTGTTTATTGAGAACTCAATATTACAAATAAATTTCTGAAATGACCTGTTTACCGCAGATGTTACCTCAACACTTTTTTCAGCTCGTCTTCCAGGTCGTCACCACGCAAATCCTGCGCTATAATTTTACCCTGGGGGTCGATCAGGAAATTTTTAGGGATGCTTTGCACATTGTATAGCCTTGCTACCGCGTTGTTCCAGAATTTAAGATCGGAGAGTTGTGTCCATCCATCCAGGTGATCTGCTTTGATCGCATCGAGCCATGGGAATTTAGCGCCCGGCCTGTCGAGTGATACTCCTATGATGGTAAAATTTTTATTTTTATACTGATTAAATACGCGTACCACATTCGGATTTTCCTGGCGGCAAGGCCCACACCACGATGCCCAAAAATCGAGTAAAACATATTTTCCCTTAAAAGAAGAAAGTCTAACCGGATGCCCTAAAGTATCGGTCTGCTCAAAATCAGGCGCCATTGCGCCATTAGCAGTTGCCTTCATACCCTCCAAAGTTGCACGCATAGACCGGGCAGTTTCGGTCTCCTGCAGCTCTTTTGAAAGTCCGTCTAAAACAGGCAATAACTCATTAGGGTCAGGCGAAGGGCCTCCCAATGTACCTACGGTTAGAAGGCTGAGGTAACTATTAGGGTTAGCTAATATAAAAGCCTTCAGTTTTGCATGATAATCAGTCTGTATCACTTTCAGCTTTGCCTGCAGCGCATTCTGGTCAACAGGCTTATTGGCGTTAGCCGGATCATTTGCTGCTTTTACCTGCTCGGCCATCAACGCATTTGTCTTTTCACCTGCTTCCTGATTAATAGCCAAAAGCTTCTGATACTGATCGTTTATCGGCGAGCCTATTACCTTTGCCTTATAGGCAGAATCAGGGCTTTGAATAGTAGTTGTGCCTTTGTCAAGATAAAACGCCAGCTTATCCGAATTCGGGCCAACATCCAGTTTATTTACGCCCACGCCTTTAAAATCGATCACCAGTATGGCCAGTGAAGGATACATAATATCGCCCTTGAACTCAAAATTACCGTTAGTTGCCTGGGCAGAATCCAGCACCTTGTTCGAGCCCAACTGGTAACCCATATAAACTTTGACATTCAGGTTACCAAATTTTCCCACTACATTAAAAGGTTGTGGAACCTGCGCAAATGCTACCACAGGTATCCATAGCAACACATATAAAAACAATTTTTTCATTGAATAGTTCATTAGTTCACTTGTTCATTAGTTCATTAGTTGGATTTGTTACCCGAATTTCCAATAAACTTAATATATGCATTTAATTTGACATGAATAGTTTGAAGCTTTTCATACAAGACATTAAATTGTGCCTCATTCAAAAGCTGTCTGTTTTTCGATTTTTTCAACCAGCCTTTGGTTTCGATAATCGATCCTCTGCTAAAATAGCAGAAGTTCTTATTCTCTTTATAATGATATCTGCCATATCCTTCGGCAATGTTCGCACTTATTGAGTCAGCAGATCGTACTAGTTGTTTGCCTAGAGTATCTTTTGCGAAATATTCCCATTCATGTACAACAAACCACACTTCATCACCAAAATTTTCAGCTAATTGATAAACCTCCAAGTCCTCAAGGTTATAAAAACTCATTATACGCTTTTTTTATGGATTTATTTTACCAATGAACAATTGAACTATTGAACCATTGAACTAATCAATTTAATTTCTGGTAAGTGCGCCACCAAAGATCGGGCATTTCACCGGCAACAGCTGTCTTGTAATCGTCATAACGGCATGGCACCAGGTGAAAGCGTTCGTTCATTGAGCCTCCGGTTGGGTATGGCACCTGCATCCACCAGCGGTCCGATTTTTTGCTTTTCACAAATACCAGTTCGTGGTCGTCGTGCTTCAAACTTGTTTTATAGATCAGATATTGCGACTTAGGGTTTAACGGAAAATCTTTTTTACGGTTATAAAAGCCGTCGATAAAATACCAAATCATCTGGGCCAGCAGCGTAGCGGTCTGACCATTGTTATCATATGCCGGATTGAATTCATAGAACCCAATCGAACTTAGCTTGTCATTAAAACCAGCATAGCGTGCTATCTGGCAAGCCTCTTCACCATAAAAACCATTTGGCGTCGCGTTGGCATTGCCTGCGGCATCTGAGGAACGAATGGCTCCCATATCAAAACTGATCATGCTGGCGTTGCGGATGATCGGCTCCGTTACGGCTACCTGTCCACTCAGCTCGCCCAGCCGGTGAACATCGAAATATAGTTTATCCATCACCCGCATGCTTTCCTGGCTCGAAAAGTAAGTTTGGTAACCGAGGTTACTATAGTTAAACAGGTAGTTTGGCTCGTGTAAAAATATTTTGTTCAGGTATGAGATCGATGTAGTCTCTATCCCTTCAGCATCGCCGTCATCGTCCAGATCAAAACGCGGGTCGATAACTACCAGGTCGACTTTTTGCTCCAATTCCTCATAGGCCATATATTGGGCATAGGTAATATCTTGCCCCCCTCCGATTATAATAGGAAGAATGCCCTTTTTGATCAGTTCGCTTACAACCGTTTTTACAGCGAAGTAAGTATCTGTTATACTTGCTCCCTGGCGGATATTGCCCAGGTCAGCAATTTTAGTTTTATAAGCACCTTCAAAAAGCAAATACAGCTTCTCACGCACATAATCAGGGCCTAAAGCGCAACCTGAATTATTTACGGCGTTTCGGTCGTCCTGTACTCCAATAATGGCGATATCTGTTTTTTGATCCAGATCGGGAAAATCAACCGAAAAATGCGTGATCTTATCACCCAAATGACTGGTATAATAACCATTTTTGGGTGCTAGTTTTTTCAGGTCAATCGGCGCAAAAAAATCAGATAAAGACATATTTGATGTACTGATATGCAGATGTGCAAATGTGCAGATTTTTTTAATATGCAAATATGCAGATGTGTAAATGTGCAGATTTTTATCCAATTAGATGTTTTTTGATTTAAATTCAATTTGTCTGCCCATTCATTAATTTGCACATCCGCACATTTGCACATCTGCACATCAATCCGCACATTTGCACATTCACTAATTTGCACATCCGCAAAAATGATACTGGTTACAGGCGCAACGGGTTTCCTGGGTTCTGAGGTGGTTAAGCAATTGGCCGAACAAGGCAATTTTATCCGTTGTACAAAACGGGCCCAATCCACGATTCCTTCATTTTTATCGCCTTATCAAAAGAACATTGAGTGGGTTGAAGCTGATCTGCTGGATATTTTTGCTTTGGAGAACGCCCTTGAAGGCATCACACAAGTATACAATTGCGCTGCATGGGTATCCCTGAAACAGGCGGATAAAGAACCGATGATCTATACCAATGTAACCGGTACGGCTAACCTGGTTGATCTGTGCAGGCAAAACGGGATACGCCTGGTTCATGTAAGCTCGGTAGCGGCTGTGGGCGATGCCAAACCGGGCGAGCTAATCACCGAAAATCATCATCTTGATCAAGCTACCGAAACTGATGGTTATGCGATCTCTAAACTGGAAAGCGAGATGGAAGTTTGGCGCGGCATTGCCGAAGGGTTGGATGCAGTGATCGTTAACCCATCTATCATTATCGGGCCAAACGCAGGAACAGAAGGTAGCGGCGCCCTGTTTAAAACCATCCGCAACGGTTTTAAATTTTACACTCTGGGCAGCGGGGGATTTGTTGATGTGGAGGATGTTGCCAAATGCATGATCCCGTTGATGAACAGCAAGATCAGTGGCGAGCGTTTTATTGTTAGCGCCGAAAATCATGATTATAAAAGCCTGACTGCAGAAATAGCCGATGGATTTGGTATAAAAGCCCCTTCTACATTAGCCAAACCCTGGATGATGGAACTGGCCTGGCGGTTCGCTTCTTTTGCAGGAGCTATTGCACGAAAAGCCCCTTCAATTGATAAAGTCTCTGCAAAATCTGCCTCGCTTACCAAAAATTTTGATAACACCAAGATCAAAAAGGCAATCGGCATTGAGTTCAAGCCGTTAAAGACCTCAATAAGAGAGGTATGTGAGGCTTTAAAATTAGCTTGAATATTCTCTGAAACTTTTTATTTTAGCTGATAAACTTCAGGTTTATGAGAAGATGTCTTTTGATATTGGCACTTTTTTGTTGCGGCTGCATGAACTCTGAGCTGCAATCAAAAGCAGAGCAAAGCGCTGAGCATTATGTAAAAAACAGGCTTGGTAATCCGGTTTACTTTAAAACTGTATCCTTTTCTGCATTGCAAAAAAGGCGGTATACAACCTCGCTGGATACATCATTAGATGCAGCGGGCGTAAAGGCCAGCGATCATCAGAGAGTGAAAGCCTATGTTGACAGTGAAAATGGTCAGCGTCCTGACCTGGCGGTAAAAAACGAGAAGGACGTTTATAATATACAACACGATAAATTGATCTACTATCAGCTCATTTATTCGTTCAGGATTGACTCCGCCGGTATAAAGAAACTCAGGAAATACCGGATCGAGCTCGATACAGCCTGCAATGTTATTCATGCCACCGATATTACAAACACGAATACAAAAGAGCAATAAGCTGCGAAAGGGTTGAATAATTGTCAAAACAAATACAGTTATTAACATCCGCAAACTCTATCAACAAACTCAACATTTTACTATGATGCATCACTCAAAAATTGCACATTTGCAGGCAGATGGACCAGTACTTTATTATCGACTTCGATAGCACATTTACACAGGTTGAGGCATTAGACGAGCTTGCCCGCATTTCACTAAGAAAACACCCCGACCGCGAAAAAATTTACCAGCAAATAGAAGATTTTACCAATGCCGCCATGGAAGGCCGCATTCCGTTCAGCGAAAGTTTAGAAGGCAGGGTAAAATTATTACAGGCCAACCGGGATCACCTGAAGCAGCTGGTAACCCATTTAAAAAAGAAAGTTTCTACTTCATTCTCCCGCAACAGTGCATTTTTTAAACAGCACCAGGATAATGTACTGATCGTTTCTGGTGGATTTAAAGAGTTCATTACGCCCGTTGTAACAGAGTACTTTATTAAAAAAGAAAATATCTACGCAAACACATTTGTGTTTGACGAGAATGATAATATCATTGGTTACGACCGCGAGAACCCACTTTCTCAAGAAGGCGGCAAAGTGAAACTGCTGCGCCAAATGAACCTCCAGGGTGAAATATTCGGTATTGGTGATGGCTATTCTGATTTTCAGTTAAAAGAATCCGGACTGATCAAAAAATTCTTTGCTTATACAGAGAACATCGAACGTAAATCAGTAGCTGAAAAAGCGGATCATGTTACGCCAAGCTTTGATGAGTTTCTTTTCATCAATAAGCTGCCGCGTGCTATATCTTATCCAAAGAATCGCATTAAATGCCTTGTTGTAGGTAATGTGGGTGAAGAAGCCCTGGAACAAATGCGCAAGGAAGGTTATGATATCCGTGAGAAAGAAAGCATAGAAGAAAAATACCTGCAGGAAGCCGGTGTATTGCTTTGCGACGAAGAGCATCAGCCTACAGCCGAGCAACTGCAAAATGCTGAGAGATTAAAAGTGATCGGGTGCCTGGGGAAAGTTGTCAGCAAAAAACTGGCTGAAGTAGCTTGCGAAAACGGCATCATCATTTTTGATGATCCGAAATATAATCCCCGTAACGTTGATTTTATCCCTAAACGGGTGATCAGCTTTATGAATGAGGGTAAAACGCACATGAGCTGCAACTTCCCTGATCTGCAGCCGCCGCGCAATGATAATGCTCACCGACTGATACACATCCACACCAACGTGCCCGGTATCCTGGCGCAGATAAACGGAGTATTGGCCCGTCATAACATCAATATTGTGGGTGAATTTCTCGTGACCAATGCGCAAATAGGCTATGTGATCACTGATATCACGGCAGGATATGGCAAGCAGGTTTTGAATGAGTTAAAGGCGATAGATCATACGATAAAATTCAGGTTGTTGTATTAATGGTGACTAGTGATCGGTTAATCAGTTATCAGTTAACCAGTGACTTGTTAATCGGTAATCAATACCTGTTTAACTGATAACTAATCACTGATTAACTGGTTAACTAAGATGACTCTCCCTTCAAGGGAACCACTAATACCGGAATCCTCGAATGCCTTACCACATGCTCGGCAACGCTACCCATAAAAAGGCGATCAAAACCTGTCCGGTTGTGTGTGCCTATCACGATCATGTCGGCGCCAAACTCTGCGGCGCATTTTAATATACCATCGGCTGTAAGGCCATACTCTGTGAAGTTGGTTATTTTCAATTGATCAGCATATTGCGTCTGTATACGCCGGACTGTGTTTTCAGCCGCCTCTTTCTGAATGCGTACCATCTCCGATTCATCCACCATAGAAACCTCTGTGGATATTCCTGTGATGGAATCGCTGCCGGCGGCCGGCACAATAATTGGTTCGATAATATTTACGAGCCCCACTTCGGCGCTGCAAAGCCGGGCCATTTCAAAGCCGAATTCAGCTGCGTGATCAGCATACCGGCTATCGTCAACTGCAATTAAGATTTTCTGTATCGCCATGATAATAACAAACTATAAATGTGGTGCTTTTGTTTCTGTATTTGCCAGCTTTATTACCTTTGCCAGATAAACCGATCCAATGAGTATTAGTCCCGAAATTGAATCACGCCTGGCCTTGTTGCAGGAAAAGTATGAAGCTATGGGCCAGGATATGATTTCCTATCTTGATGGCCTGCTGCATGCCGACTTTCTCACTTACTGGGATTATATCCACCTGGACACGCTGCTGAGCCTGCAAAACCCAAAAACACCTTTCCCTGACGAGGAAATATTCATCATGTATCATCAGATCACCGAGCTTTATTTTAAGCTGGTGCTGCATGAGTGCAAACAGATCACCGAAAAGGAAATACTGACTGCAGATTTCTTTACGGCAAGAATACGACGCATCAACCGGTATTTTGATGCATTGATTGAATCATTCGAGATCATGGTTGACGGGATGGAAAAAGAGCAATTCCTGCAATTCAGGATGTCGTTGCTGCCTGCCAGCGGTTTCCAGAGCGGACAGTATAGGATGATCGAGATCTATTCAACAGACTTTATTAACCTGGTAGCCCGTGACAAGCGTGAGGAATTGAGAAGCGCTGCTATCGAAGATCAGTTTGAATTTCTCTACTGGAAATTTGGCGCGACGGAATTATCTACAGGCAAAAAGACACTCACGCTTAAGCAATTCGAGAAGAAATATTCTAAACAATTCATCGAACTGGCCAAATCGGTGACCAGTAAAAACTTTAGCGCCCTGCTACAGCAACTGCAATACGAACAGCAATCTACTGCCCAACTCGAGAATGAGTTGCGACAACTGGATGTAAACGCAAACGTTAACTGGCCGCTATCACACTACAAATCTGCCGTTCGCTATCTCAACCGCGAACCGGATGAGATCAAAGCCACCGGAGGTACCAACTGGCAAAAATACCTGCCTCCCCGTTTTCAAAAGCGGATTTTCTACCCATCACTATGGACGAAGGAGCAGGAAGACAACTGGGGCAAGGCCTGGGTGGAAGATGTGCTGGGTTTATAATTTATTACATAACGCATTAAAATAAACTATGCAACGTCAAGAAAGAATTCAAGACCCGCTAAGCATTAACCGAAGGTTTATTGAAGGAAACCTCAACGAAGGCAAAGAAGTCATTGTTCAATTTTCCGGTGAAACTTATAATGATAAAATACTTAGTGAGTTAAATGAACTATGCTTAAAATATGATGAAAGTTTTAGTATCCGTTTTTACGGATTCTATGGAACTTCTTTTGACTGCAAGTGCACAACGAAAATACCTAACGTAAAGTCTCTTTATGTTGACTGCTTAATAAAAGCACACAATATAGAAGCCATTACATATCTTAAATACCTTAAAAAATTAAGTATAGGAATTTATGAATTGACCCAAACAGAAATATTAGATGCTGAAAGCTTCCAAAATCTCAATAGACTTGTTATTGGTAACACCAAATCCAAAGCATTAAATCTTGAATATTTAAAAAAATATCACAATCTATCGCACTTAATCATAGCAGGACATACTAAAAATATTGAAGCGGTAGGTGATATAAAAAGATTAAACACCTTAAATCTGAACTCCATTTCTAAAGTTTCCCTTTCTTTTGTGAATCATCTACGAAACTTAAAATCTTTATATATAGCTCTTGGTGGAAGAGAAAGCATACAGGAGATAAACGAAAATGAAATTGAAAATTTGGGTTTAATTTGGATTAGAGGTTTCAATGATATTAATAACATAAAAAACTTTAAAAGGCTCAAGACTTTAATCATTGAAGATCAAATTCGTCTACCTCAAATCAATTTTGAAGAACCTCTTACGCAGTTGGAAGATATTAAGATCATCAATTGCAAAACGTTAAATTCGATGACAGGAATTGAAAAACTATCTCGTTTGCACCAATTGAGAATATATAAAACTAATATTGATTTTGATTCATTTATCAAACAGCCATTGCCTTCATCTTTAAAAATACTTGCCTTTTATACCACCAAAACCAAAGTCGATAAGGATATCAAAGCCAGTTTAAAAACCATGGGATATACGGACGGTTTGACAGAAAATTAAAATCACAGATAAAATGTGCTAATCCAACTTTTTACACTCACAAGACGGTTATTTTAAGGTGATTGACTGTAACTGAGGCAAAAAAGTCCTATCTTGCCACTTTCCACAATTAATACCTAAGGATATGACTGAGACGTTGGACATCAAGATCACAAAAACTACCACTTCCCGTTTGTCGCAAACGGATTTTAGCAACCTGCCATTTGGCAAAATCTTTTCTGACCACATGTTTGTGGCCGATTATGCTGATGGCGAATGGAAGAATTTTCAGATAGTCCCTTACGCTGAGATCGGGCTGAGCCCCGCTATTTCTGCTTTGCATTACGGACAAGCCTTTTTTGAAGGACTGAAAGCTTACAAGCATGCTGATGGTAAGGTCTCCGTCTTCCGTCCTGATAAGAATGCAGAGCGTTTTAACAAATCGGCAGAGCGTTTGTGCATGCCTGAATTGCCTGAAGAAATTTTCATCCAAAGCATAGCTGCATTGGTTGACCTTGACCGCGACTGGATCCCGGCTCAGGCGAACCATTCGTTATACATCCGGCCGTTTATGTTTGCTACCGACCCGTTCCTGGGTGTAGCACCATCATCGACTTATAAATTTATTGTATTAACCTGCCCTGTAGGTCCTTATTTCTCTAAAACATTGAGGGTAAAAATTGAAACTTACTATACCCGCGCTGCAGTAGGTGGAATGGGCTTCGCAAAATCAGCAGGAAACTATGGCGGTGCTATGCTGCCTTCACGCAAGGCTGTTGAAGAAGGCTTTGACCAGATCATTTGGACCGACGCTAAAGAACACAAATACGTTGAAGAAATGGGTGCCGCTAACGCGATGTTCGTACTGGATGGCAAACTGATTACTCCATCAACTGAAGAAAATACTATACTGAAAGGCGTTACCTGTAATACGGTAATGACCCTGGCTCGCGATTGGGGCTTCCCGGTTGAGCAACGCCGCGTATCGGTAGCCGAAATTATAGAAGGCGCTAAAAATGGCAAACTGACTGATGCATTCGGCGCAGGTACTGCCGCTACTATCGCTCCTGTTGGTTCTATCGGTCATAGCGGTGAAGAATACTTTTTAAGCGATCCGAAAACACGTGAGTTCTCGCAAAAAGTATTGAAAACTTTGGATGGCATCCGTTACGGAAATGCTCCTGATCCGCATGGATGGAATTGTATGATATAGTATAGTGAGTGGTGAATAGTGAATTAGTTTTCTACTCACTATTCACCATTGACTATTCACCTTTCACTTTCAAAGATATCGTTTCACTTTTTCCAAAAACTATCTTCTGATCTTTCTGCAAAGGCTGTGTGTTCCACAAGCATTCCCGCACAGTTAACTTTTGCGATGCCGTATCAAGAGAAATCAGTTGAAAGGATAACAAGGTTTCATCTTTTGCAGAATACTTGCCCTTTATCGGCGAATCAACCCGGAATGTATTCAGATTGACATCATTATCCGGTCCATGATAGGTATAAAACTCATTCCAGTTGCTGTTACCGTGAAAATAGGCTTTGATGTTGGGATGATGCTTTAAAAAATTCACAAAACCGCGCTGTTCTATCTGGGTTGCACCATCATCAGCAGATGCTACATACCCTTCCTTATAATGCTCTTCTGTGAGGTTTTGAAATTTATTTTCCTCAGTCATATTATAAGGCGACTTCGGATTAGTGAAGTGCTTCGACTCACATTCAGGCTGATCATGAGTAAAAATTATCACCGGGGTGGTTTTAGCTACTTTAGCAAGGTCTTTTTCCATCCAGATGCGCTCAGCTGAATCAGGCCAAAGGGTGATGAACATCATATGTATACCTTTAATATTGAACGAATAGTTCACCTTCTCGGTATGATAATTGTAATCAGCATTGGTTAAAGGCTTTGCAGGCTTCAGCATCAGGTTATAAATCTTCACCATTGATGTGGGATCGGTTAGCGGCTTTAATGGTTTGGTAAAACCTATGGCATTCGATATATCATGATTTCCGGGCACAAACAACAGTTTAGCCTGTTTACCATCATTGCCTTTCAAATTAATCGAGTGCATATAATCCGTCTCAAACTGGGCCCATGATGCAGCTGCACTTTGTATCGGTGCTTCCATCCTGTTGGCGATATCACCAGTTTGTATTACATAGTCAATATGACTTGCTTTTTCACCTGCATTGATTCCATTATCTTGTGGTAATATCAAATCAGGAATACTATTCATCTGCTGTATCATAGCAGCATTTACAATGTAACTACTCACATTGCTATCACCCCTGAATTTCGTCCGGCTGATGCCATAATGCGCATCCGAGCTAAAAACCATATTGATTACGGAAGAGGTTTTGGATTGACCGTAACATTTTCCTGAACTAAGCGCAAAAGCCGCACTTATCATCAGTGCAGCTGTTAAAACCTTATGCTTTCTCATAAAGTGTATTTATTTTCTTTTATAAAACGAAATAGTGGCCAAATGACCAGGATGATCCCTGATCTCTGTATCGGTATAATAACCTGAATCATCTGCTGCAAAACAGATCCCTTCGCCCTGGGGTTCGTTATTGGCATAGGGTGCTACCTGCGGGGCAGTTAATAATCCGGCTGAGATGGACGTTCCGGCAGGAAGTTTCCAGTACCAGATCAATTCATTGCTTCTCAATAATATTTCAGTGCCATCGGGAGAGATATCACCCGCTGTGGCTTTATTCATATACAACTGCACAACAGGCGTCATCACCGTAACTGATTTGGTACTTTGTGGGTACCTTGCCACATAAACTTTCGAAAAACTATTCTCCTTACTGGCGATATAAATATCCTTTGTTAAAGGGTCGACCATCAGTGTTTCTGCGTTTCGCGGGCCATCAGGATATTTCAGTTCGATGATATCCAATGAATCGATATTCATTGTTACCGGCAAGGTTTTCCCGGTCAGATCAGGCTCGGGAAAACGATAAATAAATACCGAAGGGTACTTAGAATCGTTATCGCCAATGTCACCTACATACACATAATTTTTGCCTGCAACAGGTCCGGGGCCGACAGCAATATCTTCCCAGTCGCGGTTGCCTACCGGTGTTAATGTGAGTGTCCCTTCGTTATCACCATTGGCATCAGTCAGGTAAACCTGGTTGGGATTGCCGCTGTCATTATGAATATATAATATACCGGGGTTGATCCTGCTGGCCGCCACACCTGATATTTCCAGCAGGTCTGTCCTCGCTAAATCATGCACTGTTGGTATAGCATTAAACAGTTTCGTACTGTCCAGACCTACCGGATCATAGGTTGTTGTAGGGAAATTTACCTGAACCGGCGGTGTGGTTGCAGTGGTATCTTTTTTCCGAGTAACTGTATTGCCCGACTTATTGCAGGAAAAAACAGTTAGGATAAAAAAGCATAACAACCCATTTTTAATATCAAACAAGTTACTGTTCTTATTAAAAAGGGTTGTCATGCTAAAGATCGAACTTTTCAATATCTATAAATCTTAGTGCTGGTTACCTGTACCGTCAGTCTGGTAGCAACCCATATCTTTTCCCGGAGGAGTGATCTGAGTAGCACCAAAGTTAGGATCAACAGGGATGCCTGCAGTGATAGGTGCAACTTTGCTGGCATCGGTTGTGCCTTTACCAATCGCAGGTGAACCTGATTGCAGGCGGAAATTGTAGCCATCAACTGAACACTGGGTGATCCAGAAATTATTAGCAGCAGGAAGCGGATAGTTTACGAACATCGGGTTGTTTTTACCAACCAGTGAAGAACCATCATAAGTTGCGCCTAAAGTATAGCTTGAACCAAGGAAAGTAGCCATATTCGGGATATCAGTTGCCTGCGGATGCGTAACAACTGCCTGTGCACGATTATCCGGTACAAACTGACCAGTGATTGTCGCGTTATCGCCATAGTAGTAGTTATAGCCATAAGTAGTTTGTTTGATCAAATCACTTGCATTATAAGTAGTATCAGCCAGGTACACTTTAGCACCACCCGGACCACCAGCAATACGTACACCAAAAGCACAGTCAACAATCAGGTTGTTATAAACCAATGCCCTTGAGTTATTCTCGATCTCTACAGAGCCGCTGCGTGCACCAAAAACACCGCTGTTCCTGAAGCCATCGTTTATATAAGTGTTGTTATACATGGTAAACTGGCACTCGCCTGCAGTTGTACCGTCGCTGGCAGATTTTGTACCGTTAGTTGCACCACCGATGATCAGGTTGTAGGCCATGTTACCGGTTGAGCTGCCTTTTGCGTTAAAGCCGTCACCGCCGTCGCTGCCGCATTTCTCCATGGTGTTTCTCATGATGTTGTAATAGCCGCCATAGAAACGGGTAGCATCATCAGGAGAGCCGTATAACCATGAATCTTCCATAATGAAAACACCGGTAGGGTTAGTAAAATAAAGAATGTATTGCGCGCCTGTTTTTAAAGAGTTGCCGCCTGGGAAAGGAAGAGCTTTCAAAGCAGCACCGCCAAAATCAAGGTGGGTCCATTTAATTACGCAAAGTTTAGCTGTAGGACCGCAATAGATACCGCCCCAGCCACCAACGTAAGCTGAATCTGCACCTAAAACTGATGCACCGGTAGATTTGGTTCTGCGCGGGTCAGTTACTGTAATAGGAGCGTCTTTAGTACCCAGGAAAATGATGTCGCCGTTTACAATGAAATTGGCGCCATTAGTCATGTTAATTTTAACACCTTTTTGGATCAGCAAGGTATCACCTGCGTTAACGGTGATATCACCGCTTACGGTATAGGTTTGGTTAGCCAGCATGGTCCCTTTGTAAGTACCTGCAGCTAAGGTTCCTGAGCTGCTGATAGCCTTACCTACCTGGATCTGTGGCTGTGAGATAACAGCCTTATCACTTTTCTTACTGCACGATACCAGCGCTAAAAGTGACATTCCGATCGAAAGAATCTGTAAATTTTTCATAATGGGGAATGGATAATAATTATTGTGTTTTAATTGTTAAATGCTGATAGATTAGAAGTTATACTTTGCACCCAAACTATAGCGTGCATAAAATTGGTCGTACTGTACAGTTGTATAATTAGGGCTTTCCTGGTGCGGATATTTTGATGCGCCAGAGTAATTTGCCTGATTATCCTGCTTGATGAACAGCTCGTATGGCGTATTGAGCAGGTTATTAGCCTTCACATATAAAATAAAGTGCTTGCCTATTTTTTTCTGGGCCGAGAAATCAAGGAAAGTAGATGGCTTTTCCCAGGTATCCAGGCCGTAGTAGGTAGATACTGCGGCAATTCGCTCACCGGTGTATGAAACTGACAACTGCGCGTCGAGGCCAAGCTTCTGATCTTTATATAGTAATGATGCATTGCCTATATTGGCAGCCTGGCCTTGCAGCGGCCTTGTTTGCGTACGGTGTATCAGCTCGCTATTAACATTCACCGTTTTAGGAGTGGTGATCTGCGAATTTGTATAAGTATAGTTGATAGACGCACCGAGATTGCCAAAGAATTTCAGGGCAACAAATTCGGCACCCAGGTTTTGGGCAGATGCGCTTGGATTGTTCGGTACATAATACAAAGTTGCTCCGTCAGAAGCCTGCTGCAGCGAAGTTTCGATAGGGTTGATCAGGTGTTTATAAAAGCCGCCCACCATAAACTCATCAAACACACCGGGGAAAAACTCGTATCTTAAATCGTAATTGTCAATAACTGTATGTTGCAGGAAGGGGTTACCAACGTGGCCGTAAAATGCATCGTCCTGTGAGTCATCTGTGGCGGGCACAATGTCATAAAAAGATGGTCTTAATACAGATTTATAATAGGATGCCCTTATTGCCTGTTGATCGGTCAACGCGTATTTGGCATTGATACTTGGCAACAGGTCATTGTAGGTAATATCACCCGATTTACCTGGAAAAGTAACAGGAAGATTTGAATCATAGCTTTGGCTGGTATATTCCTGCCTTACACCGAATATCACGTTCAGCTTGTTTGTAATATCATATTTCACCATGCCATAAATGGCCTGTATGTTTTCAGTAAAGGTGTAAACGCCTGCATCCGTATGGTGCGAACCCTCTGCATAAGTTGTATCCAGGTCTTTCCACTGATAGGTGGCATTAGGAATAGATGTGTATGGCTCCGGAGCCGGTGGCGATGAGCCTGGCACATACGTATTCGACAAACTGTACACATCACGGAAGTTATCCCTTGTCTTGTGTCTTGTCATACCGCCAATAGAGAACTCGGCGGTGTGGTTAAAAATATTTTCAACCTTATAATGAAGATTTAAATAACCTGAAAGATCTTTATCGGTATTATGTTGCCACTCCCTTGACTCATTGCCCACTACAGCAGGCTCAGCCTGTATACTTGTGGGAACATTTGAGCCATTAGGAATAGTTTCACTGTATTGATAGTTAGAATCGAATTCAGCCATATCAGGTAGCTTCTGTGTTGCCTGCGATGTGCTGCCTATCCAGTCTAAAGAAAAGTTTTTGGTAATATGATGTTTTCCGCTCAGCATAATATTATAAATGCTTTGCAGATCAGACCTGGTTTGAGTTCTGTCGTCGATAGAAAACGGACCGTGGTAGCCATTGAAAGAATAACCGCCATAAGTTGTTTCTACCGTTTGGCGTACCCTGTATTCATTCAGTCCGACATAAGTACCGATCAATTTGATGGTATTATTATTGTCGAATTTGTAATCTATAGCTGCCATGGCCCCGTAATGATCCACCTGCGAAGAGTACATCCTGTTATCGGAACTTTGAAAAGCTGTCTCCTGGTTAGGGGTATTAATATTAGGCGACGAACCTACTGTGCTTGTTTGTACTACCACAAAGCTGTTATCGCCCTGGTAAAGATTTTGCAGACTTCCTGCGAACATAACACCCAATTTACCGCCCAGGTATCGGTTGCCAATTGTCAGGCTGGCTGTTTTATTTATAGGGGCATTTTGTTTTTGGGTAAGCAGGTTCTGGTACGGGAATTCACTGAGTGAAGCAATTTGGTTAGGATGTATCTCTCCCGGCGATTGATTGTTTACCGTGCTTCGGTTAAACGATAAAAAACTGCGGTCAAAAAATATCTGGCTATAGCCTGTACCGATCTCTCCTTCTACCTTCAAGTGATCAGGGGCGGATTTCATTACCAAATTCACTACGCCACCTGAAGCGTCACCTTCCATGTCAGGCGTAAGCGTTTTAGAAACTTCCAGACGATCAACCAAGCCTGCCGGGAATATATCCAATGGTAAATACCTGTTCCTGTTATCCGGGCTCGGTATCTTCACGCCGTTGATCAGCGTAGTGTTGTACTGCTTATCCATACCACGGATGATCACGTGGCGCGCGTCACCGGTATTACTTCTGTCGATTGACACACCCGACATCCTGCTTAACACATTGGATACCAGGACGTCAGGAGAAATAGCGATAGACTGTGCCGACACGGCATTAATAGTATTATTGGAATTTTTTTCTGCACTCCGCGCGGCCGCGTCAGTTTCTTTGCCGGCATGTTCTACGATCGTCACCTCGTTAAGCGAGGTTGCATTATCAGCCATCGCTACATTCAGTGTAGTTACGTTACTGCCGGTAACTTCTACCGTAAATTGTTGGGTGGTTTTGTATCCTAGAAATTTTACCTGCAGTTTATAGGTTCCGGCAGGTATATTCTTAAACAGGTAAACACCATCGAGCTTAACAGTAGTACTTGATTGAAAATCGCCTTTTTCAATGTGGACAGTAGCCCCAATTAAAGTTTCACCATTTTTGGCGTCGGTAACACTGCCTTTCAAGGTTTGTGCGCGCGCAATTGCGGAAAAGCAAAGCAACATTAAAATGCTGCAAAGGCACTTTTTAAGGACTTTCTGAGAACGAAAAGGAAGTGCGAAAAGGACATCAGGGGTAAAGGCAACTTTCATTAAAAAACAAAATTTTGCGCAAGAAACCCGTATAATTTTGGATAAAAGCTGAATTTTTAGCCGAGATGAATTTTCTTAACCAAATGATTTCAATGTTTTAACATTCAATATGGTTTTACAGAAATAATTCAGTTTGTTTAAACATTATTTTAACCTATAAAGCCAGAAAAAATAATATAAAAGATAGGAATCATACCTTTAAATTATTGCGCATGAGGCATGGAAATAAAGGATCTTATAGTATTTAGAGGTAGGCCTTATTTTAAATCTGCCAGGTAAGCCGCCATGTCATCCGTTAGCTTAACATGCAATGCGGCCAGCTTTTTCATATAAAATGAACGCAAGTCTTTCCAATGATAGCAATTTGAATTTTTTATCTTTAGCGAATCAAGGCCGGAAATACTTACTTCTTGTTCGTTTAATAAAATCTTAACCACATAATCATATGGCGTTTTTGTATTTCTATAAAATATCCATTGAATATTGGAGCTCAATGGAATTACTTTTGATGCTTTCCAGATTTTACTAATCGTATAGATATTCGAAGACGCCTTATCTGCTCCTTCAATTTCAAATAAAGCTGCTATGGGGGCAATAGTTTCAGCGTGAGCAAACCGAAGCTTAGCGCCATTCTTACCCGATTTAATATTTTCGTCAGCCGTATTGATAAAATCAACCAGCAGCGGAACAGCCACGCGCACCTGTATACCGTTATTATTAACCCCAGGTCCCTTTTTCAGGTATTCATCGGCTGAATCAAGAATTCCGAGTGCATCAAGCTGACCGCAGTTAAAAAATGATTCAAAGTCAATTTGCTTTGATACTCCTGCGCTATCTATTTCATGTTTTAGTGAGTATACAATACAGGCAAAGCCGAACAAATCTGATACAAATTTTTTCTTTTGTGAAGTAGTAAGCTTGTTAAAAAGAGATGGTTTAAAAATGTTGTATGCAACGGAATCATCTATCTTCTCCAGGCGCAACTGTTTGTCGAATGATATTTCGGGTTCAGTGCTTTCAACTCCGTTTTCAAATTTTTTATAAGCAGGCGACAGATCATAAAACCGCAAACTGACATTATCCTGCTTCACATTCGTGTCAGGATGAACAGGAAGAAGTTTTCGGTACAATCCACCCAAAAATGCGTCAGCGCTTTGATGGGTCCGCTTTTCTTTTGTGTCCCGCATCTGGATCATATTCATCCGGGCAAATACAGTTCCGTAATGTTGGGCCATCCGCTCCCCTATACCCGTCAATTCTGATTTTCCTTCATCTGAGATGGACCCTGCATTGTTCTTCACTACTGTTTGAAGAGCTAATACCATACTTCTTAATGCAAGCCCTTGCGTTGATAATTGTGACTCCTTATAAGCTTTAAGAATCAATTTATACGCGGAACTGCTATCGATTGGCTTAGTAGGATACCGTGCTCCATGTCTTCCCACATGATTGATAAAAACAGGAGCATAACTGGCAGGTGTAGTCGTATTTGGCTTTGCAGGCTGTTTATAAAGAGTTTTGGAACCCAAAAAGTTATCGCCGCTGTTCTGCGACTGTGCAACACAGTTTAGTGTTGTAAGAAACAGGATAAGGGTTAATACTTTTCTCATATCTAAATATAAGTAGAGACGCAACGTATTGCGTCTCTACAAAAAATAATATTTTTTAATATTTAATGCTGGTTGCCGGTGCCGTCGTTTTGATAAGCGCCAATATCCTTGCCCGGCGGCGTTATGGTCGCAGCATAGTTTCCGGTAGTGGTTACTGTATTATAAGATGCGATCGTCGAATTTGCTTTTCCTAATGCTGGCGAGCCTGCTTTCAACCTAAAGCTTGAGGTTCCCTGCATTACGACAACAGGGGTCTGGTCATTTGCAGTAACTGGTGCCGGATGCAGCGTATAATCATATCCATTCACATCAAACCCATAAAATAAAGGATCATTTTGTTGTGGCGTAGATGAATAAATATCACCTGATTGGAACGTAGACTTACCATCTGCAGCGTTAAACTGGGCAACTATCGTAGAATTAAAACCATAATACAACTGATTATTATACACGATATTCTTAGTGTCGGCACTACTCAATACACGTAAGCCAATAGCACAGTTGATGATCATATTGTTATAAGCATTGCCTTTTGCGGCCTTTTCAAAATCGATAGAACCACCGTGACCGCTTGTGGAGTTTTGTCTGAAACCACAGTTAACCATCGTATTATTATAGCAATTGATATTGCATTGTGTACCCGAGCTGCCCGCATCTGATATTTTAAAAGCATTGGTTGCTGCACCGATGATCAGGTTGTAACCCACATCGCCAACCGAACCACTTTTAAAGTTACAGGCTTCGCCGGCTGCTACTCCGCAGAGTTCATAAGTGTTACGCATAATGTCAATATGACCACCTGCTATACGCATACCATCATCCTTACTGCCAAATACCCACGAGTCTTCCAAAACAAAGTTTTTGGTAATGTTGGCAAAATAGATCGTCCAGCGTGGGTCGCCATCCGTATAAACCGCATGGTCATCCTCATCACCCGCAGGCGCTCCTGCAAATTCAAGATGCGTCCATTTAATGATCACATCGCCGCCGGCAGGATTAGGATCTTGTGCGGTTGCAGTACCCGGCGTACAAAATATACCGCCCCACCATCCTTTGAACACATTGGTATAATTTTGCTGGGTAGCCTCTGAGTGCAGGGTAGCGGCATTGCTTACCGTGATATAGTTTTGGTTTTGTTGTGTGCCTAAGCTGATAAAAGTACCGTGCACAAAAATTTCCGGAGCGGTGGCAGCTGTTACACCATCGCCTAAGGCAATCAGTTTTGATCCCGGCTGCATCAATAAAGTATCGCCACCATTCACTGTGATATTGCTGGCGAAATAATAGGTCTTCCCGCTTAACAATGTGCCTTTTACTGAGCCGGATAAAGTATCCGATTTAATGATATTCCCCACCTGAACCACAGGCTGGGATATGCGTGCATTCTCTGCTTTATGGCAGGCACTTAAGGCCGTTACTGCAAAAGAAGCTATTATGATATTGAAATATTTTTTCATCGTCTGAATAATTACAGTTTATACCTTAAACCCACTATGTAATACTGCTGATAAGTGTCCTTGCGGATGAATACATTCTTGCCCGGTGTCTGATCCTCAAAAACATTGGGCTGAGCAACGTATGGACGGTGTATCTCTAATTGAAAAGGCGTATTGGTCAGGTTGGTCGCTTTTGCATAGATCGAGAACCTTTTGAAGATTTTCTTTTCTGCCGATACATCCAGTGTTACGAAACCTTTTTGCCAGATATCATTATCCAGGTAGGGCGATACCGCATAAATTCTTGGACCAGTGTAAACCGCAGAGATTTGTGCATCCAAACCATTTTTATTATCACGGTACAGGAACGACAGGTTGCCTATATTCTTCGACTGATCCTGCAGCGGACGGGTTTGAGACACATCACGGTGTGTAAGGTTACCGGTGTTATCACGGTAATCCAGCAATTTGGTTGTAGTGATGCTTGAGTTGGTGTAAGTATAGTTTAACCGGATACCAAAGTTGCGCAGATATTTGGTAGCGTCCAATTCAAACCCGTAGTTGGTCGCGTTACCGAAATTCTCAGGCTCCAATACATAGCTGTTGGCTGCTGAACCTGTTGGTAATGTTACCGCATATTCTATTGGATTCTGGATATTCTTATAAAATACACCTGCTAACAACTGGTCCAGTGCTCCGGGGAAAAACTCATAGCGCAGGTCGAGGTTGTTCGATGTGATGCGTTTCAGGTAAGGGTTACCAACTTCCGGGTAGTCTGAATCAGGATCACCTTCTGAGTGTGGTACCAATTCATAAAAGTTAGGCCTGCTGATGGCTGAATAATAAGAGAACCTTAAATCCTGTTTATTGCCCAGGTCATATTTCAGGCTTAAGCTTGGCAGCACGTCGTAGTAATTAATCGAGCCATTTGCACCAACTACATTGTTCACTGGTGCGCCTGTCACCCATTGCTGGTCGGTATGCTCGTATCGTACACCGCCTATTGCTGATAATTTACCAGCATTAAATTTAAACTGACCATACCCTGCTCCAATCTTTTCAGTGAAATCATAGTTCAAAGCATCAGATGGGCTACCCTGTGCATTTTGCACCGCGAAGGTATTGTCATCTATATTTCCGTCGTACATCTGGTTGGTAGTACCTGATTCATTAATGTTATATTGGTCGTAGGTACTGTGCCTTGTTTTATCGCGATACATTCCACCCACTGTGAAATCTACCTTAGTACCCAAAATGGTTGGTGAATAGGTTAAATTCAGATATCCGCTTTTGTCTTCATCCGAGTTTTTTTCAAATACTCTTGATTCCGCATAAGGGTTGGTACTCAAACGACGTGGTTGCTGAACGATAGCACCTGTCGTCGGGTCAAGATTGGCACCGGTGCTCAGGTACAGATCAGCACGGTCAGGCTCATTGGCAGTAGCTTTTGAATATACCGCCGACCAATCCAGCTTCCATTTATCTGATATTTTATGATCGCCATGCAGATCGAAGTTATATATCTGCTGCACGGTGCGATCGCTGCGGTAGTCCTGGTCAACACTACCAACACCTGGTTGAGTGTGGCTGGTTAATAAACTGGTATCAGAAGTAAAACGATATTCGTTTTTGGTCAGGTTGATGTAGTCCGCGTTCAGGTTGATCTTGTTATTCGGATCAAAACGGTAATCGAACTTGGTCACCACAGCAGTACGCTGCTGCTGAATATCGTAAATACGGCTCTGCTGACCGGTTAATTGCGGATCGCCATTTTCTTCATTAGTAGTCGAGCTAAAGAATTCACCCTTTGTCTGGCGGTAAGTATTTTGATAACTCAAGGTCGCAATGGCGCCGAATTTTTTATCGGCAGTACGGCCACCTACTGTCAAGCCAAAAATACTGCCCAGCGGCGTTTTATTTTGGCTGTAATGAAATGGATTATTCGGGAAATCAGCCATTGTTGCCGAACCATTTCCTGCAACACGAGGAGACATGGTCAGGCTGGCGCTATGATCGAACTTGGTAAAGCCATCGCCGTTAAAAAAGCTTTGTGCATAACCCGCACCAAGATTGGCAGATAGCATAAAATTATCAGGGGCATCTTTAAGCTGCATATTGATAGCGCCTGCAATAGCATCACCCTCCATACCTGGGGTTAATGATTTGGATACTTCCAGTCGGTCCACAATATCTGCCGGGAAGATATCCAATGGCACATAACGGTTCTTGTTATCAGGGCTCGGTATCTTGATGCCATTTACCAGGGTGTACTCATAGCGTTGATCCATACCACGGATAATGGCATATTGCGCCTCACCGTTATTACTGCGTTCGATAGAAACGCCTGACACACGTTGGGTGACGTTAGCAATAGTAATATCAGGAGAAGCCTGGATGGTGCGGGCTGATACTGCATTTAATACAACATCGGAGCGTTTTTCAGCATTGAGTGCCGATTGGTCCGTTCCCTTGCCTGTGCTGCCGGTAACGGTTACCTCATTTAAAGACTTGTTGGTCGATTCAAGTTCGATGTTAACTGTAGTGGTTTCATCCTGCAGGATATCGGCACTCTTTTGAGCCGTTTCATACGATACATACCTGGCTTCAACTTCGTACTTGCCAGCTTTTACATTTTTAAAAATGTAACTACCGTCGAGACCGACGCTTACTGAGGCTGCTTCGCCTGTAGATTGATTTTTTATACTGATTGTTGCACCTATAAGGGGATCATGCGTTTTCTTATCAGTAACCTTTCCTTTTATTACGCCGGCGTAAGTAACGGCTGAAAGAGAAAGCAATGTGAATAGTAGTAATAGTTTCTTCATTAGGGCCGCGTTTTTAATTGCGGGACAAAGAAACCCCCACTATTTAATCAAATTATAATCACCTGATTAAAATTTTGTAAAGAATCTTTACAAAATGATTTTGGATAAATTCTGTAGTTTTATTATATCTCTTATTATTTAATATAAAAATATTACTTACTTAACGTTTTTGTGCCCAAACGTGACAGAATTAAATAAAACAGGCTGCCACTGCCTAATAAGATACAAGATATTATTCTGTTTTAAATAAGGAATGAACTGAGATTAAGAGACAGACTTGTAACAAAGGTTTTACTCGACGGTAACCGTCAAACCCTCTTGCTGCAATATTTTGCGGTAGATTTCCATCTCGGTAAATGAACCTTCCAATACGGCACACTTACCTTCGTTATGAACTTTCCAGGCTATTTTTTCAGCCTGTGCTTCGGAGTAGTCCAGGTATTTCATCATGCAGAAGATCACATGATCGAATGTGTTCACATCATCATTCCATAAGATAAGACGATGCATCTCTTTCAGCCCGGCTAATATTTCCTCGAGCGTTAGGGTCTCTTCCTGGGTTTCTGTCGGCATTGTAATGACAAAATTACCTAAATTCGGCAATAAAAAAGGCAAAAAGATGTTAGCTTGTCAAAAAGTAACACTTTCGTCACAATTACAATGAAGACATTATTTGTACCCCTATTAAGCATTGGCTTCTTACAACTTTTTATATCGACTGCCGCTTTTGGGCAGGATAAAGCTGCAAACAAACTACAGCCACCACCTTCCAACATTACCATTGACGGCGACCTGAAAGAATGGGGTGATAGTTTACGCTACTACAACCAGGAAAAACAATTAAACTACGCACTCGCAAATGATCAGGATAATCTTTACATGGCTATCCGAATTAATGATCGCAGTGAGCAGATAAGGGTATTGCGGGCAGGACTAACTTTAGGTATTGATATCCGCGGTAAAAAGAAAGAAACCTTTACAATGACATTCCCTGTAGGCGATCAAAGCGCACAAGGCATGGCAGATAATGCGATGGACCTGCAAAATAGCAACAATGATGTAAAACAGGAAGATCGTGAAGATGAAATGAAGGCCAAGCTCACCAAATTGCGAGAGATAAAAGTTACCGGCTTTAAAGACATCGAAAGTGAAACTATGACTACTTCAAACACCTATGGTTTTAAAGTAGCGATTGACTACGATAAAGATGGCAACCTGGTTTATGAAGCGGCCATCCCACTTAAATTTTTCCATGCTGAGGACCTGTCAAAAAATGAATGGGCCTTTAACTTCAAGATCAATGGCATAACCCGGCCAGGGCAAGATAAAGATAATGGCAATCATGAAGGCATGACACGTGGCGGTGGCTTTGGTGGTGGAGGCGGCGGTCGTGGAGGACGAGGTGGAGGCCGTGGCGGTCGCATGGGCGGAGGTAACGGCAACAGCGCACCAGTCGACCGCAGTGAACTATCAAAATCCGTTGATTTCTGGGAGAAATATTATTTAACTAAG
Source organism: Mucilaginibacter sp. (assembly GCF_036568825.1). Classification (GTDB taxonomy): domain Bacteria; phylum Bacteroidota; class Bacteroidia; order Sphingobacteriales; family Sphingobacteriaceae; genus Mucilaginibacter. The sequence goes on along the minus strand of NZ_DATCRU010000033.1, from coordinate 10,548 downwards.
TGATAGTTGTGAATGGTGAATGGTCAATAGTGAATAAAAATCCAGACAAGTTACTTACTATTGACTATTCCACTTTATATCTAAATACCTGTCTTCCCAATTTGCCTTCATCATCAATACCTTCAATTACTACACGATAGGTCCCTTTGGTATCTGCGTTATAATAATCGAAAGATGCATTACCATCTTTATCGGTGATGATATATGGGTTCCAGTAAACCGTCGTACGAAGATCTAAAGGCTCGCCATCTTTTTTAGGGTGATCGTATTTAGGCACGTAAAAAGATCTGGCTTTGTAAAATCCCGTAAATGGATAGGTGATCAATCCGGCAGGTCTCACACTCGTTACATAGTTTGGGTCGGCTGTGCTTTTTGTTGTAATAACCAGGGCGCCGCCTTTTGCTATACTTGTGCCGTATATCGTCCTGCTTTCAACGCTTCTTAAAACTTCTATACTATAAATATTATTTGCGTCCAGATTATTCAGATAGTCGCCACTTAATATTGCACCATCAACTATTACCGACATTGCTCCACCGCTGCGCGTATTAATAGGTGTACCATCCTGTGCAAAATTTACTCCAAAAACCTTTCCCTGCAGGCACTGCGACAAGGTTATACAACCATCCAATACTTTCCCTGATAATACCTGATCAGCATTTCCGCCGCCTTTCAAATTAGCAGAATGCGAAAGATCCAGTTCATTCGACTTCTTTTTCGCCCTGATCACAACCCCCTTCAATGCTACAGTATCTGTGCCGGCATACACCTTCGTTGTAACTACTATTGTACCCGATTCATTTATTTTACCTGTATTAAGGTTAAACCCGAAAGGATCGACTAATCTTATTTCCTGTATATTATCTATTGTAAAAGTATTCAGGATATCGCTGTTGGCGTCCAGATCAAGGCCATTTAATATTACTCTATTACCACGAAAATGCGGCGCAATGAATTTAATGGCTTCGAAAATAGACGTGAAGTTTCTAGCCTTGCTCAAATCCAGGTTTCTTTCCATTGCAGTACCATAATTATTAAATTTATCCGGTGCATGTTCCTTGCTTGTTTTTATGGTAACCCCTGCCAGATGCCTGCTGTTTTGTATAGAGTCCTCCCTTAATTTGCGCTGATAATTAGCAATATTTTGAATCATTTCAGGCGTTAATTTTGTCTCACCTGCATCATGGCTTTTTTTGCTTTTTGCTATTTCCGGGTAATCAGTCTGCTTAACATAAATCGACACATTGCTGCCGTTGTTTTCTTTGCGGGCACGCAAAACCAATTTTGCCGTATCTGGTAAATTCAGATCAGTAAATTTAAAATTGCCATTAGCATCAGTCACTGTATCCGTAAGCAGGTTTTGACTTGTGGCAACAAGAGTGATCTTGCCATTGGGTACAATTTTGCCGGAAGGTGTTTTCAATGCGCCTGATATTTGTAATGATTGCTCAGGTTGATAGATAATTGGATTATTATTGTTTTTCAATACCGACTCCCATTGAAAACGGCGATATCCCTGTGTTAACATCAACACATCCAGGTCCGAGCGCTTTTTATCATCGGTATTAATGAAATAGTAGTTAGGTTGCTCTATATAACCTTTTATGTCTGATGTAAGCAGCAGACTATTTAAAATGGTGCTTTCATTATTTTCATTCGGGTTTATCAAACTTTCATTACAAACCGAAACCGAAAAACTTCCCTGAACTATTTGCGCGGTGTTTGCGCGGGCATTCATTTTTATACTGGTTTTCTGCCGCGGTGCATACTTAAGCTCAGGCGTTGTGACTTTTATTTGTAATGAATCATCGCTCCTGCAAAATATTATGCGCTCGTTTAAAGGCTCTCCTGCGTCAGAAAACAATGTAAACTGAGCTATGCCTGACGGGAAACGCTTTTTATCTACACGCGCAGTAAAAACCGGAGCGGTCAATTTATTTTCGGCCATAAAATAAACTTTACCTGCCGATTGCGCTATTAAGTAAAATGGTCTGTTTTGTTTAGCCTGAAAGAGACCGGGGCTTGCAGCTACTTTAATATAAACACTGTCAGCATCATTATTATTGACCGCTAAAGTAAATCCATCATCTTTTGACGGAGGAAGGTCAACAACCAATTTAGAATTATCATCAAGAGAAATTGTTGCCTTATATGTTTTACCCTGCTGGGGAATCAGCGCAAATACGCCCATACCCAAATGCTGGGTTTCAAATACCGCAACCTCATTACCTTCATTGTCCGATATGGTGCCTTTAATATTTTGGCCAAGCCCGTTACTGCCAACACATTTCACAGCGACCCTTGAGCGGATACCTTTTATCAATTCACCTCCCTCGGGGAAAAATTGCACATCAGGTTTATTATTTATTGTAGCATTCAATTGTGATGGGGTAATTGAAACCGCATCGACATGGATCTCGCGGTTATAAAAATAATCGGTCCCCGCATTCCGCATCCAGTTGGTATAAGCCCTGATATGATAATTGCCGGCTTTTAAGTTGCGGGTAAGTATAAAGTCGCCGGTTGATATTCCGGAGATCAATTTTAGCGTATGCCTGCTTATCACAGAATCCTGTGTATTAATCAACTCGCAATACAAAACGCCACTCAACACAGACAATTGATGCTTCTCGCCTATTACTGTATAGGCTTTAAACCAAATGGTGTCGCCCGGCAGATACGATGGCTTATCTAAATGCAGATAAACTTTTTCTACAGGCTGTACTTTGAAATGCTCTGTAAGTGATTGTTGTGCCCGGCTTAAAAAAGTACTATCAGTTTGGCCAAATGAGGGAATATTGAATAAAAGAATAGATAGAAGTGCGAGGAAAGGTATTTTGATTTTCATGTGTAAGGCTTGTGACGCAATTTACAAACTCACAATCAAATCTCAAAACCAAACCCGGTTAAACAAATATTAGTTTAAGCAGACAGGCAATTCTTAAAATTTGTTCTTCCACATCATACTCTCCACAGGACGGGTAGTCGGATTATTATACTTGGCGTTCGACTTGGTGTTATACATGATTTCGATATCACCTTCCACTACAAAATAGATCAGCTGACCGATAGGCATACCTGCATATACGCGCACGGGCTGAGCAACGGATATCTCCAGCGTCCAGGTATTGCAAAAGCCAACGTCTCCTTTACCCGCGGTAGCATGAATATCAATACCTAAACGACCGGTGCTTGATTTACCTTCCAGAAATGGCACATGGCGATGCGTTTCGGTGTACTCCATCGTTACGCCTAAATAAAGGGTATTAGGTTGGAGTACAAAGCCTTCTTTTGGAATCTCAAAGCCATCGATCTCGTTATGCTGTTTGGCATCCAGCACACGGCTTTTATAGGTAGCTAAATGTTTACCTAAATGAACGTCGTATGAATTGGTGCCTAAACACTCACGTTTAAACGGTTCGATAATAATATGGCCCTTGTCAATTTCTTCAAGAATGCGTTTGTCGGATAAAATCATTGTACTGTGATATTTGGCCTAAATTATAATTATTTGATTTATTTTGCCATCCTTTTTGCAATTTTACTTTATGGCCATAGCATACAAAAAGCAAATTGACGCTGATACCGAATTTGCTCTTTGGAGAATAGAAGAGAAAGCGGAGGATTTGTACAATCAACTTCAGTTGAACGACCGCGAAAAGGCTTATGTAGAGAAACTTAGCCATGGCAAACGACACCTCCACTGGCTCGGCACGCGTGTGCTTTTACGCAAAATGCTGAACACCGAAGAGTATATTGACTGTGAAGTAGATGAGCACGGCAAACCTTATTTAGTGCATTTGCCCTACCACATATCGCTCAGCCATTCATTTGATTATGCTGCGGTAATGTTAAGCAGAACCCACAAGGTAGGCATCGACATTGAGCAGATAAAACAGAAGGTAGAGCGCATTGCCCATAAGTTTATGCGTCCGTCCGAAATGGAGTTCATAGGTCATCCGGACAGAATACAGCAATTATATGTTTGCTGGTGCGCCAAAGAGGCGGTTTATAAGTGCTACGGGCAAAAAGAGGTATCATTTGCAGATAATATTTCGCTTCAGCCTTTTAACTTTGCTCAGGAAGGGCATGTAAAGGCGCACCTGAATAAAGGCATAGTGTCAAAAGACTATAAGGTAGATTATTTGCAGTACGAAGATTATATGATCGGCTACGTAAAGGGATAGGGACATGAAGAACAAACAAGTATTTTTCCAGGATTGGGGTTTGACAGATTACAAAGAAGCATGGGACCGCCAGGAAGCTATATTTGGCCAGACGGTCGACCTGAAAACCAGAATCCGCAACCGCAAGATCACCAGTGAAGGCGATGAATACAGTGAAGAAGATGAGTTAACTCCAAATTATTTGGTATTCTGCGAACATCCGCATGTATACACTTTAGGTAAAAGCGGTAAGCCTGAACATTTGCTTTTAGACGAGAAAGGCTTGAAGGAAAAGAACGCTGTTTTCTATCCGATCAACCGTGGCGGTGACATTACTTATCACGGTCCGGGGCAAATTGTAGGGTATCCTATTCTCGATCTCGATAATTTCTTTACCGATATTCACCTGTATCTGCGCACGCTTGAAGAAGCAGTAATACTCACGATGGCTCAATATGGTTTAAAGGGAGAGCGTTACCCCGGCTACACCGGCGTATGGCTCGATCCGGATAATGAAAATGCCCGTAAGATATGTGCCCTGGGAGTTCGGTGCAGTCGTTGGGTGACGATGCATGGTTTTGCTTTCAACGTGAATACTGATTTGGATTATTTTAACAATATCGTTCCTTGCGGTATCGACGACAAAGCCGTAACATCCATGCAAAAAGAGCTGGGCAAAGAAGCTGATATAGAAGACATCAAGAAAAACTTAAAACATCATATTTCCGTATTGTTCGATATGGAGATAGTATGAAAACAACTATAATAGCCCTTTTAACTTTATGCAGCTGTGGTGCATTTGCTCAAACCACTCATATGAATTCTAAGGATACTACTGCCCAACACGCACTGACCTATCTTGCCCTCGGCGATTCCTACACCATTGGCGAAATGGTTCCGGCAGATCAATCCTATCCAAATCAAGCGGCTGCCATACTAAATAAAAAAGGACGTCATATTAACCCACCAACAATCATTGCCAAAACCGGCTGGAGAACAGATGAACTCATTCAAGCAATCACCAACTCCAACCTCACCCAAAAGTTCGACATCGTAACACTGCTGATCGGCGTCAATAATCAATATCAGCATAAAGACACCGCCATTTACCGAACTCAATTTGTGCAGTTATTGAACACCTCCATTGCTTTCACGAAAAATAATAAGCATCATGTATTCGTATTGTCGATTCCTGATTGGGGTGTAACTCCTTTCGCCAATGGGCGTAACCCTGAAAGAATAGCCACGGAGATTGACGCCTACAACCACATCAATAAAGAAGAAAGCAAAAAAGCGGGTGTTAACTATATCAATATCACCTCACTCTATCGCGAAATCGGCGATGACCCGGCCTACCTTGCAGAAGACAAGCTGCACCCTTCCGGAAAAATGTATGAGAAATGGGCAAAGCTGGTAGCGAATACGATTGAAGGGCAATTGAAGAAAGAACAGCATTAAAAATGATGTCATGCTGAACTTGTTTCAGCACCCCATCATAAAAGTCTGCGATAGACGGGTCGCTACATGCCAATCGCACACCAAGCAAGCGTGAATGTCCTGTGGGATGCCGATCCGCTAACCAGCGGACGGAATAACGGATGAGTATTTGTTCCGTTCTTTATTTTGTGTAACAGGTATAGCGAACACCACAAGTGCGAGATTATTGACTCTGTGTAATGACGCTTATTATAATTACTGCAAACTGCCTACTAAAAACTGCTCACTGCTTCTTCCTCCACTCCGAATACATCGTCTCCTCCTCCACATCCGTCTTACTCTCAAAATGCAGGTAATATCCATCCGGATCGGTCAACCTTACATCCCACAACCCATTGCCGACAAACGGCTCATCAGCTTTAATCCCGTTATCCAAAAATTCATGATATAACACCAGCGAATCCAGGCATTGAAACCAGATTGACAATCCCGCACCGGGTTTATTGCCCGATAAATAAGGCTTCTCCGGTGTTATCCTTGCTTCCTGTAACATGATAGATCCTCCTTCACGTTGCAGCCAGCACCATTCAATTGTGCCACGAGGTGTCCAGGTGTTCATGATTTTGAAGCCCAGTCCATCTACATAAAACTTTAATGATGCTTCCATATTAGACACCATAAAAAGTGGGGTTGAAAATTGTATGTTAGGTTGCTCGTTTTGCATAATAATCAGTTTTCTTTATGAAAGAACGCCATGCCGAACTTGTTTCGGCCCCCCATCATAAAGGTCTGCGATAGGCAAGTCTATTAGATGCAAGTCGCATACCAAGCAAGCGTGAATGTCCTGTGGGGTGCTGAAACAAGTTCAGCATGACAGGCTGTTTAACAATTACGTTTTCTTCGACGACGCGATCTTCTCTATCGCATGCACCAGTTTATCCAGATCAACCAAGCGGGTATAAACATGAGGCGTTACTCTAACACAGCTTACGTTTTCCCAGACTATACCCACCGTATGTATTTTATATTGACTAAACAAAGCGGTATCCAACTCACCAGGAGTCATACCATCAACACTTACACCGCAGATGGCGCATGAAAATTGCGGCTTCAGCGAGGTATGCAGCTTCACCCTCGGGATATCTTTCACCTTAGTCGCCCAGTAATTTTTCAGGTAACGGATGCGCTCTTCCTTGCGCTTGCTGCCAATGCCTTCGTGAAAATTGATGGCTTCACCTATACCCTGCTCTATCGGGAAACTGCGTGTACCCAGCGTCTCGAACTTCCTGATATCACCACTATGCGGATCGCCGTTACAAAGCAGCGGCCATATTTTGTTGATATGCTCCTTCTTTATCCACATCATCCCGCTACCGATAGGCGCCGACAGAAATTTATGCAGACTCGTCCCCAAATAATCGCAGTCCAGATCAGGAATCTTAAAATCCATCAACCCAAATGAGTGCGCGCCATCACACACCACCTCGATCCCTTTTGCATGAGCCATATCGGATATTTTACGAACCGGCATCACCTGCCCCACCCAGTTCACCATGTGGGTAACGTGGATGATCTTCGTCTTCGGCGTTATCGCATCAGCATAGGCTTTCACAATCTGCTCATCATTCTCTATCGGAAAATCAAAGCTGAGCTGCTTGTACACAATCCCGTCACGCATGGCACGTTGCTTATAGGCCTGGATAATGTTGGGGTAATCCAGCTTACTGCCAATCACCTCGTCCCCTTTCTCCAGGTTCAGGCCATAGATCACCGTATTCAGCGATTCGGTAGCATTACGGTTAATGGCAATCTCCTCCGGATCAACGCCTGCCAGTTGCGCCAGCTTTTCACGCAGGGGCTCACGACCCTGATCCAATATACGCCACATAAAGTAGGACGGCCCTTCGTTGCTCAGGTCGTTATAACGCGCCACAGCTTGCTGCACCACCAGTGGCGACGGCGATACCCCGCCATTATTCAGATTGATGATATTGGGACTAACGCTAAAGGCATTCTGGATAGTGCTCCAGTAATCCTCATCCATGGCAGCCTGCTCCGGCGAAAGATGGTCGATCTTTTTGGAGGCCTGCTTCCATTCCTCAGCATGCAGCTGGTTAAACAAACTCGATGCCGAAAACGCCCCTGCCAGCGCTGCGGCCTGTGTGATAAACTTCCTGCGGTTGGTCATATACTAAGTTAATGAAAATAACCGCATTAATAAATTATGTCATTGCGAGGATACGAAGCAATCGCATACTATACAGGGCGAAGATTGCATAGCGGCCCTGCATAGTTCGCGATTGCCACACTACGTTCGCAATGACATGGGAGTGTTTTGTTCCGTTCTTTATTAGGTGTAACAGGTGAGGCGAACAGCTACCATTGGAAGGATGGGGTGATTATAAAAAAGACCTACTTCTGTAGCAAAAGCTATGAGTGCTGCTGTTTCTTCGTCTTTGAAATGCTGCTGTTTTTCAGAAGGGATGCTTGTGCCCGCATATCCTCTAAGGAAACTTTGGACTTTTTTGAGTTGGCTGTCTGGGCCAATTTGTTCATCTCCGAGAATGATATTTTGTAATTCATCTTTGATGCCTTTCATTTAAATAATAATTCAAATATACAAATCTCATTGAATTTGTCCGTCCGTTATTCTGTAACAGTCAACAAAACAATCATTTCCCCTGCAACCCCTTCACCCTATTCTTCTCATACTCACTATTCGGATCGAGCTTCAGAGCTTGCATGCAGCTTTCTAACGCCTTCGTTTTATCACCTGCTTTTTCATAACCATCGGCAAGACTGTCATAAACATTGGCGGAGTTTGGATAAAGCTCGGTGTTCAACTTAAATACTTTTATTGCTTCAGCTACAAGGTTTGCCCTTAACAATATATAGGCATAACTATTCAATGTATTTTCAGAGAATTCGTAATCAGCGGTATCGGTTTTTTGGAGTATGCGGTAGCGTGATATGGCAGAATCAATCCCGGCAGTGACTATCTTGTTGTTTAGCCATACGCTGCCATCTATTTTAGGAAGACGATAGGGTTTATCATCAAGTATATTAAGTATAGCCTGCCGAATCTCGTACACAGGTGCATGCCGCAAATTAGTCACCTCCACAATTGCCGTATGACTATCAGTTACTCTTTCATTATAAGTTGCATACCCGCTGAAAGCACCGTCATGAAAAAAGTCTTTAGCGCTGTTGCGCATTGCTATCCAAATGCCAAAGCCATAACTTTTATCACCAAACATATCATCCTTAAGCAGCAACGACGGGTTGTTCATTACCTTGTCCGACGGTGTAAAGGCTTCGGCCAGCGTTTGCGGTTTTACCAGTTTACAATCGTACATCGCCTGATCCCACTTATACATATCTTCCGCTGTGGAAATAATGGATGCGTTGCCACCCATAAAGGTATCATAACTGTTAACCGCACCATATAGATCATAACCAATGGCCCTAACCGTGTTCCGATGACTGCCCTCACTTACTTCGGTATGCCTCATCCCTAATGGCTTAAATATGCTTTGCATCATAAAATCATTAAGACTTTGGCCAGATACCTTCTCTATGATCATCCCCAAAAGAGAGTACCCGGCATTGCAGTATTCAAACTTTTCTCCGGGTGTAAAATGCAGTTTATCCTGTTTCAGCAGGATATTAAAAACGTCCTTTTCTGTCATGTCAGAATAATCGTCGAAAATTGCCAGTCCGGAAGTATGGTATAGCAGGTGCCGTATCCTAACCGGTTGCATAAAGACAGGCAGTTCCGGGAAAAAGTCGCGGATGGACTGATCATAGCTCAGCTTTTGGCGGTCATGCAGGATCATGATCCCCATGGCGGTAAATTGTTTGGAAATAGAGCCGATGTATTCCTTCGTGTTGAGTGTAAACGGTGTATTTTTCGCCCTGTCAGCTAAGCCGAATGCATTTTCATAAATCACCTTGTCATGATCTGCAACGATAATGGAACCGGTAAACTGCCCGCGGTTATATACCGCCGTCATTAACGAATCAATTCTCCGGCTCTTAGCGGTCTGCGCAAACAGGTTACCGCTGAGCGCGATCAGCAATATCAACCCTAACGTTTTCATACGATTTGTTTTTGAACAAGGAATAGCTATTTTTCGTGGAGACGATTTCGGATTGAAAAGGTTACAATACTCTCTCCGCGCGTCATTGCGAGGAACGAAGCAACCTCCGAACTATGCAGATCAGGGAGAAGATATTTGTTATTGAACGTACAGCAAAAAAAATTCTGCTCCTTGAACGTCCTGTGTAGAGATTGCTTCGTTCCTCGCAATGACGGTACTTTTGGTGGCTTCCGTTCTGTCCGTCCGCTATTTTGTAACACGTTCGGCGAACATCTTCACTTCAATGTTCATTTCTTGTTAATTATTTTGTTGGCAAGATTCGCACATTACAATAAATAAAAATTGTATATTAGATTTCAGTTAAGTTATTTAAAATCACTTGTTTAAACCCTAATTTTATGAAAAGAACTATTACTGCTCTAATAACTTTATCGGTTGCAGCGATGGCATTGAACAGTTGCCGCAAAACATCGGATGCTGTTGCACCCAGCAATTCTGAAACTAACGTTGTGAACCTTCACGGAATGGGTCTGAACCCGATGGAGCCATCCGAATGGGCCAATGTTCCGGCCTTTTCCGGCGATCTTTTTAAAAACAAACTGGCACCTGACGGCCTGACTTATAACGGCACTGCCTACAACTCCTATTTGCTGGTGACACCGCAGATAAGGGACCAGGGGCAGACCGGCGCATGTACCAGTTTTTGCGGTGCCGAAACCGATGAGATACTGTACTACTATAAAAATAACTCTGTGGCTCCTATAGCCAATTTTGCTACTGCAAACGGAGTGACCCTGGCCACACAAAATCATATCGCTAATACTTCCGACGCACCTGCCTACGGC
>NZ_DATCRU010000032.1:0-67051 GCF_036568825.1 Mucilaginibacter sp. | reverse complement strand
GTCTTGACGGTTAGTCCGTCAATCCATTTGTACTTTTTCTGTTGTAAAAATCTTTCTTTCTCTTTGTCAACAAAACTCCTTCGCTTGTCAAAAAGTTGTCTTTCATATTCGCCACTTTCATCTGCCGAAATGATAAGGCGATCAATCATTTCGTTTGTGGCGTTTTTTGTGAAAGTAATAGCAAGTATACTTGAGGGGCTTACGCCTTGTTCTTCAATTAAGTAAATGAGTTTTTGTAAAAGTGTCTTCGTCTTTCCTGAACCTGCGCCGGCAAGAACCAGTAGACGTTTGTCATCACTGATAACAGCTTCTTGTTGCCTGTCGTTTAAGGCACTTAAATCGGTCCTGGTTGTTGCCATTATGGGTTCTGTTTATTTCCTGGAAATGCTTTTTTGTCTGAGATATAATAAAGGTCTGGTATTGTTGCATTGTCAGATTTTGAAAATCGTCGACCTAATTTAGCACTAATGTCCCATAGTAGTACACATGTTCAACAATCAGTTTAACTGTCAAACATCTGAAGGCATTCAGTTACAAACTGAAGCCAGTAATTAAATGAAAAGGCCCCGAATAAACCGGGGCCTTTGTTTATGCTTTCGTAGGAAAGCTGATACATTCTTTCAGCTCTTTTTCGGTGTAGGCCATGTTGTATTGTTTCAATACGTCATCCGGCACGCCGTTCCATTGATTTGGTGCGTTGCCTTTGTAGCCTACATCTTTTACGCCTATCTCCGAGGTGTAAAAGCCGGTAGCAGTCAGGTTACGCATCAGGTTAAAAAAAGCCACACCCTGCTGCATTTCGGGTTTTGCTTTTTTAGGCCAGGCGATCTCATCAACCATTTCCATTTGCTGGGTATGGTTGCAATCTTTAAAAGCCTTGTCATAACGTGTCAGGCAATGCATGTCCAGCCAGCGCAGTCCACCGCGCATAGGCGTTTGGTGCTCAGGCATATCTTTTACTATAAACTCGATAAAATCAGGCACTTTTGCGTCCGAAGCGCTTCCGCTTACATCATCTTTAGGGATAATGATATCGCCCAAAATGGTAATGGTGGCCATTTCATTTTCATTGAAAAACTTTGGCGCTTCACGCAATTGTTTATTCACCAGCTTTTCTTCTGCCATACGGTCGGATTCATCCGGCCCTTTAGCGTCTTTATTTTCGGTATTCTCGGCACCCTCTTTTGCAGGCTGCTTGCAGGCATCCAGCAAAACCGAGGTAGATATACCACCAACGATCAGGGCTTTAAGGGAATCTCTTCTATCCATGATAACAGAATTAAATATTTTGTTTTTTCATTTGGTCAACTATATACTCCGATGCACGCATTGAAAGCGCCAGTATCGTCCAGGTGATATTTTTATCCGCCTGCGATACAAACTGCCCGCCATCTACACAGAACAGATTTTTCACGTCGTGGGACTGGCTATACTTATTCAAAGGCGATTTCTTGGCATCATTACCCATACGCACTGTTCCGGCCTCGTGAATAATATTACCGGGATTGTGCAAACCGTAGTTATTATGCGGACCGTCATCTCCACCCCAGGTAACTACAGCACCCATGCTGTGCAATATCTCTTTGAAGGTTTCCTTCATGTGCTTAGCCTGGTTGATCTCGTAATCGGTCCATTTGGTATGGAAACGCAATACCGGGATACCGTATTTATCTACCACATTCGGGTCGATCTCGCAATAACTATCCTCACGGGCAATGCCTTCGCCCCTGCCGGCCATACCTACGTGCGCACCGAAGAAATAACGGTAATCTTCTTTCAGAGAAGCACCATAACCGCCTGCTTCTTTTTGTTTGCCGTGAACCTTGAACATACCATTCAGGTTCTGGATATCCCAGTTGAACCCGTATAATGGCATACCAAAACCACCACCATATTCTATGTGATAACCGCGGGGGAAATCCAGTTTCTTGTTATCCAGCCACCATGGGGTATATACGTGCATACCACCCACGCCGTCTTCATTATAGCGTTTACGGTCGAACAACGCAGGGATGATACCACCCATATCGGCACCGGTTGAGTCGTGCAGGTATTTACCTACCACGCCACTTGAGTTACCGATACCATTAGGATAACGGCTTGATTTAGAATTCAGCATCAATCTCGCGCTTTCGCAAGCACTGGCAGCTAAAATCACTGTACGGCCAAATACCTGATATTCCTGCATATCTTCTTTGTTCACATAAGAAACACCGGTAGCCAAACCATCCCGATTGGTTAATACCTCGCGTGCCATGGCATTCACCACCAGATCGACATTACCTGTAGCGACTGCTGGTATTACCAATGCCGATGAAGATGAAAAGTCGGCATAAATTTTACAACTGCGACCACACTGTGCGCAGTAGAAACATTCCCCACGGTCTTTATTGATCTTCTTGGTTAATATAGATAAACGTGAAGGTATTACCGGGATATTAATATTACCGGCAGCCTTCTTTATAAACAACTCGTGCAGCCTCGGTTTTGGAGGTGGCAAGAACAAACCATCCGGGTCATTATATAAACCTTCGTTGGTTCCAAATACACCGATCAACTTATCTATTTTATCATAGTAAGGTTTTACATCATCATAACTGATTGGCCAGTCATCACCCAAACCATCTATACTGCGACGTTTGAAGTCATTCGGTCCGAACCGAAGCGAAATACGCCCCCAGTGATTGGTACGACCACCCACCATACGTGCGCGCCACCACTCCCAGTTACTTCCGTCCTTTTGAGTATATGGCTCGCCGTCAATTTCCCAGCCCCAGTAACAGCCATCAAAGTCGCCAAACGGACGAAATTTTGTGCTGGCGCCACGGCGCGGTGATTCCCATGGTTGTTTTAATTGTGATGAGTTTTTCGCGGGATCATAATTTGGACCTGCTTCTAGCAAACAAACTTTTAAACCTGCATTAGCTAAAACATACGCGGCCATGCCGCCGCCGGCACCCGAACCTACGATAATGGCATCGTATTTTTTCGGCTGCTTCTTGATCTGGATATCGTCCATTAAAATGAATTATTAAATAGGTATTCTATAAAAAGTGGCAGCAACAAATCTAATATTTGATTTCCGTTTTAAAAACCCTGTTTTTACTCCTTTTGTATTTAATTTGTTACTTAGATCATGCTGTTCCGCTTCACCAGGTAAGCCTTCAGTATATTGTTATAGCCATCGTGAATATTAGCGTCAACCAGGTCGATATGGTATTGCGCACATTTCAGTTCCAATTGGTGGCGGTAACTATCCAGGTTTGAACGGTATGCTTCGCGAATCTTATTCGGATGAACCTTGATCTCCTCTCCGCTTTCGATATCCACAAAATGATGCGGGCGGTTATCGAAATCGAAATCCAATTCTTTCTGGCGATCATTCACATTAAATATCACCACCTCATGCTTGTTATATTTCAAATGCTGAATAGCAGCAAACAGGGCCTGAAGCTTTTCTTCGGTATAATTATTCTCCAGCATATCGCTGAAAATGATGATCATAGAACGCTGATGAACTTCTTCGGCTACGTGATGCAATACGTCAGTAATATTGGTCGTCGCATTCTTTTTAGGCTGATTGTAAACTTTTTCCAGTTCGGCAAAAAGATAAAACAAGTGTTTTGAGGTTGACCTGGCGGCACTTATCCAGTCGATCTTATCGGAGAATAAGCACAGCCCGAATGCATCTCTTTGCTTTTTGAAAAGATAAGCCAGGGAAGCAACCGAGTAGATAGAAAATTGTAGCTTATCCATCCCCTTCTCCGGGTAATTCATGGATGATGAAGTATCCAGCAATAGGTAGCAGCGCAGGTTAGTTTCCTCTTCAAATTGCTTTACGAAGAGCTTATCAGTTCGTGCTAATAATTTCCAATCGATATTTTTTACAGATTCGCCGTTATTATACAGACGATGTTCGGCAAACTCAACAGAAAAGCCATGAAAAGGGCTTTGATGCAAGCCGGTTATAAATCCCTCCACTACCTGCCGGGCCAGAAGTTCCAGATTGGCCAGGTGGCGTATTTCCTGTTCATCACTTAGTTTGGGCATACTGCTAATGTAGCTAACAGATTGGTGTATTCAAACAAAAACACGATTTAAAGATTTATACGATCAAATCATGATAATCGTATAAATCTTTAAATCGTGTTCAAAAAAATGGCCCGTCTCGGAATTCAAGACGGGCCTTTTTATACTGGTTGATATATATTATGCTAACTGTTTATCTAACTTACCGGCAAGTATCGATTTTGGCACTGCACCGATCTGTTTGTCAACGATCTCGCCTTTGTTGAAGTATAACAAAGCAGGGATATTGCGGATACCGAACTTCATCGAGATACCAGGGTTGTTGTCAACATTTACTTTGCCAACAACAGCCTTACCGCTATACTCTTTCGCAATTTCTTCAACTACCGGACCAACCATGCGACACGGACCGCACCATTCTGCCCAAAAGTCAATTAATACCGGTTTATCTGCTTTGAGAACTAGTTCTTCAAAGTTTGCATCAGTTATTTCTAAAGCCATGATCTTTTTTGATTTAAATTATTTACAAATATATACTATTCAAATTGCTTGCCACAAGTGCACCTATGACAATGTGACAATCCTATTATGTACAGATGACACATTAACTTATGGGTGACAATAAATGTAGTCTTAATGGCAGTTAAGCTCAAATTATTTTATTAACAATGCCCCATTTAGTGAACAATCGTATAATACCTTGCTACTCCTCCGGAAAAAACTTAATATTATTGGTATTGATATCAATAATAAATTGTCCATCCTTACCACTGATATTTCCCAAAATTCCTTCCTGTTGTTCTCTGTGCTTATTCTTATATTCTAATTCTGCTAGGATAATTAACCCTTTGATATGCCGTACTGTTATCCTATATTGGGATCTAGTAATAAATATATGATTCCGAGGAATGTAATAATCATTTAAGACCAGGTTATTGGCAAGAAAATAGTTTTTTATAAAATCAAATTCAGGCCTTACAATTTTAGGCCAACTCCCTGTATCTGTAAGTCTTGTATACCCCTCTTTTTTAATAAAAGTATTAAGCCTGTCTTCCTTTTGAGCAAATGATGTCAAGCTTAACAACGATAATAAAAATATAAGAAAAGTCTTAATCATGATTGTAATCTAAGTAGAATCTATTTGAGCATCGGCTCTGCATGCGTCAAACTGTGTATCTCAGCCATCAGGTCATCACTTGGATTTACCTTGAATGTTTTGCTCGGCAATTCGATCAGCAACGACTCTTCCATGTCCCTCACCATAAACCGCAGCGTGCAATTTTTTACCGGATATTTTTGATTATTCTCCTCAACAATTTGCTCCAGGTTACTCATCAAATTATCACTCAGTGCATTCAAATCAATACAAACGGTTACAGATTTGGTCAGTTTATCGCGCATTTCGGACAACAACGACATGGTAGCGATGCGCAGATCCCAGTTGTCCTTTTGCCTGAATTTTTCTTCGATATTGCCTTTGATGTGCAGGAAGTATCCATCCACCAGCAGGTTCCTGAATTTCACATAATCTTCGCCAAAAAGGGCAAACTCGTACGAATCATTATAACCCTCCAACTTAAATGTACCGAACGGTTTCCCGGTTTTAGTCATTTTGTGCTGAACACTTGAAACAAGGCCGCCTATACTTAACTCCCCTTTTTTCCGAAGCTCGGCAAAAGCAGCTTTAATCTCATCCCCACCTTCGCCAGAACGTGCCTTCTGCATATTGTTCAAGTCGGATACAGTAGCGTTACAGTAACGCTGTAATTCCAGTTTATAATTATCCAGCGGGTGACCGGTCAGATAAATGCCGATCACATCTTTTTCATATTTCAGCTTCTCTATAAGTGGCCATTCCTCGCATTCCGGCATAGGCGGCTCGGGAATATAGGATGCTACTGAACCACCGAAAAGTGAAGATTGCGAACTGCTCTGAGTATTCTGATAATCAACGCCATATTTACTCAAGCGTTCAACCCCTGTAAGAATACCATTCTCTGTTTTAGCAAAGAACTGGGCGCGGTTCAACTTAAACTCATCAAAAGCTCCGCTATAAACCAGGTTTTCGTATGATTTTTTATTTACTGAACGTGAGTTTGATCGTCTCGCAAAATCATATACCGATTGGTATGGACCATTCTTTTCACGTTCTTCAATAATGCTTTCTATGGCTTTTTCACCTACGCCTTTAACGCCCGTCAACCCGAAACGCACCTCTCCTTTTTTATTTACAGAAAATGCCATGTCCGACTCATTAATATCCGGACCAAGCACAGGCACGCCCATACGGCGGCATTCCTCCATAAAGAAGGAAATTTTTTCTATCGAGTTTTGATTATTCAATACCGCGGCCATGTATTCTGCCGGGTAGTGCGCTTTGAGAAAGGCTGTTTGATAGGCTACGAAAGCATAGCACGTAGAGTGTGATTTATTGAATGCATATTGGGCAAAGGCTTTCCAGTCGGTCCAAATCTTGGTCAGTTTATCTTTAGGGTGACCTTTGGCCATGGCCCCATCCATAAACTGCGCCTCCATCTTGTTCAGCACCTCTATCTGCTTCTTACCCATCGCCTTACGCAACACATCGGCATCACCCTTGCTGAAGCCAGCCAGTTTCTGTGACAGAAGCATCACCTGTTCCTGGTACACGGTAATACCATAGGTTTCGCCCAGGTATTCCTCCATATCATCCAAATCGAAGGTGATCGGCTCGCGGCCGTGCTTGCGGCTGATAAAGTTAGGAATGTACTCTATCGGCCCCGGCCGATAGAGTGCGTTCATCGCGATCAAATCCTCAAACTTATCGGGCTTAAGATCGCGCAGGTACATTTGCATACCGTCACTTTCAAACTGGAATGTACCGTTGGTATCCCCACGCTGATAAAGTGCAAAAGTTTCTGCATCGTCCAGCGGGATATAATCTATATCTATTTCTACGCCGTGATTTTGCTTGATCAGTCGCAGCGCATCTTTAATGATAGTAAGGGTTTTCAGACCAAGAAAGTCCATCTTGATTACACCGGCATCCTCAATCACACGGCCGTCGAACTGTGTAACCAGCAGATCCGAGTCTTTTGCAGTAGCTACCGGAACAATATTGGTCAAATCATCCGGAGCAATAATAATACCTGCAGCGTGCACACCTGTATTACGTACCGATCCTTCCAGCTTTTCCGCTTCACGCAGTACAGTGCCTTTCAGTCCGGGGTCTTTATAAATATCTTGTAGTTCCGGAACCTGGTCTATAGCCTGGCGCAGGGTGATACCCAACGTTTCGGGCACCAGCTTTTTCAAGGCACTCACTTCGGATAATGGCATATCCAATACACGACCAACGTCCTGTATACTTGTACGTGCAGCCATAGAACCGTAAGTAATGATCTGCGCTACCTGGTTTTTGCCATATTTGTCAACCACATAATCGATCACACGCTGACGGCCCGAATCATCGAAGTCCGTATCAATATCGGGCATCGACTTACGGTCGGGATTCAGGAACCTTTCGAAAAGCAGGTTGTATTTGATCGGATCGATATTGGTGATACCTATACAATAAGCTACCACCGATCCAGCCGCCGAACCACGACCCGGACCGATAAACACACCCATATCGCGACCAGCCTTAATAAAGTCAGCCACAATCAGAAAATATCCGGCAAAACCCATTGTGCGGATAGTAAACAACTCAAAGTTTAGTCGTTCCTCTACCTCTGGAGTAATATCCTTGTACCGTTCCTTTGCACCCATAAAGGTCAAGTGCTTCAGATATTCCCACTGGTTAAGGGTATCTGCATCAGGCGTGTTGTGTATCTTAAATTCTTCGGGGATAACGAAGTTAGGAAGCATGATATCACGCTTAAGTTTCAGCACTTCTACTTTATCGACAATCTCGTTGGTATTATCCAGCGATTCAGGCAGGTCATGAAACAGCTTACCCATTTCTGCCTGTGTTTTGAAGTAGAATTGATCGTTCGGGAAACCAAAACGATAGCCTTTACCACCCTCTTCATCTGTTGCAATTGGTGTGCTTTGCATATCTCCGGTGTTCACACAAAGCAATATATCATGTGCGTTGGCATCCTGCTGATCCACATAATGTGAGTCGTTGGAGCAGATCACCTTTACATTATGCTTCTTTGCAAATTTTAACAGCACCTCATTTACTGTATTCTGTTCAGGGATATCGTGACGTTGTAGTTCGATGTAATAATCTTCGCCAAAAAGATCGAGCCACCATTTGAATTCTTCTTCTGCTCTCTCCTCACCTTCTCTTAATATCGCCTGCGGAACTGACGCCCCGATACAACAGGTAGTAGCGATCAATCCCTTATGATATTTTACGATAAGCTCTTTATCAATACGGGGCCATTTACTGTAAAGGCCCTCCATATATCCAAGCGAGCAAAGCTTTACCAGGTTACGGTAACCTTCGGCATTTTTTGCCAGCAATAATTGATGGCAACGTACGTCTTTTTTCTCCTTGGTAAACTGTTTTACATGGCGATCAGCTACCACATAAAATTCGCAGCCTACGATAGGCTTCACATTATGTTTACCAGCTTCCGCCACAAACTTGAACACCCCGAACATATTCCCATGGTCAGTAATGGCCAGGGCCTTCATGCCATCGGCAGCGGCTTTTTTATATAGCTTGGAGATATCAGCAGCACCGTCTAACAGCGAGAATTGGGTATGTACGTGTAAGTGAGAAAAATCTGGCATAACTAATCTGGATCAACTTTTCCGAAGAATACAAATCTAAAATTACGCAAGATTTAATCGAAACCAGACACTGCTTTTTTTACTAACACGCTCTTAATTATGGTGGAAAATTATTTTCTGCCATCGTTAGTGTTGTCACCACAGGTGTTCGGAAGATCAAACGGGTGTCATGCTGAGGCTCTCGAAGCATGCGCGTTGGGTATCGTGAACTATGCATTAACGCAATGCATGGTGTAAAGGCCTTTGCCCACCATACTTCGAGAACCTCAGCATGACACCACACACGCATTGCGTGAAAAAAGCCATCTTTCGAACACCTGTGATGACAACGCCAACAAGGACGGAATAACTTACTTATGTCGAAAACTGGAAAACACAAACTAATTCAGTAAATTGAGTTCAACAGCAAACCATTTTATAGTATTATAGGTTATAAAAAAACCATTGAAAAACATATACCATTGAAAAAATTTGGCCGCATAGCCTTAAAGACTGTCCTGTGGATTATTGGCAGTATTTTGTTCCTGGTTCTGGTGCTCATTATTCTGATCCAGATACCCGGTGTTCAGAATTTTATTAAAGACAAAGCGGTTAATTACGTTCAGAATAAGATCCACTCCAAAGTTAAGATCGGGCATATCAGTTTGGGGCTTCCAAAGCTGATCGTTATCGACAGCGTTTACATGGAAGACCAAAGGCGGGACACGCTTGTCGCCGGCGATCAGCTCAAACTGGATGTAAGTCTGCTGGACCTGCTTCATCACAAGCTAACCGTAAACGAGATCAACCTGAAAGGTATCACCGCCAATGTTTACCGCAATAAGGACAGTGTTTTCAACTTCGATTATATTATTAAGGCATTTAATAACGGGCCTTCAAAGCCGGCTAATCCGAATGATACTTCATCAATGAAGATCTCATTGGATAAGATTATTCTGAACAAGATCAATATCGGCTATAACGACCTGACCAATGGCAACAATGTAAAATTCATTTTGGGTCACTTTGATACCCGTATCAAGGACTTTGATATGAATAAAATGAAATTTTCGATTCCGAAGATCACCATATCGGATATTGATGCCAAGATTGTCCAGACGCCTTCGGGTTCATCTATTCAAAAGGCCGCAGTTGTTGATACAGCTACGCAACCTATTAATATGACCCTTAACCTGGGCACTATCGAACTATCACGAATTAAGGTAGACTACAGTACCAACGAAATGGCGGCCAATGTAAATCTCGGTGAGTTTTTGATCGAGATGAATAAGCTCGATCTGAAAAATCAGGTAGCTGATATCAATAATATTTCATTGGATGATACCCGCGCCTCGCTCACTTTTGCTAAACCACAAACGGTAAAAAAGGCGGTCGTAAAAACAGTAAAAAAGATCGACACATTGGTGGCTAAACCACAGACTGGCAAACCCTGGTCTGCTGTCTTACGAAAGCTCAGCTTTAAGAATGATAATATTCAGTTTGATAACAATGGACAAGCCCCATTAAAGAACGGCCTGGATTACGCGCATATGAACATTCGTGATCTGAATGCCGATCTGGAGAACCTGGCTTACAGCGCCGATAGTTCTTCAGGAAAGATCAACAATCTGACTTTTACTGAAAAAAGCGGATTGGCCATCAGAAAATTCCATACCGATTTCTTTTATGGCGAGCACAAATCTTACCTGAATGATCTTTATCTGGAAACACCGCAAACGGTTCTGCAAAAGAAATTAGAAGTTGGTTACCCTTCTCTGGCCAATATCAGTAAAGATTTAGGGAAGATCAGTATTAACGCCGATCTGGATGGCAGTCGCCTGGGGTTAAAAGATGTACTGCTCGTTATGCCAACCATGGCATCAATGGAGCCATTTAAACACTCGCCAAACAGTGTATTTAAGATCAATGGTCAGGTGATGGGAAGAGTAAACGACTTGAACATTCCTTCTTTGGAGATCACAGGTTTGAGCAACACGCATATTAAAGCATCGGCGAAAATGAAGGGCCTGCCTGATATGAATAAGACCTACTTTGATGTAACGATCAATGACTTCAATACCAGCCGCGGTGACCTGGCAAAAGTCGTTCCGGCGGGAATGATCCCATCCAATGTCGACATTCCTGAAAACATGAACCTGAAAGGCAACTTCAAAGGCAGCATGGCCAATTTCAATACCAAACTGGCTTTAAAATCAAGCCTGGGCAGTGCCGATGTAACTGCACAAATGAAGAATGGTACCAATAAGCAGAAAGCCACCTATTCAGCACATGTCAATTTAAATCAGCTCAACGTGGGTGCCTTAACTAAGCAGCCTCAACAATTGGGCAGCGTTACCTTGTCAACTGAGATATCAGGCACGGGTATCGACCCTAAAACCGCAAGTTTTCAATTTAACGGCGACATTGCCAGCGCTTACGTTAAGGGTTATACTTATAAAAACCTGTCGCTGAAGGGCACAGCTGTAAATGGCAGCTATACCGCCATTGCCCGCATGAAAGATCCGAACATCAATTTCAGTCTGAATGCGAAAGCTAACATGAACAAAAAATATCCATCGGTTAATGCAACGCTAATGGTGGATAGCATCAACCTTAAAAATCTGAATCTGGCAACTGACGAAACGCGTTTTCATGGTAAAATCGAGGCAAACGTTCCAACTGCCGACCCTGATTACCTGAATGCCAATATTAAAGCGACTGATTTGGTGATGTTTGCATCGGGCAAACGAATTAAAATCGATACGGTAAGCCTGGTATCTACTGCAAATGCGGATAGCAGCAGCCTCCGCCTCACAACTCCAATGCTTTATGCTCACATGGTTGGCAAATACAAACTAACCGAGATTGGCGCAGCTATGCAGGATGTAATTAATCAATATTTCAATCGCTCCATCGCATCAAAAATTGTTAATGCTAAGCCAAAGTATACGCCGCAGCAATTCAAGTTCGATGCGCGCTTAGTAAAGACTCCTTTGGTCACCGATTTTGCTCCTGACCTGAAGCAGATGGATCCGATAACATTTAACGGATGGTTCAACAGCCAAACCGGAGACCTTGTGGTAAATGGCAATATACCGAAGGTAATTTATGCTACTAATGAAATAAGCAATGTAAAACTGGCCATAAAAACCAACCAGGATGAGTTGGATTATAGCCTGACTGCTGACCAGATCAAAGCATCGTCTTCCATCAACCTGCTTTATACCAGCATAACCGGTAAGGCTGAAGACGATAAACTGAATATTAATTTACAGGTTCGCGACGCAGCAAAGAAAGAACGCTACCGCATTGCCGGGGTATTCAGTTTATTACCTGACGAATACCAATTCAGTTTCCTGCAAAATGGATTGGTTCTTGATTATAAACCGTGGGCTGTAAATGCTGATAATGCATTACAGTTTGGCACCAAAGGCATATTCGCCAAAGATTTCACCATCACCAACAGTAACCAGACACTCAGCGTTAACAGCACTGAGCAGCAAATGAATGCCCCGGTTAAAATCGATTTTAAAAATTTCCATATCGAGACTTTAACACGGATTGCTCAGCAGGATTCATTGCAAGTTGGCGGTGTGATCAACGGCGATGCCACGATCAGTAATTTCCAGAAATCACCTGTATTTACGTCAGCCTTAAATATTGGCGATTTTAATTTTAAAGGAGATACCGTAGGCAATATCGCCATCAAGGTAAATAATCAAACCGAAAATGCTTTTGCTGCCCAGGTTGGCATTACAGGTAAAGGTAATCAGGTGGATCTGAAAGGGATATATTACACCGCTACGCAAAGTCGCTTTGACCTTGATCTGAACATCGTGAAACTGAACATGAAAAGCATCGAAGGCTTCAGTTTCGGCAGTATTAAAGAAGCAACCGGTGATATTACCGGTCAGTTGAAAATTGCAGGCACAACATCCGCCCCGGCAGTACGCGGCGATATCAACTTTAACAAGGTAGGCTTTAATGTATCGATGCTTAATTCCTACTTCAGCATGCCGCGCGAAAGCATTACATTCAATAATGACGGCATACGCTTTAATGATTTCACGTTGGTCGATTCAACGGGAAATAAAGCGATTGTAACAGGTACAGTTTATACCTCTAACTACACCGATTACAAATTCGGGGTTAATATCCACACAGATAATTTCAGGGTGATCAATTCTACCCAGGAAGATAACCAACTGTACTACGGTAAGCTCTACCTGAATAGCGACATCAAAATAAGGGGTGATATGAATTCACCGGTTGTGGATGCGAACCTGACCGTGAACGACAAAACCGATTTGACCATCGTTCTTCCATCAAGCGACCCAAGCATTGAAGACCGGCAAGGTGTGGTCGAATTTATCGACCCAAATGCGCCGAAATCCGACTCCATTATGCTGGCTAAGCAACTCGACTCATTAAAGAAAAGTAAGCTGACGGGAATGGATGTGAATGCAACAATCCGGATAAATAAGGATGCTGTTTTCAATATTGTAGTCGATCAAAACAATGGTGATATAGTTCACATAAAGGGCGAAGCACAATTAAATGGAGGAATCGACCCAAGTGGCAAAACTAATCTGACCGGGACGTATACTGTAGAGCAGGGATCATACAATCTTTCTTACGCCTCAGTTAACCGCAAATTCAACTTCAAAAAAGGCAGCACCATTACCTGGACGGGCGACCCAACCAGCGCCAATATCAACCTGACAGCTATTTATGTAGCCGATGTACCTCCTATAGACCTGGTAAGCGACCAATTAACCGGCACCGAAAATCAGACTATGTACAAGCAAAAGCTGCCATTTAATGTCGACTTGAAATTGGAGAATGAATTAATGAAACCAGATATCAGCTTCGACATCGTGTTGCCAGATAGTAGTTATACAGTATCGCAGGATGTAATTAATACGGTTGATTCAAGGCTTGCCCAGGTAAGGCAAGACCCAAATGAACTAAACAAGCAAGTTCTGGGAGTGTTGGTATTAGGTCACTTCATCGGCGATAATCCATTGCAAAGCCAGGGCGGTAGCACAGGTGTTGAAGGCTTGGTTAGAAATAGTGTGAGTAGCTTGTTATCCGATCAGTTGAATCGATTAGCTGGCAACCTGATAGCAGGCGTGGATTTAAATTTTGGACTGACGTCCGGTGAAGATTACTCATCCGGTACGGCGCAAAACCGAACGGATTTGAACGTGGGCCTATCTAAGCGGTTCCTGAACGACCGGCTTACAGTCAGCGTAGGCAACAATTTCAATCTCGAGGGCCAAAATCAACCGGGACAGAAGACTACTGATATAGCGGGCAATGTTTCAGTCAACTATAAACTTAGTAAGGATGGTCGTTATCAATTGCGCGCCTATCGTCGCGATCAATTTGTGGTGATTGAAGGTGAAATCATTGAAACGGGGGTCGGTTTTACTCTGACCGTAGATTACAACCGATTTAGTCAGATATTCAGAAGAAAAACGCCTAAAGACAAGGCGCTGGAACGTAAATACAAACAGGAGCAAAAAGAAAAAGATCAGGAAGCCAAAGAGACACAGCAGCAAGCAGCCAACTAATGACCTATGAATTTAAAACTACGCTATATACTTATACTTTCATCTGTACTGACTGCCTGCAGCACTACCAAATATCTTGCCCCTAATCAAAAGTTATATGATGGTGGTTCAGTAAAATTTGCTGATACAGCAGGGAACGTAACCGCTAAAGATGCAAAAGGAATGAGTGACGAATTGACCGACTTACTACGTCCTCACCCTAACTCAAAAATACTAGGCATGCGGGTAAAGTTGTGGATATATTATAAAACCAAAACCAACAAAAAGAAAGGCCTAAGTCATTGGCTCAATACAAAATTCGGTCAGCCACCTGTATTGATAAGCGAAGTAGATGTAAACAAGAATGCTCAGATATTACAAAGTCGCCTGCAAAATGAAAGCTATTTCCAGTCACAAGTGAGCGGAGATACTACCAGTAAAAAGAAAATTGCCAAAGCGATATACACGGTCGAGCCCGGGTCAAATTATACCATCCGTTCGGTATCTTTTCCAACGGGCAAGAGTGATGTGGATACGGCTGTTGCAGGTACGATTAAGCAAACTCTTTTTGTTGTTGGGAATAACTACAACCTGGATATTATTAAGGCTGAGCGGGTACGCATTGACGCCAAATTAAAAGAAGAAGGTTTTTATTATTTCGCTCCTGAAGATCTGATCATGCGGGTAGATAGTACGGTAAAAGGCCACCAGGTGGATATTTATGTAAAAGTAAAAGACGAAACAGCCGACGAAGCACGCAGGATATACAAGATCGATAATATTTACGTTTATCCGCATTACACTTTAAGAGATACAGCGCTTAAACTCGATTCGGCGGTAAAATATCGCTGGTATAATGTGATCGATCCGAAAAATACCGTTAGGCCTTTTGTATTTAAAAATTCCGTACTACTGCAGCCGGGAGAAGTATATAACCGCACTGATCATAATAAATCACTGAACAGGATGATCAACCTGGGGCCTTTCAAGTTTGTAAAGAACAGGTTTGAAGATGTTTCTGCCGACTCATCGAAGCTAAATGTGTACTACTTTTTGACACAATACCCAAAAAAGTCTTTACAGCTTGATGTATTAGGGCGAACAACTTCAGCAAATTATACGGGTACACAGGTTAATATCAACTGGAAAAACCGCAACGCTTTTAAAGGCGCCGAGGCATTAACGGTTACCTTATTTGGCAGCTCCGATGTGCAATTCTCCGGACAAAATCAGGGATACAATGTATACCAGACAGGTGTGCAGACCACTCTATCATGGCCGCGATTTATTATGCCATTCCCAGATCCAAAAGCGGACAATGCTTATATCCCGCATACCAATTTAACGCTGGGGTATACACTTGTAGATCGAAATAAGCTTTATCTTTTAAATTCCTACACCGGATCATGGGGTTATGAGTGGAAGTCAAACACCTTTGTTACCCACGATCTGAATTTAATTAATGTAACCCGTGTTGATGCGGCTCATGTCTCCCAACAATACCTTGACAGCATACAACACACCCAAAACCCAACACTGAAGCATGTGATCGATAACCAGTTTACCTTTGGTCCAAGCTACGGGTATACGTACACGACCACAACACAAACCAACCGTACCAATACCTATTTTTATAACGGAAAGATTTCACTATCCGGCAACATTTATGGCTTGTTAACGGGTGCTGATACATTAGCCGGGAAGGTACGCAAACTGTTTGGCGTTCCTTTTAATCAATATGTGAAGATCGAGAATGAGTTCCATTTTTATCATAAGCTCAGCCCTAACAGCAGTATAGCTACCAGATTAATTGTAGGGGTTGGTTTACCTTACGGCAACTCTACAATTCTGCCATATAGCCAGCAATTCTTTATTGGTGGCACCAATAGCTTGCGTGGCTTCAGGGCACGTTCCATAGGCCCGGGTACTTACACTCCTTCGGAGACGATTACCAATGCAAGTGGATTTCTACCGGATGAGTCGGGTGATATAAAAATCGAAGCCAACGTGGAATATCGGCCAAAACTATTCAGTATCGTATATGGCGCACTATTTATGGATGCTGGAAATATATGGAACCTAAGGCCACATGCAGGCTTACCCGGTGCAGCCTTTGGCAAGGATTTCATCAATCAAATGGCTGTGGATTGGGGCTTTGGATTGAGGTTTGATGTTACTGTCCTGGTACTTCGTACCGATCTCGGTTTCCCCGTACGTTATCCGTTCCCACCGGGGCAACCTTATAAATTTAAAGCCCAGAACGGTGTATTTAACCTGGCTATAGGTTATCCTTTTTAATTAGTGAATGAGTGAATTAGTGATTGAGTGAGTTATTGAATGGTTAAATAGTTGACCGGTGAAGAGCAATGTAACCGACAACCACTACAACTTCTACAACCAATACAACTAATAAAAATTGATTATTATTGCCTGATGACTGTAACCGTTCCTTTGCAAATTATCGATCTTCATGGCGATGGATATCATCCGCTGGTTGAGATAAATGTAAATGGCACACCATATATACTCGTATTAGATACCGGCGCTTCTAAAACTGCTTTTGATCATGATATGTTAGAGCAATCAGGGGCAGCTATTGTGGCCAGCGAAAGGTTGTCAACAGGCTTGGGGGTTACCAATATGAGTTCATCAACCGCTATAATCAATGACATTCAGATCGGCGATCTGTATTTATCAGATTTTGAAGTTGCCGTGCTTGATCTTTCAGCCATTAATATTGCTTACAGGCAGCTCAATCACCCCGAAGTTTTAGGTGTGTTAGGTGGCGACATCCTGATGAAATATAGCGCAGTAATTGATTACGGTAATAAAGTATTGATTTTTAATACTTAGATTCTTTTAACACCTTAATCTTCCTTAATAATAATTCATTTGCCGGCGCATATTTCAGACCAGTATTTAAAATCTCTATAGATTTTGATTTCCCGTATTTTCTGTAATAAAACTCACTGGCCCTGCCAAAAGCCAAAGCAATTTGTTCTTCGTTTTTATTCTGATAATTACTGTGTGTATCCAGTTCATTACACATTGTTTTCAGATATTTATCGCCTTGCTGTCCATCATTAATTGAGAAATAATAATACGTCAGGTAAGAATAACTGTATAAACAAATTGACCTGATCCTGGGGTCATTTCCCAGAAAGGGGAACCTGGCTATGTACTGATCCAGTGACTTAACAGTTTCAGACGAAGGCTGACCGGCAAACTTTGGCCCGATCATATCTGTTAGCAATGATTTTGGTTGCGGATCTGTAGGGTTTCTCGCTATTGCTTTTTCCAAATAAGTTTGCGCATCCGTGTAGTTATTTGAAGTGTACGCATATCGCGCGTTTTCAATCAGGTATTCATCTTCAATATCATTTTTAAGGGTCGAATCCTTTAAATTCTTTTCCAGGTAATTGTGCACCTCATCAACTTTATTTTTTTGCCCTGCTTTCCATAATTTCTTTTGGATAAGGTTATCGAACTGAAATTCTACATACTTTTTTTTATCTTCATCACTATTTGAAGAATTGACGCTATACACCAACCCCTCCCAGTCCTTAATGTCCTCAAATTTGAAATTCTTGACCAATTCCTCCATTATGGCGTTTTGCAAAAACTCGTTCTTTTTAGCCGGATATAGCACCTGGGCTTTGGCTATATTTGAATAGGCATCACTATACTTCGTATCGTCCATTTCTTCAATGGCGTCATTATAATAAAGTACCCCAACGGCCTCTTTTAGGCTGATATTTGTTTTGCTATAAAAAAACTCGTCAAAAGCTTTATCCGTACCAACTTTCTTTACATAGTCAGGGTCAAGATATTTAGTCTTTATCAAAGCATTAATATAATTCTCTTTGCTTTTAGCATCCGGCACAAAATAGCCCTTTTCAGGATCGGTAGTCTCCAGCAAAATATTATATGAGCCCGGATAAGCAACCACGTATACGTGAGTAGGCAGTTCCTTTATCTCATAAGGCACCTGAAATTTATCCAGTATATAGGCATAAAGAATAGACGCACCCGCGCACTGATATTCACCGGTTGTAAAAAGCTGATCAAAAGATGCTTTTTCTTCATACCGCTTCAAAAAAGTAGCATGCACCATTTGAAAAAGCTGTTTTAATCTTCTTTCAGGTTTCTGATTAGCGGTTGATTCCCAGTCTAATTGTTTTATGTGATCATTCAATTGGGCAATGGTTGAGTTGGCATCAGCTTCACTCATTTTGGCTGTCAACGCCAATTTTATGTAATCATCGGGCAGTTTCGCATTTGCCATCAGTGTTTTTTCCGCATCATTATGATAGCTTATAAAATGTTCCTGCGCTTTAAGAGAATAATTGATTAGGAAAAATGATGAGAGGAGTAGTAAATTTTTTATCATACAAATTTGTGTTAAGGTCTCTGGAAAACAATGATAAATATATCGTTTTTAAAAATTCCCGGCAATAAAAAAAACCTCTTCTTGTTAAAAGAAGAGGTTTTTTAAAATAAAGCTATCTTAATTACGCATCAATCTTAGCATACTTCGCATTCTTTTCAATGAATTCCCTGCGCGGTGCAACTTCGTCGCCCATCAGCATAGAAAATGTATGATCGCACTCGGCTGCATTTTCAATGCTTGCCTGGCGCAATGTACGTGTTTCGGGATTCATAGTAGTTTCCCATAACTGCTCGGCGTTCATCTCACCCAAACCTTTGTAACGCTGTACGTGTACGCTGTCCTCTTTACCAGCACCTTTCAGGCGTTGGATAGCAGCATCACGCTGAACATCATTCCAGCAATATTCCTGCTCCTTGCCTTTCTTTACAAGATACAGCGGCGGTGTTGCGATATATACATAACCAAATTCAACCAGTTCTTTCATATAACGGAAGAAGAAAGTTAGGATCAGTGTAGTAATGTGCGAACCGTCCACGTCAGCATCCGTCATGATAACGATCTTGTGATAACGGAGTTTGGTAAGGTTCAATTCTTTATCATCTTCGGCGGTACCTATGCTTACCCCGAGAGCAGTAAACATGTTCTTGATTTCCTCGTTTTCGTAGATCTTGTGCTCCATGGCCTTTTCTACGTTCAGGATCTTACCCCTCAAAGGCAGAATAGCCTGGTATTCGCGGTTACGGCCTTGTTTGGCAGTACCTCCTGCCGAGTCCCCTTCGACAAGGAATATCTCGCACATTCCGGGATCATTATTAGCGCAATCTGCCAGTTTTCCAGGCAGTCCGGTTCCACCCATCACGTTCTTGCGCTGCACCATTTCGCGGGCCTTACGGGCTGCAGCACGGGCCGTAGCAGCAAGAATAACTTTATTAACGATCAGTCTTGCTTCTTTTGGATTTTCTTCCAGATAATTGGATAGAATCTCACCAACAGCAACATTTACCGCACCGCTTACTTCGCTATTACCCAGCTTGGTTTTGGTCTGACCCTCAAACTGGGGCTCAGCAACTTTAACCGAGATCACTGCAGTCAAACCTTCGCGGAAGTCGTCACCGGTAATATCAACTTTTACGTTTTTCAACAAGCCTGACTTATCCGCATAGCTTTTCAGCGTACGTGTCAAACCCATACGGAAACCGGCTACGTGGGTACCACCTTCAATGGTATTGATGTTATTTACGTATGAGAATACGTTCTCGCTGTAGGTATCATTGTATTGTAAGGCCAGCTCAACCGGGATGCCCTGTTTATTGCCTTCCACATAGATCGGATCAGGAATCAATGGCGTACGGGTGCCATCCAGATATTTCACAAACTCTTTTAAACCGCCTTCGGAGTAGAACTCTTCAGTGGTATAATTTCCGCCTTCATCTGCATAACGCTCATCTGTAAGGGTCAGCCTGATGCCTTTATTCAGAAATGCCAACTCACGCAAGCGTGTAGCCAGTGTATCATACTTATATTCCAGTGTTTGGGTGAATATCTCAGCATCTGGCTGGAAAGTTTGGATAGTTCCGGTACGATCGGATACACCGATGGCCTTCACATCAAACAATGGCTTACCCCGTTCGTACTCTTGTGTGAATATTTTCCCCTCACGATGTACAATGGTAGTCATGTGTATCGACAACGCGTTAACGCAGGACACACCCACACCGTGCAAACCGCCTGAAACCTTATAAGTGTCTTTATCGAATTTACCACCGGCGTGCAATACAGTCATTACCAGTTCAAGGGCTGATTTCTGCTCCTTGGTGTTTATCCCTGTCGGGATGCCACGACCGTTATCTTCTACTGTAATGGAATTACCTTTGTGGATAGTTACTTTGATGGTATCGCAATAACCGGCAAGCGCTTCATCTATCGAGTTATCTACCACCTCATATACCAGGTGATGTAACCCTTTAGGGCCGGTATCACCGATGTACATTGAAGGACGCTTACGCACCGCTTCCAATCCTTCTAAAACCTGTATATTATCTGCTGAATAATTGGATACTTCTTTTACTTCTTCGCTCATATTTATGTTCAACGATCATCCCTTTTTACGCGGGGAATTAATATACAAAAATACGCATTTTAACCCGGATTTCTGGCATACGTGTGGATAAATAACAGCGATGTTTATATATGCGGATGTGCAGATGTGCGAATGTGCAGATAACTTCAAAAAACACCATATCAATTAATATAAAATGCCAAATTACGTCCACTCATCTCCGCATTTGCACATCTGCACATCCCCACATTTGCACATCCGGGCCGAAAGATTATCTTTGTCAAAATTTTGAATTAAGAGAATGAAAATCAAGACCTCGCCTTTAACCAAACTAACGTTAGGCCTTATGGTTGCCGGAACTATTGCGGCATGTAACCAAAATAAAACTTCAGATAAATCAGCGGCTTCGACTACTCCGCCCTCATCCGGCAGTATTGTATATGTAAACCAGGATACCCTGCTGTCAAAATATGAGTATTTTAAAGACATGTCGAAGCGTCTTGATGACAAAAGAAAAGCAGCTCAGAACGATGTTGGCTCACGCCAGCAGGCATTACAAAGAGAAGCTGCCGACTATCAAAGGAGCGCAAACACTTTAAGCGCCGATCAACGCGCTACGACCGAACAGCGTTTACAGCGTGAAGGACAGGAATTTCAACAATACTCTCAAAATGCGGCTGCCCAGATTCAGAATGGAGAGGGTGAAGAGCAGAAAAAATTGTATGAAAAAGTTGCTGCCTTTATGACAGATTATGCAAAAGAAAAAGGCTATAAAATGATCCTGACCTTCCAAAAGGGAAACACTACTATGTGGTATGGTGATCCGGGATTGGATGTAACTTCTGATGTTGTAAAAAGGCTGAATGATGCTTACGCAAAAGACAAAAAATAACTATTAGACGCATGTATCAAGCGGATACATGTTTTTAAGAAATACAACTAAACCCTGGTCCTTAAAACCGGGGTTTTTAATTCACAGAATGCGATGAAAATGAAGGAACATGAAAAGTTTATGCGGATGGCTATTGGGCTGTCTGAGCAGAATGTGAAAGGAGCTGCCGGTGGACCGTTTGGTGCAGTTGTTGTAAAAGATGGCGAAGTGGTGGCAGCCAGTGCTAACCAGGTTGTTCAGCAAAATGACCCCACAGCTCATGCGGAAGTATCTGCAATCAGGCTTGCCTGTCAGCAACTAGGAACTTATGATCTCACCGGGTGTGTCATTTATACCAGCTGTGAGCCGTGCCCTATGTGTCTCGGTGCTATTTACTGGGCGCATATTGATACAATCTATTATGGCAATACCAAAGCTGACGCAGCTGACATAGGCTTTGACGATCATTTCATCTACAAGGAACTTGAGCGACCAATGAATCAGCGTAAATTACAGATCATTCAGCTTTTACGTGATGAGGCGATATCAGCATTCAGACTCTGGGTCGATTCCGGATCGAAGATAGGTTATTGATTTAGTAAAAAAGTCATGCCGAATTTATTTCGGCACCCCATCTGCAAGGTATAAGATAGACAGGTCTACTATTGGCAAATCGCACACCAAGCAAGCGTGAATGTCCTGCGGGTGCTAAAATAAATTCAGTATGACATTAGGGTTTAATCATAAAAAAGGCGTTCTGATAGTCAGAACGCCTTTTATTATTTTAAGAGTAGTAATATCAGCTCGCAAGCGCCTCAATTACTTCGATATCTCCGTCATTATTATCCAGGTATTCATACTGAGAATTTTTGCTGATAAATTCCGGAACGATCTCTTTCATTTTGTTCACAATGGCTTCATCATCCTGGCCTTTATTTAGCTCGAGCAATTCCTCAATGTCAGCAGCAACAGCCTCATAAGGATAAGTTATTACCTGGGCAATCTTGATCTTAGGGTGATGAGTAGGCATCGTACGTTCGCCTGCATTTAGCAGTTCCTCGTACAGCTTTTCACCTGGCCTTAAACCGGTATAAACAATCTTGATATCTTTATCAGGCTGCAGACCGGCCAGTTTGATCATCTTCAATGCCAGATCCGTAATTTTCACAGGTTGCCCCATATCAAAAATGAATATTTCGCCACCAGTACCCATGGTACCGGCTTCCAGCACCAGCTGAACAGCCTCAGGTATGGTCATGAAATAACGGGTGATCTCAGGATGGGTTACCGTAATCGGACCGCCTTTTTGTATCTGCGCCCTGAAACGTGGAATAACTGAGCCATTTGAACCCAATACATTTCCAAAGCGGGTAGTCACAAAACGGGTTGGCTGAACGCCTGACTTATTATTAATTGGGTTATCCTTCAACGCTTGTATATATATTTCGGCAATGCGCTTGGTGGTACCCATTACGTTTGACGGGTTAACCGCTTTGTCAGTCGATACCATCACGAATTTTTCAGTACCAAAGGCAACCGAAAGGTCAGCCACATGCTTGGTACCCAATACGTTCGCCAATACTGCTTCTGATGGGTTTTCTTCCATCATTGGTACGTGTTTGTACGCTGCGGCATGGAAAACAACTTCAGGGCGATAATCAGAGAACAGCTTGTGCATTCTCTGCAGGTTCCTAATATCGGCTATAAAAATAGTCGTAGGTACGTTCGGGAATTTTTCCTCTACCTCCAGTTTGATTTCGTGCAAAGGCGATTCAGCCTGATCGCACAAAATAACCATGGCCGGCTTATAACTCAGCACCTGGTTTACAATTTCTGACCCGATAGAACCTGCTGCGCCTGTAACCAGTACGCGTTTTCCATGCAAATCTTCCGAAATGCGTGTATTATCGATTTTAATCGGTTTACGCTGCAGCAAATCCTCAATCTTAAGATCTTTGATCTGCTGCGGATTAAGCTTGCCATATATCCACTGGTCTGATGGAGGTACGGTTAAAACTTGTATACCCAGCGCAAGGCAGTTTTCAAGGGCCGACTTTTTAGTTTGCTCATCAAGATTATGATTCATGATGATGAGCTTGTCTACATTATATTTTTCCTTTAGTTTACCAAGCTTATCAATATGATATACCCTTACCTGCTGAATTTCTTTATCTATCTTTTTGCTGCCATCATCCACAAAACCAACTACACAGAAGTTAGTATTCGCACTGGCCTCTAAAGCTTGTTTTACAAGTACCGCATTATTATCCGACCCATAAATCAATACAATAGTTTTTTTGGCATTAGTGTTATTTGTCAGATAAAAGAAAACGCTTTTTACTGTGGTTCTTAACAGGATCAGCAAAGTGCTCGATACTGAAAAGTTGATCAAAAGCACCAGGTTGAGCGTAACCAGGTCGACATGGATCACATGTACCAGCCAAGTGTTAATAACCACCAGGTAAAGCAAACTCGCTACAAATGCCGAACCGAAAATACGCAACATATCACGCGTGTTGGAATAACGGATCAGCCCGATATGTATACGCATAGCATACATTACCATAGCTGCAAGGGCACTGTATAATCCTGTATAAATGAAGAAGTAACCGCGAAGGATATTGATAAACTCGAATCGTTCTACAATAAAATAAGACGTGGAAAAAGACCAGGCCACAATCGAGAGATCAACAAGCATAATTAACCACCGCGGCACGACCTTAGAAAAGAGTAGGTATTTTTTCATAAAATGATGTTAGTAGATGAGTAGATGATATAATTATAGCTAATATTTTTTAAATACGCAAAAAATGCACCAGTTGAAACATAATAGGGGAGAAAATAAAAATGCAATTTTATTAAAAATACCCCGGTTTTTCAGATGCGTTGTTAAACATTATTGTTACAATACTTGCTTGCGTTAATATGCCCTATAACTCATATCCGACAACAAAACAAACCCTCAAGGCAAAAAGTTTTAGTTCTTATGACAAAAAAACCTATATGATGGTTTAATCGCATAGTATCAGATACTTATTTTTTTCATTAACGCAATTTTTAATATTAAATACATTAATATCAGGGGTATTAGAATAACCGCAAATAAACCTGTAGCAGTAAAGCTTCTGTTATTTACAATAAAAAAAATTATACCGCCCTGTAGCAGCATATATCCAAATGATACCCACAGGTGAGGCGTTTTACGTTCATTAACCATAATTTGATACAGGTGCAGTCGATGTGGCTTAAAAACGTTCTGTTTCAGCCAGATACGATGCATTATCGTCAATACCGAATCCGTGCCATATACAGACAGGAATAAAATATATGACCAATTATTTGTCACCAATATCAATTTGATTAATAACATTACGATCCAAAAGGCAATAGTGATACTGCCAACATCTCCGGCAAAACACCTGGCCTTTTTACGAAGGTTGAAATAAAGAAAAACTCCGCAGGCTATCATAGGCAGCCAGATCATATCTTTATCAATAAAGCCCAGTTTCAGGTTAACATACTGCAATCCGGCTAATACTACTAAGCTATAGCAGCCGGTTATGCCATTTATGCCATCCATAAAGTTGTAGGCATTGATCGTGCCTATAACAACAAAATATAGAAAGAGGGATTCATAAACCGGTCGTGAGAAAACGCCCAGGTAGATAAAAAACAAGGTTGTTGCTGCTAAATGCACCAGGATCCTTATTTTGCTTGACAGCGTTATCCGGTCATCAATAAAGCTGATTATCCCTACCATAAAAAGCGCCACTACAGGTAACCAGTAAGCAGAATGCATGATCACGGCAGCTAAAGCAGCAAAAAGAAAGATTACCCCGCCTCCACGGATGGTGATAACACTGTGTGAGCTACGCTCGTTAGGGTGATCGATAATGTTATAATGATCTGCGATTGGGAAGTATAATAACATGCCCGCAAAAAAGAGAATTGCTATTATTCCGTAGATCATACAATAAAGGCTGAGGGATTAAACAAACTTAGCCTGGCAGCCTTTTTTGATTTGATATGTTGCAGAATGTCAATCAATACAGTTTTTCAATTTGGTATATGGGTACCATAGGCTCCCAAAAATGCTGCAAAGATGCAATTATTTTTCGTTAACATCAAGATTCGGTCATTAGTGGTTTCCGCTTACTCTTCTTTGGTATCAAAGAAATTATCGTGCATGTCATCAATTTCGCGTCGTTCGCGCTTGGTTGGGCGGCCTGTTCCGCGGTCGCGTTTTAGCACCGGAGCGTTAAACATCGATTTAAATGCATGTGTCATCTCAACAGGTGTTTCATCAGCATAAAAACCTGCGACACTTTTGGCATCCATGCGGTTTTCTAATAATCCAAGTACCCTTATTATTTTACGTTCTGGCCCTTTAGATACAAGGTACACCTCTCCCACTTTTACTTCATGAGCCGGTTTGATATTCTGGCCGTCAAGCTTTACACGTCCTGCTTTGCAGGCTTCGGTTGCCAATGAACGTGTTTTGAATATCCGTATCGCCCACAAATATTTATCGATCCTTAATTTCTCTTTTTCAGGCATTTCTTTAAAACTTCAGAAGCTATTACTCCATTAATATTTACACAAAGGTAAAAACTTCGTTAAGACCGGGTTAATTAAACATATAGATATACGGTTTGTTATACTTACATATACTACATCTATAGGTAAACATTTCTCCTATAAAATCCTTTAATTTGTCAAAAGTTTATATCACATAATGCAAAATCTAAAGAAACTTATTGAAGAGGCTTGGGAAGACAGAACCCTTTTGGGGAACCATGATTATACCACCGCCATTGAAACAGTTATACAACGATTAGACCGCGGCGAAATGCGTGTTGCCGAATTAGTAGGTCACCGCTGGCATACGCATGATTGGGTAAAAAAGGCCGTTATCCTTTATTTCCCGATCAGGCAAATGGAAGAAATTGAAGTCGGCCCGTTTGTTTTTCATGATAAAATGAAATTGAAAACCGATTACAAAAAGCGTGGTGTACGTGTTGTTCCTCATGCTATTGCACGCTACGGCGCACATCTTGCTAAAGGTGTTATCCTGATGCCGTCTTATGTAAATATCGGTGCTTATGTTGATGAAGGGACTATGGTTGATACCTGGGCTACCGTAGGCTCATGTGCGCAAATAGGCAAACATTGCCATTTGAGTGGTGGTGTAGGCATTGGCGGTGTATTGGAACCGGTTCAGGCTGCCCCCGTTATTATTGAAGATAACTGCTTCCTGGGTTCACGTGCCATTGTAGTTGAAGGTGTGCATTTAGAAAAGGAAGTTGTATTGGGCGCAAACGTGGTGCTTACTGCGTCAACCAAAATTATCGATGTTACGCACGCAGATAAAGTTGAATATAAAGGCCGCGTGCCAGAAAGATCAGTGGTGATCCCGGGCTCTTATACCAAAAAATTCCCCGCAGGTGAATTCCAGGTGCCATGCGCGCTGATCATCGGCAAAAGAAAAGAATCCACCGATAAAAAGACCTCACTGAATGATGCCCTGAGAGATAATAATGTGGCGGTTTAGTTTAGATTTGAGACGTGAGATTTGAGATATGAGATTACTATTTATTAAAGATTGAACAATGCAAAGCCTTAGATTAGCTTTCTCATATCTCACATCTCAAATCTCATATCTCCAAAAATGAAGATATTAATCAGGCTCCCTAACTGGCTCGGCGATGTGGTGATGAGCACTGCATTTGTCGGTGCAGTAAGGCAATCTTATCCTGATGCACAGATTGATGTGATCATCAAAAAGGAATTGGGTGGAATTGCATCGCTCATTCCGGGACTTAACCAGGTTCATTTGTTTTCCAAGCAGGAATATCCGGGATTAGCAGGAGTTTATCGGTTTGGCAAAACATTGCAAGCTGAAAGATATGATTTGTTTTTCTGCCTGCCTGATTCACTTTCATCAGCAGTAATGGGCTGGGCAATCAAAGCAAAAAAGCGGATCGGGTTTGGTAAGGAAGGGCGGTTCTTTTTGATGACCAACACTTATAAAAAGCCTGCCAACCTGCATCGTACAGATGAGTATGTATCATTATTAGAGCAATTCACTGGTAAAAAGATCACAGAGCGGGAAGTCAGGCTTCAGGCTAAAACAACTGTACGCAATAGCAGTCAGGTTGTATTGAACTTTAATTCGGAGGCTGTATCACGCCGGATGCCGATTGATAAAGGGCAACAATTAATCAATACACTGACCAATACCTTTAAAAACACAAAGTTTGTGATCGTCGGTTCTCCGAAAGAGAAGGCTTATGTTGATGAATTACTTAGCGGCACAACAAACGACAAGATTGAGAATTATGCCGGCAAAACAAGTCTTGCAGGACTATGTGAATTGATGGCTTCATCAAAGGCAGTATTGACCACCGATTCAGGTCCGGCGCACCTGGCCAACAGTTTGGGAGTGCCTACTATAGTTTTATTTGGAGCAGGGAATGAATTGAATACCGCACCTTATAATAGAGAGAATTTAAAAGTGATCCGCGCAGGCAAACTGGAATGTGAGCCTTGCGTACGCAATACCTGCAAACTATACGGCATACCTAAGTGTATGCAATTGATAGACGAAATTAAGATTATAAACGCGTTAAGCTTATATTTATAACATGCTGAAGGAAGAAGTTGCCAAAGCTTTAAAAGTGATCCAGGAGGGCGGTATTATCCTCTATCCTACTGATACTATCTGGGGGATTGGTTGTGATGCTACCAATACGGAGGCCATCAAAAAGATATTCGCCCTGAAACAACGGGACGAAGCAAAAAGCATGATCATCTTGCTGGACAGCGAAAACAAACTGGAAAGTTATATTCAGGAAGTGCCTTCTATTGCTTATGACCTGATCGAATATGCTGAGAACCCGCTCACGCTGGTAATGCCGGGGGCAAAGAACATTTCTCCCGCTTTGATTGCTGCTGATGGAAGTGTAGGTATTAGAGTAGCTAAACATGATTTTTGCCAACAGTTGATACAGCGGTTACGCAAACCTCTGGTATCTACCTCGGCGAACATCAGCGGCAAACCATCCCCACAAACTTTTGATGAAATTGACCAGGAAATTATCGATGGCGTGGATTATGTGGTGGACCTCGAACAGCATGATACCGAAAAGAAAAAACCGTCCACCATTATGCGCCTTAACCCCGACGGGCAGTTTGAATTTATCCGCCGTTAATTTTATTATGGTTTAGGTTTTCTAATTACGATTTTTGTACCGAAATAATTTATGCTTTGAACCCCGCAAAGCATACCATCGCATGAAACAACACCTTAAACATCCTTTGTTTTCTATAGTAAGCGGTATTGCTGCTGAGCAAAACGTGCATGCTTACGTGATAGGTGGTTTCGTGCGCGATCTGCTGTTAAACCGTCCGTCAAAAGATATCGATATTGTTATCATTGGTAATGGAATTGAATTTGCAGAAAAGGTGGCGCAGAAGTTGAAGGTTAAGCTATCGGTATTCAAAAATTTCGGTACGGCGATGCTGAAGTACAGGGATATCGAAATAGAATTTGTAGGTGCCCGTAAAGAATCCTATCGTGCTCATTCCCGCAAACCTATTGTTGAAAACGGCACACTGGATGATGATCAGAAGCGTCGCGATTTTACCATCAACGCGCTGGCTATTGCCCTACATCCGGACCAGTTTGGCGAGTTACTCGACCCTTTCGGTGGTGTAAAGGATATGGAACAGAAGCTCATCAAAACACCGCTTGACCCGGTAGAGACATTTTCGGATGATCCGCTCCGTATGTTACGGGCTATCCGTTTTGCATCGCAATTAAGTTTTACGATAGACCCAATAGCTATTGAGGCGATCAAACAAAATGTTGAGCGCATTGAGATCATATCTCAGGAACGTATTACTGAAGAACTGAATAAGATCATTCTGTCAGCTAAACCATCTGTAGGCTTTATTTACCTGTTTGATACGGGGCTATTGCATAAGATATTTCCTTTGATGGCCAATCTTTATGGAGTCGATTATATCGATGGCAAAGGTCATAAGGACAACTTTTATCATACCCTACAAGTATTGGATAACATTTCCGCCACTACCAATGACCTTTGGCTGAGGTGGGCCGCAATATTACATGATATCGCCAAGCCTGCAACCAAGCGTTTTGAATCAGGCCATGGCTGGACTTTTCATGGCCATGAGGATAAAGGCGCGCGTATGGTGCCGAAAATATTCGCTACGATGAAATTGCCGCTGAATGAGAAAATGAAGTTCGTTCAAAAAATGGTGCAGCTTCATTTGCGGCCTATTGTTCTGGCGCAGGAAGTGGTAACTGACTCGGCAGTCCGCAGGTTATTATTTGATGCAGGTGATGACATCGAGTCATTGATGTTGTTGTGTAAAGCAGACATAACGACAAAAAATGAATACAAAATAAAGAAGTACCGAAACAACTTTGAGCTGGTTCAGCAAAAATTAAAAGATGTTGAGGAGCGTGACAAAATACGCAACTGGCAGCCGCCCGTTACCGGCCTCGACATTATGCATCTGTTCGGTATTAAAGAGGGCCGCGAAGTGGGAATTATCAAAAATCAGATACGCGAAGCGATACTGGAGGGCGAGATTCCAAACTCGCGCGAGGCGGCTCTCGACTACACAATTAAAAAAGGCGCAGAAATTGGCTTAAAAGTTGTGGCGAACACATTTTAACTTAAAACACTTACTTTTGTAAAATTCTACAAACAAAAATGGCAGTATACAGATTTCGGGTTTCTTTTGAAGACTACGATGACGTGGTTAGAGAGATAGATATCAAATCCACTCAAACTTTCGAAGACTTTCATCGTGCAATTCACCAGGCAATTGGCTATAAATGCGAATATCCGTCTTCCTTCTATGTGAGCAATGACCAATGGATAAAGGGCGAAGAGATTACCTTTATGCCTAATCAACGCAGAATTGACCGCGGTATTGTACTGATGGATAAGGTAAAGCTGAGCAGCAGGATAGACGACCCACATCAAAAATTCTATTACACTTTTAATTTCGACCGCCCGTTCGATTTTCACATCGAACTATTGAAGATATTACTGGATGAAACACCCGGCACTAATTATCCTGCCGTGGTAAGGGCCAGTGGAGAAGCGCCAAAACAATTTGGCAACGTATTCAACCCAACCACTTTGCCCCCTGCCAATGAAGATTTCGATTTCCTGAACGAGATGGAATACAACGCTGAAGATGCTGAAGAAGGCTTTTCTGAAGTTCTTGATACCGAGGATGAATTAGAGGTAGACGAACACAGCGAAGGCGGGGAAAGTGAAGAAGAAGATGAATTCGGCAGCGAATTTTCTGACAATGAAGGCTTTGAAGACGAAGGCCAGCACCAGCACAATGATGATTATTAATCGTGGCTTATAGCTCATGGTTCATAGTTAATAGCACTTGTTTATTGTATGAACCATGAGTCAATCATCTCCCAAAAAGCTTATTGTAATTGCAGGGCCTACGGCTGTAGGTAAAACTGCTGCTGCTATAAAACTGGCACAGCAATTAAACACGGAGATCATCTCTGCGGACTCACGCCAATTCTATCGCGAAATGTCCATCGGCACTGCCAAACCTGATGCAGAAGAGCTAGCGCAAGCCAAACATCATTTTATCGATTCTCATTCCATAACAGAGAACTTTACGGTTGGTGATTTTGAGAAGGAGGCTCTTCAGTTATTGGATAAGCTTTTTAAAACACACGACCAGGTAATAATGGTAGGCGGATCGGGTTTATTTATACAAGCCGTAACCCAGGGTTTTGATGATCTGCCAACTGCTGATCCTGAAATCAGGGAAAAACTCAACCAGGAACTTGCAGAAAAAGGCATTGAATCTCTTCAAGGTAAACTTAAAGAAGCTGACCCGGATTATTATAACCAGGTCGATCTGAATAACTCCCAAAGATTGATAAGGGCATTGGAAGTATTTGAGGCAACAGGCAGGCCTTTTTCATCTTACCGGAAGGCTAACATCAATCCACGCTCTTTTGAAAGTATTAAAATTGCTTTGAATTTACCAAGAGAGATATTATATGACCGCATTAATAAGCGTGTGGATATAATGATTAAGCATGGCCTGGTGGAAGAAGTACGCTCACTTTTGCCATACCAGCACTTGAATGCATTAAACACCGTTGGCTACAGTGAGCTATTTGACTACTTCGATAATAAAACGGACCTGGATACCGCTATCAGCCTGA
The DNA here is from genome assembly GCF_036568825.1 of Mucilaginibacter sp. GTDB lineage: Bacteria > Bacteroidota > Bacteroidia > Sphingobacteriales > Sphingobacteriaceae > Mucilaginibacter. Next base: position 35,200 of record NZ_DATCRU010000032.1, on the reverse strand, counting down.
TCAAACAAAATACCCGCCGCTTTGCAAAACGCCAGCTCACCTGGTTTAGGAAGGATAAGGACATAAAATGGCTGGATGCCTCCTCAGAGAATCTCGTGGAATCCATACTCAAAGCCTAAGTGCCTCATACACAGAACTAAAAAATTAGTGAATATTTTTCTCTTATTGTAGCGCTTATAGTCTTCCCTACGTAATATTTAATTATAACCGCCGATTTTACAGGCAAATTATACTATTTCATTTATTTAATTAATATTATTTAAACTTTAAGAAAATATAGCCAATATTATTTTGCGGCAGAATTTAGCTTAATATATTTTATCACATATGAGTACCCCTATTAAAAGAAGGAACTTCTTAGGTTCCCTGTTACTGCTTTTTGCCTTTTCCAGATGTAAAAAAGAATCAGTAGCTCCCGGTTCTAATCCCATAGTTACCACCCCGGTACCTCCCGTGGTATCAAGCGATTATCTTGGTCAATATTCTGCTACCGAAACCGCATCGGGTTTAATGCCTGAGCCTGACTTTATCGCTAAAATCATTAAATGCTATTCGGATAAATTAACTTATTATCCCGGGGATACTGTTACTTTATATATTTCAGGAGCTATCAGTAGCAACCAATTAATAACTTTTACGGATGCTGCCGAAAAGGTAGTGCTTCGTATCAACAAAGCAATTACCACCCAGGCAAATAGCAGTTTAAAGCCGTGGTTAAATGGATCTGGTTATAAACCAACTGTTACCATGCAACTTCCGGAAAGTCTTAAAAGCGGGGTATACCGGTTTATTGCTGATGGTACAGTGATTTGTTCGATCATCTGTAAAAGCAAGACAAAAAATAACGATATCACTGTTGTTTATCCGAGCAATACAGACAATGCTTATAATATACAGGGCGGCAAAAGCTTATATAAACCTGATAACGCCAGAAGTACTGTTGCATCTTATGCGCGTTCAACATGGGGCGCTGCGGATTATACTTCCGGCTTTTTAAGATGGGCATGCAATCAGCCTTATGACATGAGATTCATCTCAGACCCCGACCTGGATGATTATACAGAGATACAGGACACTAAAATCATTATACTGGCAGGTCATAGTGAATATTGGACCAGGGAAGCACGATTGAATATTGATAAGTTTATTGCATCCGGAAAAAATGTGCTGATATTATCGGGTAATACCATGTATTTCCAGGTCAGATATAACTCCGCCAAAGACTTAATGATATGTTATAAGGATAAAAAGCTCGACCCGCTGGGCGACACGATCTACAGTACTATTTTCTGGTCAAACCCTCAATTGCAATATCCGGTCATAACCAGCATTGGCGCTGATTTCGATGGCGGGGGATATGGGAATAAATTGCCTAACGGCTTTAATGGATACAAAATTGTAAATGAAAAATCGCCGTTATTTGAAGGTACAGGGTTAAGAAATGGCGAAATTTTGAACTTGCCGACTCTTGAATACGATGGCGCACCAGTGGTTAAAATGATCCAGCCTGGCTCGACGGAAGTACCGGTTATTGATAACTCGAAATTAAACTTCTATAAAATTGAATTGCTTGGTTATGATTTTGCGATCAACTGGGGTAATAAAGGATTGGGGACATTTATCGTGTTTAAGAAAACAGCCCAATCAGGAACGGTAGTTAACGTAGCATCAACAAACTGGTGTGCAACCAATGGCATTGAAGGAAAAGACGGCAGCAAGATCGTGCAGATCACAAAAAAAATGATTGAAAAGTCGCTGAATAACGAGACGCTTTTTACCAGTTAAGCTTCCTTTGAAATATTGGATGAATGTATCTGAAATACTTATTGTAGTAAGTTTTTCAGATACATTCCATACCCGCTCTTAATGTATTTTTCTGCCAGCACCTTTAACTGTTCTTTATCAATGAAGCCATGACGATAGGCTACTTCTTCGATACAGCCTATCTTGGTATCCTGGCGTTTTTCTATTACGCGAACGAACTCAGTTGCATCGCTTAGCGAATCAAAAGTACCCGTATCCAGCCAGGCGGTGCCACGGTCCATTACGCCTACGTGCAGCCTTTTTTTCTCCAGGTAAGCACGGTTTACGTCGGTGATCTCGTATTCTCCGCGTGCAGATGGCTTTATATTTTTAGCAATATGTACCACCTCGTTGTCATAAAAATACAGTCCGGGAACTGCATAAGATGATTTTGGCTTTAATGGTTTTTCCTCGATAGATAGAGCTGTAAAATGCTCATCAAATTCTACTACGCCATATCTTTCAGGATCGGATACCTTATAAGCAAATATGGCGGCGCCGTCTACATCGTTAAAGCTCTGGATCAATTTATCGAAACCTGTACCATAGAAGATGTTATCGCCCAGTATCAATGCTACCTTATCATCGCCAACAAACTGTTCACCTATCACAAAGGCCTGCGCCAACCCGTTTGGAACAGCCTGAACGGCATACTCAAAATGGCAACCCAGCTCATGCCCATCGCCCAATAATCTCTTAAAGCTGTCGCTATCCTCAGGCGTAGTAATGATCAGTATCTCACGGATGTCGGCCATCATTAATACCGATAAGGGATAATAGATCATCGGCTTGTCGTATATCGGCATTAACTGCTTGCTGATAGCTTTTGTTATGGGAAAAAGCCTGGTGCCTGAACCTCCGGCCAATATGATACCTTTCATAAGTAGATTAAAGTTTACTGATACAAGTTATTAAACTATCGCGCCAATATGGAATTTCGATATTAAAAGTTTGTTTGATTTTAGCCTTACTCATCACCGAATAAGCCGGGCGCACGGCGCGTGTAGGATATTCTGATGTTTTTATCGGAAGCGTTTTTACTTTCGTTCCAGATATATCAAATATAGCTTTGGCAAAATCATACCATGAAGCAACGCCTTCATTACTGTAGTGATATAAACCGTAGGCTGCGCTGTTGCCTGATATAATATGAAGAATAATTTCAGCCAGATCCATAGCATAAGTCGGTGTTCCTACCTGGTCAGCAATTACCTTTAATTCATCCCGCTCGATACCCAAACGCAGCATGGTTTTAACAAAATTGTTGCCGTATTCAGAGTAAAGCCAGCTGGTGCGAAGGATGAAATATTTCTCTAGTTTATCAATTACAGCCTGCTCGCCTTCCAGCTTGGTTAAGCCGTAAATATTGATAGGTTCGGCTATATCTTCTTCATCCAGCGGTGTTGCTTTATCACCCTTAAATACAAAGTCTGTAGAGGTATGAATAAAAACAGAGTTATACTCTTTACACAGATCACTCAGGTTCTCCGCTCCTGTTTTATTTATTTTGCGGGCAAGATCAATTTCGTCTTCTGCTTTATCAACGGCAGTATATGCGGCGCAGTTGATGCACCATGCGGGTTGATAAGTATCAAATATTTTCTTCAGCGCTTCTTTATCCAGGATATTGGCTTCGTTTTCAGGCGGGAAAAATATGTTTGTTAGCCCCTGGGTATTTGCAAGTGTCTTTAAGCATGTTCCTAACTGGCCCGAGGCACCAAAAACTACAATATTACTCATCAGATATAGTTAAAAGCCGATTGTCCCCATTGCCGACATAGCAGGCAGTTCAAGATCTTTCGGCGATACAATCAATTGTTCATAAGGCAATATCCAGTCGATGGCCAGATCGGGGTCGGCATAGTATATGCCCGCTTCGGCCGCCTTATCATAATAGTTATCGCATTTGTACTGGAATATGGCATCACCACTTAATACCACAAAGCCATGCGCAAATCCACGCGGAATATACAATTGCAGATTATTGTCGTCCGAAAGTTTGATGCTAAAATGTTTGCCATAGGTTTTTGAGTTTGGGCGCAGATCAACTGCAACATCCAATACCTCACCTTTAGCCACTCTAACCAGTTTTGATTGTGCGGATGCACCTTTTTGCAAGTGTAAACCTCTTAATACTCCTTTGGTTGAGTATGACTGATTATCTTGCACAAAATGGGTATCAATTCCTGTCAATGCCCTGAATTTTTCCTGGTTAAAGCTTTCGAAAAAATAACCGCGTTCATCGCCAAAAATGCTTGGTTTTATTATGAGACAACCCTTAAGGGGTGTGGATTCGATTGTCATGATCCGTTTTATTATTCCTGCAGATGATCAATTAGAAACCAGGTTGGCCTGATGCGCCAAAAAGTCTTCATAAGCCAGCTTTATACCGTCTCCTAACGCAATTTTATGGTGCCAGCCTTTGCTATGTAATTTGGAAACATCCATCAGTTTACGTGGGGTGCCATCAGGCTTCGAGGTGTCAAATTTTATTTCACCTTCGTACCCAATAATATCTTTTATCAGCAAAGCCAGATCTTTTATAGAAATATCCTCACCAGTGCCGATATTTACTAAACCCTCTTCGTTATAATTCTGCATCAGGTAATAACAAGCTTCGGCCAGATCATCTGCAAATAAGAATTCGCGCTTCGGTGTTCCTGTTCCCCAGATAGTTACTTCCGGTGTATTATTAATTTTCGCCTCATGGAAACGGCGTATCAAAGCGGGCAATACGTGTGAATTTTGCGGATGATAATTATCATTGTAACCGTACAAATTGGTTGGCATTACCGATATATAGTTGCAACCATATTGTGAACGATAGGCATCGCACATTTTAATACCGGCTATTTTTGCAATTGCATAAGGCTCGTTCGTTGGTTCCAGCGGACCGGTAAGCAAATAATCCTCTTTCAATGGTTGTGGTGCCAGTTTTGGATATATACAACTTGAACCCAAAAACATCAGTTTTTTCACATCATTTAGGTATGATGAATGAATGATGTTATTCTGTATCTGAAGGTTCTCATACAAAAAATCAGCGCGATAGGTATTATTAGCAACAATGCCACCAACCTTAGCTGCAGCCAGGAAAACATATTCTGGTTTCTCCTGCTCAAAAAACTCTTCTACGTCGCTTTGTGTACGTAAATCGAGTTCGGATGACGAACGGGTGATTATATTATTATATCCTTCTTTTTGAAGCTTACGGTATATTGCCGAACCAACCATGCCACGATGGCCCGCTATATAGATCTTTGAATTTTTTTCCACAACGAACAGGTAATTATTTGCGACGTAAAAATAATTAAAAAATTAGACTAAACAGCCTGGTATCCGGCAACAGACTTAAAGAGCATGCTTAATGTGAGATACAAACCAAATTTTGAGATTATCAGTTAAGATTCCTGTAAACGTCAGTAATCTGCTCTGCCCATGTATCCAGATCAAAATTCTTAATTACATATTCCTTTTGTTCGGATACAATCCAGTTTTTTTGTTCATCGGTTAGCGACATAAGCGCAATCATTGCATCTTTTAGTTCGGCAATGTTTTCGGAAGTGAATTTATAAGTATGAGGAATATTCAATGAGCCTTGTCCGGGGATGTCACTGCTTATGATAGGTCTTTCACAATAGGCAGCTTCTACCAAAGCGTTGCAGAAACCTTCTTCGCGGGAGGCAGATATAAAGTAATTGCTTAAAAGATAATAGGAAGCAATATCCTCACGCGGGCTAAGTACCCTTAACCAATCGGGCATTTTAGAAAAACGATCTTTAATCCGGGCTTCTATCACCTCTTTATTGGTAGATAAGCTTAGCAGCAAACAAACGTCGTGGCCTTCCTGCACTAAACGATCCATCGCTTCAAGAACTACGTCGACTCCTTTACGATAATAATCAAACCCAAACAATAAAAACACCTTGGTGTCGGGGCTTATACGATAATCGGCCCGTTGAAGCTTATCAAACTTGTTTAACCTGTTGAAGTTGATTGCGTTGGTAACGTGAGTGATCTTTTTGTCCTCAATTTTAAAGTTCTTTTTGTATTCAACAGCTACCGATTCGCTGCACCCGATATACAAATCAACCTTGTTTAACATCTTCCTTATGCTCTCTCCAAAAAAGCCTCTGGGTTTGTCGTGGTTACGGAGATGCCTTACTATAAATGTTTGCTTACTATATAACTTGCTGGCAACATTCAGTAAAAACAGGTATTTAAGTCCCGCAAAGTGGGCATGTATATATTTAATATTATGTTTTACGAGCAGATCCCTTATGTAGAAGATATCTTTCGAAAAATTACCGCTTAAAAAATATATTTTCTTTCCCTGATTAATGAGGTCCTGAATCCAGTCGTAATGCGAAGTGTCCATGTGAAACAGGTACACCATATCGATATCATCCTGGTTTAACTTCTGCTCAAGCATCAATAAAGACTGGAAGAAACTGCCGCCATATGGTGAATTAAAGCACAAAAACTGCAGGACATTCTTTGATGCGTCAGTAACTTTATTCATTTCACCAATGGTATTCTTAGATGATAGTGCTGCATCCAATACGGCATTATGTTGTGGGACAGCGGGGTTAACTATTTCGATATTTTTTTCAGATATATAACTGTATATGGGTTCAAAACTCATAAGAAACAATATTTCGTATTAAATTAGTGAATGAACGGGTTGTGTTATATATCACTACATTTAACAGCGAAAATTGTTTTATATTATCTTAAAAAATTAAATATTACATTAAATCTAAGCGGGAATTCTGAAGAAAATCTGTTTTTATATCTTTAAACTAATCGTTAAGATCAATTTCTCCGACAAATTGCACAATATATATTATTACTAAATAAAATATTATTAATAATATTAAGCTTGCCCCATTGTACCCCCAAAATTCATTGGGAAACCGGTTGGTTCAGATTGAATTTTGATACGACCATTCGCATTTTCAAATTTTTCGATATTATCCTGCAGGGCTGTTGCAAGACGTTTAGCATGTTCAGGAGTCAGAATAATACGCGATTTGACTTTTGCCTTGGGCACCCCAGGCATCACGCGGATAAAATCCATTACAAACTCTGAGTTGGAGTGAGTTATAATTGCCAGGTTTGAATAAACCCCTTCTGCTATCTCTTCAGAAAGTTCAATATTCAGCTGATTCTCATTTTGTTCTTCCATGGTATAAAAATAGTAAAGCCTTTTGAAATTCGTAATTATATATTGGCTGCTAAGCCTTGTTAAATGATTTAGCAGTAATTGTCAAACCTTCTACTGTTGTAAGTGGTAGCTTCTTATTCAGAGCCTGCTTTATTTTACTGTTACTAACAATATAGCTTTCGGTAAGTTTATGCAAACGTTCAGTAGTTAATGGCAGATGCAGCACATCACCGCATTTGGCTAAAAATCCAATCAGTTTCGGGCTGATCTTCCACAGTTTTGGTTTTACCCCAATCGCGCCGGCTAGTAGCGTAACAACCTGGTTGGTGGATAATGGTTCGTCGTCAGCAACCTGGTATGTCCCTTTGGATATTTCGTCGTGCTGAATCAGCTCCTTTATTACAAAACAAAGATTTTCGACACTTAAAAATGATCTGCGGTTCTCAAAACCTGCCAGTGGATAAGGGATACCCTTTTTTACAAATTTGTATAGCAAGTTAAGATTGCCTTTATTACCCGGACCATGGATCATGCATGGGCGAATTATATAATACGATTTTCCCTCTGGCAAAGACTGCGCTTGTATATATTCCTCAGCCATCAATTTTGATTTACCATAATCAGTTTGCGGGTTGGCTTTGTCGTTCTCAGTAAGAATTCCCGTAACCGAATCAGCCGCTGCCTTCACTGAGCTGATGAAAATGAACTTTTTTGCTGATGACTTAAGGAACGCATAGTACAGCTTGCGGGTAAGTTCAAAGTTCACTTTATAATATTCCTCAGGTTTGGAGGACTTTTTTAGATCATGTGCTTTGCCTGCCAAATGAATAACGGTATCTATTGAGTTTAATCCCTCCACAGAAATGGTTTGCAGATCAGCCCGCGATAAGGTTGAAATCCGGCAACTATCATCAAGATATTGCAACAAATTCTGACCAACAAAGCCGGTTGAGCCGGTGATTAAAACATTAGTCTTCATACAACTTAAATGTTTGTGCCACCACTTCTTTTAGTGAGAACTCGTTTACCATTTTATCTCTCGAGGCTTTTCCCATTTTCAATCTTAAGTCCTCATCCAGTAACAGTTCCTTTATTCGTGCGCCTAACTGCTGATGATCTTTTACAGGCACCTTATAGCCATTGATACCTTCATCCACACATTCCCGGCAGCCTATTGCATCTGTTGTCACTATGGGGCGCCCTATTGCCATAGCTTCTATCAGTGATTTGGGTAGACCTTCCCTGTAAGATGGCAGGCATACGATGTCTGATTGTTCGTAGATATTCTTTACATCGCTCCGATGTCCCAGCCAATTAACATATCCGGGATCGCATTTGTCTTTTAATTCTTGCTCAGTAATATGCGCAGGGTTATGCTCATCAATTCCACCTACCAGCCAGAATTCTACTTTTCCTTCAAATTCTTTTTTTAACGACCTTGCTGCTTCTATATACTCTAATACGCCTTTGTCTTTTAACATCCTGGCAAGTAGTACCACTACCAGCTTTTCTTTTTTTACCGGTGCAAAAAAGCTAAATTCTTTTTCGTCTACCCCCGAGCCTTTGATGATCACAAAGTTCTTCCCATTTAAAAAGCCCATCTGATTATAAAAAGACTGGTCGTCCGGGTTCTGAAAAATAAAATTTGATTTCTGATCGCTGAAAGCCCATTTTAAGAGTCCCTTTAAAAATACCTTGCTTAAAGATTGCCGGTTATCTGTAAAGGTATACCCCAATCCGCTCACTGCATTTATGATCTTAGCCTTTGATTTAGCCTTACGGGCTGCAATAGTACCATAAATGGATGGCTTTAGCGTGATGTGATGGATAACATCCGGTTTAATCTCTTTGTATATTTTGGTTAATTTAGTGATGAGTGAAAGCTCTTTAACAGGATTCTTGCCTGAGCGTTCAAAATCAATATCGATCACCTTTATGCCATGTTCGGTTAGTTGTTTTTTACATCCGGTATCTTTGGTAGCCAGGTAAACATCGTAATTTCTTTTTAATGCCTCCAGTGCCAGCGGCAGCCTGTGCGAAACAAAAAACCAATCGACATTTACTACAAAAAGAAGCTTTTTACCCATTAAACAAATTTCAAATTAGTGCACCAGCATATAGGCTGGCAATTTCCTGTAAAAGTAGCTTATTAAAGAATATCCGGTACGGTTAAAATAAAATCGTCAGCCTTATATAAGCTGACGATCTATTCTATAATATTTTTGCTATACGCAGATTACTGAAAATTTATTTTAGCATTAGAGCTGCTGAAGTTTCTTCTGAGCTTTCTTAATGAATCAGGCTGCTCTGCATCATTTCTTGATACAGAAACATGGCTGAATTCAATATTTGGCCCTTTCTCAGAATGCCCCATACGTACGAATGTCATTCTGTTATTCTTCCATTTTGGATTAATAACCTGTATATGACCATTCATATTATTGGTACCCAGCGTATTTCTGAAACCGTAATAAAAAAAGGCATTGTCTGACCCATCATCTACGTGGTTGCGGATAGTGATACTAGCATCTTTGTCAACCTGGCCTTGCATTGCATAAATAGAGAATGCGATACCGATCTTTGCGTTATTAAAAGTTGTAGGAGCGTCAATCAAAATATTGCTTAACACATCTGCATTGCCATTTGGCTCAAAATCGATACCTGCTTGCGGATCGGTGCCATTGGTATTACTTACAAAAGCCTTTCGTATAGTTAAACCATCTGCGGAAACTATGGAGATACCATTCCTGCGGTTATCGTCCAATACTGGGCAGAAAATGCGGATATCTTTAGAGGTTTCCTTCGTTCTTCCAACGTAAATTCCATCTCCCCAGCAATCGGATATAACCGGGTTGATGATATCAACATTGGTTGCGCCTGAGATATATAGTCCCATCCCCCATTCACCTTTAGTGCCTTTATGATCTTTACGGTCGCCAACCAGAACAGGGAAATATACTTTTACATTCTGAACATTGTAAAGCGTTAATATTTGATAATTGGCGGCGTCTGTTGGTTCTAATATCAATTTCGATTTGGTATCAAAAATAGCGGTTGAGTTGCTTTTCAATGCCACACCGCTTTTGTTTACACGAACCGGAAAATTAGGGAACACTACTTTAGGATGTGTATTTATACCTTGTTGCAAATAAGTGGTATAATCTACAGAACCATCGGTAACATAACCTTGCGGCAAGCTTTTAGTCAGATCATATGCAGTGCTCTTTTCTGCATCAGCCGTTTGGTGATACGGAGACAACATATCGGCCGACGGTTTGTATTGAGCGGGAACAGGTTTAACTTGAAATCCGGATTGCGCATTACAATCTTTTGCGGAAATACATACAGATATTACCAATGGTAATACGAGCATTTTAAGCGGGGTAAGGGGAAACTTTTTCATAACTTTTGTGTATGGTTGCTTGTATAACGCTAAGTTATCTGATTAGTTTTTATATTAGAAATTTATAATTTACTCCATACCACGCGTTTAACATAATCTGTATAGCTTAAAATTATCCTGACCATTTTCTCAGAAACGTTCGGCATTGAATAATCTGCCACGCGCCTGAAATTCCGTTCCTCACCGGTCTTTTGATATTGCAATTGTGTTAAACCCTGCATAATGCGTTCAGGATTCAAACCCACCATCATTACTGAAGCTTCTTCCATTGCCTCGGGCCGTTCGTGTGCATCACGGATGTTTAATGCCCTGAAGTTTAGGATCGATGACTCTTCAGATATGGTGCCACTGTCGGATAAAACAGCATATGATTTCATCTGCAAGGCATTATAATCGTTAAAACCCAAAGGTTTTAAGAATTGTACTTCCGGTCTTACAGATACTTTTTTAGCTTCAATCATATTCCTGGTGCGTGGATGTGTACTCACAATGATTGGGAAACCGAATGTTTCTGCAATATGATTTAAACTTTCAATCAATCCATTGAAGTTCTTTTCACTATTGATATTCTCCTCGCGGTGCGATGAAACCACAAAGTACTTACCTTCTTCCAGGTTCAAACGACTTAAAACACCTGATCTTTCAATCTCAGGTTTGTAGTGATTTAAAACCTCGAACATTGGAGAGCCGGTTTTGATGATCCTATCGGCAGGCAAACCTTCGCGTAAAAGATATTCACGGGCGATATCACTGTAAGTAAGGTTCATGTCGGCAATATGGTCGACTATCCTCCGGTTGGTTTCTTCCGGAACGCGCTGATCGAAACAACGGTTACCAGCTTCCATATGAAATATGGGGATGTGGCGTTTTTTTGCCGGTATAGCACAAAGACAGCTATTGGTATCACCCAGTATCAAAAATGCATCAGGTTTTTCGCTTTCCAGCAACGGGTCGATCTTGATCAGTATCTGACCGACGGTCTCCGTAGCTGTTGCACCGGCAGCATTTAAAAAATGATCGGGTTTACGTATGCCCAGGTCATCAAAAAATATCTGGTTCAGTTCGTAATCATAGTTTTGGCCGGTATGTACCAATATATGGTCGATGGCTTCCGACTGATCCAGCGCGGCCATTACGCGTGATAATCTTATTATTTCGGGCCGTGTACCAACCACGGTCATTACTTTAAGTCTCGATTTCATTATATAATATTAGGCAGATGTTTTAATATTCAACTAAACGTTTTCAAAATAAGTATCCGGATCGGCCGGGTCGTAGAACTCATTGATCCAGAATATAGTATACAGTTCTTCAGTGCCTGTATTCTTGATGTTATGAGTATACCATACAGGCATATCTACATAAGCAGGTTCATCACCGGAAAGGTGAAAGTCGAGCACTTCATCAGTTCCAATCCTTCTGAGTTGGATCAGTGCATTCCCTTTTATTACTGCAAAGCGTTCAATCTTTCTTGTATGGTAATGATTACCCCTGGTAATGTTTGGCACAGTAGTAGAAAAAGATACTTGTCCCCCTACATTTAACCGGATCACTTCCACAAAGGCGCCTCTTGGGTCAATGTGCTGCTTAAACTTTACAGGGAAATAGTTTTTGATATCCATATAGCAGCGGAAGGTATTGAACAGCTTCACTTCAAACGGATCATTCAATTGAGGAATTATGCCATTATCCATGTAGTCGGTTTTGTAACCTTCCAGAAGTTTTAAAATCGCCGATACCTTCTTTTCATCAGTATGCGGAACAATTAATAAGTCATTTCCGGCGTTGCTCCTGATCTCATGGATGATCGCTTTCGCCAGGTCACCTACGTAGATCAGTTTCACATCACCATCAACCTCAATCTTAGGAGTTTCGTTATGGCTTAGCTGATGACAAAAAGTAGCGATGAAAGAATTGTAATAGGGATTACCAAAAGGCCCGAAAACATTCGGGATCACCATACCGGTAAATTTTCCACCTGAACGCTTGGCCCAGGCAGCAAATAATTCCCTGCCCGCCTTTTTGCTTTTGCCATATACATTATTCCGCTCTTCCTGCGATGAAGACGAGAATAGTACATTCGCTTTGCTGTTGACAGCCTCCAGCGCCCGAACCAATTTTTCAACCAGTTCAATATTTGTTTTATAAATGGTATCCGGATCGTTATGACGGTTTAATGCAGCCAGGTGAACGATCACATCGCAATCGGCCGCAAATTGTTGTAGTTTGCTCTCGTCCTCGAAATAGTTCCTGGAGAAAGGTACTACTTCAAATTCATCAGGAAAAAGCCGGATGGTATTGGTCAAATGCTTGCCGACAAATCCTTCATTGCCTGTAATACCTATTTTCATATCGAATTGCTTATATCGTTCCAGTTATACCATTTATTCTGATCGTAGCGATAATCATCACCTACAGATTGCTGAACCGTAAAATCAGAAAATATCATTACCCGAGAACCGGGTTCTAACGCCTTAAAGCCATTTGCATATCCACCAGGGATATGTAAAACAGCCGGGTTTCCGGCTGACAGATCATATTCAAACTGTTCACAATCATCTGAAGGATTTTCCCAGTTATCAACCTTTACAGCTACTATTTTAAAAGAACCTGCAATAACATGAAACCATTTGCTTTCTGTGCGGTGTCCCTGCCATGCTCTGACGACAGTCAAATCAGCCGGCTCTATAGTATAAAAACGTTTTATACTGTCAAATGTAAAGTCGTTGACAAAAGAGATTGATCCCCGATGATCGGTATGCACTGCACCGGATATGATTTGAGGTTGATTACTCATATCAGTTTACCCAGGATATTGTGCCACCTCGTTATCACCAAACAATTCCTTTTTTATTAAAGGCAGATTGGACAACAGCTTCTTCATCCCCTCTACGCCCAACTGCTGTGTATTATGCGAATGGTAGTCCTCTATGCGGGCTATATCCACCTCACCTTCCGAAAAATACTGGTTGTAGTTCAGGTTACGGTTATCAGCAGGTATCCGGTAAAAATCGCCCATATCCTGTGCCTTTGCCATTTCCTCACGGGTACACAAAGTTTCGTATAGCTTCTCACCATGGCGGGTACCGATGATCTGCGTTTCGTTATCGGCATTGGCCAACTCTTTTAATGCTGCAGCCAGATCACCAATGGTGCCTGCGGGTGCTTTATTAACAAACAAATCGCCCTGGTTACCATGTTCAAAAGCAAATAAAACAAGATCAACCGCATCTTCCAGCGACATCAGGAAACGCGTCATTTTTGGATCAGTAATGGTTATTGGGCTGCCTTCTTTTATCTGTTTTAAGAACAAAGGAATAACCGAACCTCGTGAGGCCATTACGTTGCCATACCTGGTGAGGCAAACAGTAGTTGTATTGTCAATAATATTGCGCGATGCAGCAATGGCCACCTTTTCCATTAAAGCTTTTGAAATACCCATCGCATTGATGGGGTAAGCAGCTTTATCCGTACTCAGGCATATAATTTTTGATACTTTATTGGCAACGGCAGCATCAATAGTATTCTGCGTACCAAACACATTGGTCTTGGTAGCTTCTATCGGGAAGAATTCGCAGGATGGTACCTGCTTTAACGCAGCAGCGTGGAACACCAGATCAACGCCATGCATAGCTCTTTCGATGCTATTGTAATCGCGAACATCGCCTATATAAAATTTCAGCTTTTCATTTTTAAGCTGATTACGCATATCATCCTGTTTCTTTTCATCACGGCTGAAAATGCGTATCTCTTTAATATCAGTATGCAAAAACCTGCTCAAAACGGCATTTCCAAATGAGCCCGTTCCGCCGGTAATCAGTAATATTTTATCTTTAAACATCGTGGCTACTTAATTTCTTCAATTAACTTATATACTTTTTCGCATTGCTTTTCAGGGTTTTTATTATTCAAAATGAACTCCCGTGCCAGTCGTCCTTTCTCAGCCAATACAGCCGGATCAAGGCTTAATATTTCCGTGATCTTGTTAGCCAAAGCTGATATAGAAAAATCTTCTAAACTGTAGCAATAATTATAATATTCATCCGGGATACCGGGTAATTTATACAAAAGTGTCGGCACACCTGAGGCAAGATATTCCATAGTTTTAGATGGAAAAGAAAACTTGGTAAACTCCCCTTCGGCAGTGCGCGGATTGATCAACAATGAGGCTTGCAGCTGCAATTTCAGCACTTCTGCCCTGTCGATCGATCCTTTATAAACGATCCTGGTATCCTTTTCGGCGGCTAAGTTAATATCTTCTTTTGTATCTCCGTCACCACAAATTACTAACAGGTAGTTTTTATCCTCAATTTGCCCGAAAGCTTCCAGTAATCTTAATATTCCATATCGCCTCGCTAAGGTGCCCGTGTAAAGAATGGTTTTTTTATCAGAAGCTGCTTTAGAGATAGATGCAGCAGCCGACTTATCATTATAAATCCCCTCGACAACCGTCCATGGCTTGTTATCTATTGGCAATGCTTCGGTCATATATTTACTGAGAAGCACAAAACCGTCCATTTGGCTGAAGCATTTATATAATTGCTCGTTCGTGATCTTTTTGAATACTTTATATAATGCATTATTGGGTCCACCCATAAATTGGGGTAAATCCGGTAATATCAGGTAAACTTTAAGATTGCTAAACTCTCCTTTTGCAGAAATAGCCGCCTTCAAAAAGGGTAAAAATGCTGAATAGATTAAAACGACTTTTTCACCTTCTGTTTGCTTTACCCAATTGCGAATATTACTTTTTGCCTGCCTGTATATAATGGCATTTTTTAAAGCTATCAAGTTTAAATAGCCGATATTTGTCCCTTCAAAGCCTTTGTCTTTTCCGAAAGAAAATGATCTTATAAAAGGTGTCTTACATAGTGTGGGGTAAGATCCTACAAAAGGGAAATTAAGAAGCCGCAGATTTTTATAGTAATTTGTCAGCCCGCTTACAAAAGACCATTGCAGTGCATCCGCCGCAAATTGGGTATTAAATTTACTGTTGGCTATTATTTCACTTCTTATTTCATCAGGGAATAAGCCTGTAAGCATTAAAACATTTTTGGCTCCCGGCATTATGATAATCTCTTTGATTCTTTAACTTTTTCATTATCCCCTGCTTTGCGCAGGAAATTATTAAAAGCACCCAAATAATTTCTATAGTCAAATATACTCGACGCTTTTATAATCGCTTTCATTCCGTGAATATGTTCTTTGGTTTGAGTCAATGCAAAACTGAGTGTCTTAACCAGAGCTTCAGCGCTTGAGTTATCCAACAGGTAGCCGTTTTCTCCGTCTTTCAGATAATCCGTGATATTGCTGCTGGCATTGGTCAGCACCGGGGTACCGCATGATAATGCCTCTACGAATTTAGTAGGAAAG
Organism: Mucilaginibacter sp.; assembly: GCF_036568825.1. GTDB lineage: Bacteria > Bacteroidota > Bacteroidia > Sphingobacteriales > Sphingobacteriaceae > Mucilaginibacter. Next base: position 19,454 of record NZ_DATCRU010000032.1, on the reverse strand, counting down.
CCCGCCGTATTCATTAGGTTATTATCCCTTAAAAACAGCGCATAGTCCGCACATTTAATTTCATTGAGGGTATCGGTATGTGGTAATCTTCCCTTAAAATTCACTTCTTTTTCCAAAGTTTCAGGAAATGATCCCGCGCCGAAATCATCAATATATTGCTCTTTTGTCACACCAACCACATTAAGCAAAAACCGGATGTTCGTTTCAGCCTTGATAACAGCCAGCGCTTGTAACAGACTATCCAGTCGATCCTTCGCAAATTTTCCCGGCGAACCGGCGTATACCAATACAACTTCTTTACTGTTATTCAGGCAGTCGTTTGCCCATTTATCAGCCCTGATATCAACCAAAGGCGGAATTTGTATCACATTTTTCATCCGGTTGACGTAAAATGAATACAGGTAACCACTTATTACGATCAGCCCATCCAATTTAGGTTGAATAACTTTCATCCGCAGATAGGTATCAAACCCCTTGATCATTTTAAAAAGCAAACTGCCTTGAGGATCATACCACTCTGTACAATCAGATATCAGGCGAATATTTTTTGACCGGCACCAACTGCTCAACTTAGCCAATGCCATTGCGGGATAGTTGTATGCAATTATGTATTCCAATGAATCTATCTGATTGGCAATTCTGGTGATATCTGTGATACTGGTTAATTGATGCATCCAGTCAGCTAAGCCAGAAGGATATTTTACGCCGTAATATTCAAATCCGTCGAATACTTTCTTTGTAGATTCTATAGGCTTTCGTTCAGTTAATGTACGATCTATACCCAGATAATAAACCGAATAACCGAGCTCCATCAACAGTTTTCCATTGGCAACTACACGCTGGGCAGCTGCATTTTTATCGGGTAGTTCAAATCCGCCTATATATAGAATTCCTTTTTTGAGCATCATATAATCAATACTGAGATCATAATCTCTCTTTATTTTCCACCTGAGTTAGCATTAAGGGGTATTATTTTAATTGTTTACTTTTTATCCAGTGACTGCTGAAAAACATATTTCAACAAATCGTGCTGCGTTTGCATTTCATGATTCTTCAAAAATAACTGCCAGCCATTAGCCAGCAGCCGTTTATTATATTCTTCCGAGGCAGAGTTATCTATTATCCCTGATAATTCCGGGCTATTCAAATCTGCTATCACATGTGCACAATCATTATCTCTAAGGTACTCTATTGACGCAATATCACCGGGACCAATGGCTATTATAGGTCTTTGCGCCACCAGATATTCCGGGATCTTGGTAGAAATAGACAGACGTGTGTATTTCTTAATCTTTTCATCAAATGCCTCCACATGTACTAAGTAATTGCTTTTCCTCATTTCGCCGATCAATGCTCCCTGCGAAACCCGGTCGCAAAATACTACCTCGGCAATTTGGCCGAATTCATGCTGATATTTTGCCCGATCTGCATCAGAGGTATAAATCCTGAACTCGAGATCGTTAGCTGCATAAGCCCTATTATTTTTAACCGCCTTAAAAAATGACAACAACGTTTGCCATCTTAACAAGTGAAGTCCTCCAAAGTAAGAGAACACTATTTTTCCATTTTTATGCTGATCAGTTTTATCCGGTTCTTTTATATCCACGCAATTCATTAAAGCAAAAAACTCCTTATGGTATTCTGATCGGTACTCATTTGCCATTTTTTCGCTGATCACGATACCAGCTTTTGTTCGCCTCAAGACTTTATTCAAAAGGCGTTTCTTCTTAAGCCGGGGTACTAATAGCATAGGATCGCCTTCATAAATGGTATGCGGCCAATCGTCCATAAAATGCGGAACGACAGGAAGGTTGTATTGAACTGAAAGTTTGTATGTGATATCCGTTATCGCGATAGAACCCAGGGGAGAATAAATGACATCAGGCTTAAATTCAGAAATAAATCGGTTCAACGCATCATCATACCGGTATGGCAGCAATGCTTTATAGGACGATGCCAGGGTATGCAGATAGTTTAATATATTACCCTTCAGCGATTTGTTCGGCGCTGCTCCGCTCACTCCTTTTACTTCACTTTTTGATGAACGGAGAGTCTTCAGAAATCCATCCTGATCCGATGCTTTATTTTTTATAAACTTTAACTCGGAGATGTGAAATGTACGGTATTGGCTTTGCGGTGTGTTTTTATCAAGGGATGTATATATGATGGCTACTTTATCTGCAGGCCACCCCGAAAACATATTCTTTAGTGTAATGCTGGTTGCATTATCGTCGTTAGGAATACTGTTTGATATGATCAGAATCTTACAAAAATCATTATTCATAGTATATCAAACTTTAGTATCGGCTACTCTTGATTGCTTTTTAGTCTTTTCAAGAAACGAATAATAGATAAATCCCATATATATTAGCAGGAACAGCCTGAAGGCCGAGTGATTATTTATAAAATTACTTTTGATGTTTGCCACAATCACCGTAAATACAAAAAGGATAAAAAACCATCTATGTTTTTGAAGATTGTAAAGACGAACTGCCATAACGCTGACCAATGTCATTAGTAACGTTAAATATGCTATACCGCCATAATAAAGCTGCCTTATAAAACCGATGTCTGAATGGGTGACAGTACCACTGGTTTGACCATGCAAAAACAAGTCGGCGCCTGAGCCAATTATCCAATCGGGTGCATTATCCGGTAGTACAACCATGTTAGTTAATACGCCAAAAGTATCGGGCCCGGTTTTACTTTTACCTCCCGAAACAAAACCGAAGGTTTGTGTAAAAAAGCTGAAAGCCCAGTCAATTATCTTCTGATATTTTTCGGCAAAGCTTGATGAAAGGAATACAACCAGTATCACTCCTAATATACCGGATGCATACAAGAACATCTTAACCTTTTTCCTGATAAATATTAAGTAAATTACCATCACAATAACCGGCACCATGCCGATACGTGCATTTACCAGGATAGAGATCAATAAAAAAACAAGGGTTATAAAATATATTATGAAATGCTTTTTTGCTTCCGACATTTTCAGAAGAATGATCGCTGCGGCTGTTCCCTGAACAAGTCCGTAAGAGTAAAATAACGTAGATGCAAAGCCAAAACCCCGAAGTAAATTATCCTGCTGGTATTCACTTGCCGCGAGGATCTTGTTATTCATTATGTTGTTGAGCGACGGGTTAACAAGCAGCATAACCGTGATGAATGCTGCAGAGAAGCAGGTCCATAAGATAATATTGATCAACCGCTCATCACTTGTGGCTTTTTCCGGCAGCTTTAGGTGACGAGAACAGATATCCGCGATAAAAAAAGAAAACGGAATGGCCTCTATCAGCAGGGTGCCATTAATATATAAGAAGTTTTTGCTGGATGTCCCGTTTGTCCAGTCAATGTCTCGCAATACGGTAAACAGGGTGATCAGGATGATCAGGATAATCTCATTCTTAAACAGATATAAGAGTTTGCCAACAAGCGAGTAGTATAATAGGTATCCCCATATAATAGGCAACAACAGCCAGATAAGATTAGGAAGCCCCTTAACCGGAGGGTTAAATATGTAAATATATACTGCAAAAATCAGTATACCACTCTTCACATATTTTCCCAAATTCATCATTATACAGGTTTCATTTATCGGCTAGTTCCAAAGAACTATGAATTTAAAAATTGCCTTTAAAAAAGTGAATGAAGTTAACCGGTCCAAATTTCTGATCATTCCTTTAAAGGCCAGTTTTTTTGTTGATTTATAAGGAAGATACCAATAAAAACATCTTAGATACCAAAGCTTTAGCGCTTTTTTATAATAAGCTGAATGTTTATACTCATTGAGGGAATCAAGATGCGAATAGATAGTTTTCTGATTGATCATTTTCGCTTTCACATTCTCAACTTCAGGGCTTCGGCGGTAATAACTGATATATTCATCAATAAAGCCAAGCGGATGTTTTTCAGTGATCTTTAGATCCATATAGTAATCCTCCGCCCAGGTGTTTTTGTAATACCCCACCTCATCAAATATCGACCTTCTGAACATAAAATTCACCGGCGGATGAAGCTCCTGGAAAATGATCTCCTTAAATACACTACCGCCTTTTAATGACTTATTTGCTGTTTCTGTCAGATATGGAATGATTTTGCTATCTAAGTCAACCATGTAGGCCTTACCAAAACACGCCGGGTACTCCGGGTGCTCTTCTAAAAGCTTCACTTGTTTCTCCAGCTTATCCAAAGCCCAATAATCGTCAGAGGAGCAGGATGAATAATATTTTCCTTTGCTAAATTCCTGTATACCCCGGTTCAATGTCATGGCCAGGCCCCTGTTTTCCTGTATCACCAGGTTGAAGCCATACTTCTTCTGTAATTCCTTTAGTATTTCGGGGCTGTTATCTTTCGAGCCGTCATCAATAACCGTAAGCTCAAAGTTTTTATAGGTTTGATTAATGACACTCTCAACACACTGCGTTATATATTGCTGGTGATTATAACAGGGTATAATTACTGATACTAATGGTTGATCTGCGGTCATTTACTAAACTTTTGCTTCAATTGTTTTAAAATAGCCGTTAAAGCGAGCCTTTTATTTAGTTCTTTGATTGAAAAAGCCAAAGATAAAGCAATAAAAAATGTCCCGGCCAGGTAATTATAAGGATGATGCAGCAGTATTACCGACAAAAAGCAGCATACATTTAATACCAATTGTATACCCATTATTCCAATAAATTCTTTAAAAAAGCCAAATTCATATCGGTGCCTGGCCAAAAAGAACACCTGGAAGAAATAGATGACATAACCTGCCAGGAAAGATATACCCATACCATTAAGCCCGCCATATTTGTACCCGAGCAAATTGAAAACCAGCATATAGGCGTTATTTGCTAACTCATTCCAAAAAAATACTTTACTATCGCTTTTTGCCAGCAGGATAAATGCTATCGACCAGCTTGCAGCTTTGAAAATCATTCCCAATGCGGCCCAATGTATCATACCGTTAACTCCGGTAAAACGGCTCGAGTACAATAGCACCACGATGAAATTGATATATACCAGGAAGATGGAAATAATAGGCGAAATAATAAGTACGGCGATCTCCCCCTGCTGATTGATCACATTTTTCAGTGCTTTATTATCGCTGGAAACAGCTGAAAGACGTGGATAGTAATCCGTCGCCATGGCGGTGAAAATAAGGCCGACATAGGAATTGATAATCGCAAATCCTGAATTATACAAACCTACCTGCTCAAGACCGCCGGTTCTGCTAATATATATCCTTACAAGATAAGCGACACCAAGGGTAATAAGTCCGCTAAAGCTTAACAGGAAGCCCATCGTCATCATTTCGCGGCCTTCCGTGTTCAATAACGTAAATGTTATCTTTTGCTTTTGCAGTTTGATTTTAGATGAGAAGTACCAGGACAACAAAACCATCGATATCGAGGTGATGATGATTGTTGGCACAATGCCTTGCTCCCTCCAGAAATAATACATGGGTACTGAAACGATAAGGCCCATGATGGTACCGATCAAATCAGCCTTAGCCAGGTATTGGATTTTTCGTAAGCCTTGCAAAACGGCTAATTGTCCGGCATTCAACTGGGTAAACAATAAGGTAATGGAAAGCGCCATGAAGCCGTAAGTATATTTCCGGCTGCCGAAGGTCAATTCGCTCAGCCACGGGGCAAGCACCAGCATAATGATTACACCCAATAAACCTGTAAGCCAGACTAGTCTTCTGAGAACGCCGACTACCACAGAAACCCGCTCCATATCTCCTGTAGAGTTAGCAGCAGCCACATTTTTTACAGAGCTGGTGGCAAGGCCGAAATTGGTAAGATTGGTTATTACAGTAATGGTAGACGTAAACAATCCCGCAATACCCATCCCTCCTGGCCCTAAAAGTATGGCGATGAACTTTGAGCGGATAATATTGATCGCGATATTGAAGATCTGAACACCTCCGAAGATCGAAGTAGTTTTAAATATCTGACGGTATGAGTTTTCTTTGGACATTAACCTTTTTAATCGTTGTGTTGCCGGCTCTGTTATTTAATCAGCCTTCGGACAATCACTTTCTGAAAAAGTTTTTAATTGCATCACTTACCCTTTCTACATCATTTTTTTGCATGCCGGGCCACAGCGGTATACTCAGGCAGGTATCCGCTATTTCTTCAGCTATCGGGAACTGGCCCTTCTTTAATTGCAAATGGCTATACGCCTCTTGCAAATGCGGAGGTATTGGGTAATGGATCAATGTTCCTATCCCCTGCTCTGTCAGATGTTTTTGCAAAGCGTCCCTTTTCTCGGTGCGAATAACATACAAGTGATACACGTGTGTCGCATCTTTATGAACGTGTGGTAATGTAATTTCAGTAACGTCCCCCAACGCTTCATCATACCATTGAGCAATCAACTGTCGCTCGGCGGTCCACTCAGCGATATATTTCAATTTCACGTTCAGGAAAGCTGCCTGCAATTCATCCAGGCGCATGTTGTAACCAACAACCTCATTTTTATATTTCACCTGCGAACCATAATTACGCAGTACCATTATTTGCCGCGCAACTTCGGCATCGTTGGTAGTCACAGCACCACCATCTCCCAGAGCTCCCAGGTTCTTGCCCGGATAAAAGCTCGTTCCATTGGCATCGCCCCATGCACCTGTCATTTTTCCTTTGTAAGTTGCCCCATGTGCCTGGGCGTTATCCTCTATCACATATAAATTATGCTTTTGGGCAATAGCCATTATTTCTTCCATCTGGCAGGCCTGGCCATAAAGATGCACCGGCATAATCGCTTTTGTTCTGGAAGTTATAACTGCTTCAATATTTGCAGGATCAAGGTTGTAGGTTGACTTATCTGGCTCTGCAAAGACAGGTGTAGCTCCTACATAAGATGCAGAGAGGACAGTTGCAATGTAAGTGTTGGATGGAATAATTATTTCATCGCCCGCGCCGATATTCAATGCCCTCAGGCTCAAATGCAGCGCATCCAAACCATTGCTTACACCTACCGCATGCTCTACCTGGTTGTACCGGGCGTAGGCCTGCTCAAATTCGGTGAGCTGCTTACCCATAATGTACCAATAGCCATCGTATACATCTTCAAAAGCTTTGGTCATTTCGGCCTTTATAGCCGAGTGCATGTATGTAAAATTTAAAAAAGGGATATTCATAGTTGAACCAGGTTATTATTTTTCACTACCCACTTCGCTCCATTATTATCAATATAATGATCACCATTGTGGCTCATTTTGGTGCCATCTTCATTCAGCCAACCGGTTATTTTAGCCGGGCTTCCCATAACGAGCGCCCTTGCAGAAACACTTTTAGTAACTAAAGAGCCCGCTCCAATCATCGCATATTCGCCAATTTCGATACCGCCAAGAATAATTGAAGCCGCGCCGATAGAGGCATTTCTTTTAATGGTTGTCCGTAAAAATGATTCCGGATATTGTTTTGATCTCGGTCTTTTATCATTGGTAAAGGTCACATTTGGACCGATAAATACATTATCTTCTATCGTGATGCCGTCCCAAACATACACCCCTGATTTCAGAGTCACATTGTCTCCTATCACTACGTCATTTTCGATAAACACATGACAGTTGATATTGCAGTTATTTCCTATCCTGGCATGTTCCAGTATTACGGAATATTGCCAAACCCGGGTGTCGCTGCCTATTGCAGTCGTTTTTACATCAGACAACTCGTGTATCATTTCCTGGTGCTTAAAAAGTCGTTATAGTCCCTGATGTAATCTTTTTCATTATAGGTGTGCGAAGCAAATACCAGGCAAATAGCCCCTGAAGAGAAATTGATCTCAGATGCCCATATACCCGGAGGAATATGCAATCCCAGATAAGGCCGGTTTAGCTGTACGGTACGTTGTGTCCGGCTATCATTTAATGAAACCTCAAAGCTCCCACTGGCCGCAATTAAAAACTGGTGGCACTCTTTATGGGCATGCGCTCCGCGCGATTCACCGCCGGGGATATCATACAGATAGAACACCCTTTTTATGGCAAAAGGTATTTCGATATTGTTGTGCACCGGGGTAATATTTCCCGCCCGGTTTTTGATCCTTGGCAAATCAAATATGGAACAATCGTATACTGAAGTCATATTACCTGGCTTTGGAGCTTAACAAAAACTGATCGTAATCCCGTATATAGTCATCCGCATCGTAATCCTCAGATGCAATGATCAATGCAAGGGAATTGGTTGAGAAATTTTCCATATGCCGCCACAAACCGTTAGGCACATACAGGCCATAATAGGATCTATTCAATGAAAATATCTTCGTATCCTTTCCATCATTCAATACTACATCGAAACTTCCCGAGATGGCTACTATAAATTCCTGGTTGGTTTTATAGGCATGTCCGCCGCGCGTTTCACCGCCTGGCACGTCATATATCCAATAAGTACGCTTTATTTCAAACGGAATATGCTTGTTCTCTTCAAGGAATGACAGGTTGCCCCGTTCATCCAGGATCTTCGGCAGATCAATAATTTTTGCTAACGCTACACTCATATCACAGTTTGCTGTACACCTCGTCCTGATACCATTTGTAGGTCATCCCGAGTCCTTCTTTAATTGAATATTGAGGTTTATATTGTATTAATGCTTCTGCTTTGCTTATGTCCGCAAGGCTATGCCGCACATCGCCCCGGCGCTCTGGTTTGTGAATAGCCTCGATGCTGTTGCCGGATAATTCGCACAGCATCTGCCATAATTGGTTCAGGGTTGTGCGTTGACCTACTGCGATGTTGATCACCTCGTGTTTTTCAATATTGTTGTTAAGTAATGCTTTAATATTAGCCTGAACCGCATTGTCAACAAAAGTAAAATCACGGCTGGTTTCGCCGTCTCCATTAATACTTGGAGCTTCCCCTTTTAAGGCAGCTTCAATAAACAATGGAATAACTGCAGCATACGGTCCATGCAGATTCTGGTATGGTCCGAACACATTAAAATATCTAAGCCCTATTGTATGAAAATTATACGTTTTGGAGAACACCGCAGCATACAACTCATTCACATATTTGGTAACCGCATATGGCGAAAGAGGATTACCTATTTTATCTTCAACTTTTGGAAGGCCCGGATGATCGCCGTAAGTACTTGAGCTTGCTGCATAAATAAATTGCTTTACATTCTCATCACGGGCAGCTACCAGCATATTCAGAAAGCCGCTTATGTTCACTTCGTTAGTCGTGATGGGATCATTGATAGAGCGAGGAACCGACCCCAAAGCGGCCTGGTGTGATACGAAATCCATTCCCTTTACGGCATTTTGGCATACTTCCAGGTTACGGATATCCCCCTCAACAAATTCAAACGCGGGATTGGCAATAAAGCGTTCGATATTAGTGTAGTACCCTGTAGATAGATTATCAAGCACGCGTACTTTTCCCGCCTCGTGTTTTAGTAAATATTCCACCAGGTTTGAGCCGATAAAGCCCGCGCCTCCTGTGATCAGGAAACTGTATTTACTTATATCTTCGTTATGATATTTGTGTTCGTACATTTTTTGCAACAATTAAATAATTAAAGACAGGCATCCACCAAATCACGCGACAGCACACCTTTCACATCATAAACCACAGCCGGGTTATTTAAAAACTTTGAGATGTCCATCTCTTTAAACTCTTTATGCGCTACTGCCAGTATCACTGCATCGTATTTTTCGTTTACCGCACTATTGATACAGTCAACACCATACTCACGGTTCACTTCGACAGGATCGGCCCATGGATCTAGTATGCAGACATCAGTTTTATACTCTTTCAATCTACGTACAATATCGATCACCCTGGTATTTCGCACATCCGGGCAGTTTTCCTTAAAGGTGAACCCCAGTAAAAGCACTTTGCTATGAATAACCTGTATGCCTTTTCTCACCATCAGTTTAATCACCTCGTCTGCCACATATTCGCCCATGCCGTCATTTAATCTGCGGCCAGCCAATATGATCTCAGGATGATAGCCTAGCTCCTGTGCTTTCTGCGCCAGGTAATACGGGTCTACACCGATGCAATGCCCACCAACCAATCCTGGTTTGAATTTTAAGAAATTCCATTTGGTACCGGCGGCTTCCAACACATCGTTTGTATTGATACCAAGACGATTAAAAATCTTGCTCAGTTCGTTAACAAAAGCAATATTGATATCCCGTTGGGTGTTTTCGATCACTTTGGCAGCTTCAGCTACTTTAATAGATGCTGCCTTATAAGTTCCGGCAACAATAATAGAACCGTATAACTGGTCAACAAATTCAGCAGCTTCTGAAGTCGAGCCCGATGTCACTTTTAATATTTTGGCAACTGTGTGTTCTTTGTCACCCGGGTTGATGCGCTCAGGAGAATATCCTGCGAAGAAATCCTGGTTGAATTTTAATCCTGACACTTGTTCCAATACAGGCACACATTCATCTTCCGTTACACCAGGATATACGGTTGATTCATAAACAACTACGTCGTTCTTTTTGAGGGCCTTACCTACTGTTTGGCTGGCCTTGTACAATGGCGTTAAGTCAGGTCGGTTATGCCTGTCGGTTGGCGTAGGAACTGTAACGATAAAAACAGTGCAATCATTTAAATATTCCTGCTCATTTGTGCAGAGAAGTCCGGTTGCATGGCTATTTAATTGTTCTTTATTGATCACCACCTTCAGCAACTGCTCATCACTCACTTCCAGTGTATGGTCGTGACCGGAAGACAATTCTTCTATGCGGTTTTTGTTAATATCAAATCCTATAACGGTATATTTTGCAGCAAACTCAGCAGCTAAAGGCAGCCCTACATAACCAAGCCCGATGATACCGATCTTCACTTTCCCCGAGGGTTCAAATAAGGAAGGGCTTTGCATTTCTGACATATATTTAGTTTAATCAAAGGTAAATTCTCAATTGTAAATAAGCCACCAAATAACTAAAGGCAATTGTCCTTAGTTCGCGCTCATTATTTCTCTGTACCGTCCCCTGATCAAAATATTGATTATCATCAGTATAGCTCCAATAATACCTCCAACTAAGAATGCAATAGGCTTCGAAACCTTCTTCTCTTCAAGAGGTAAAATCGGGGTATCTATTATCTGAATCAGGGGTGTTTCTTTTCGCAGCGAAATCTTGGCAAGCTCTAAATTCTTAACCAGCTCAGTTAACATGGCGCCATTCGCTTCCACATCTACCTGGCGATGCTGTGATGGCACTTTTAATATCTGTAATGTCGGATTCGCATTTGGGTTGACATCTGATGTAGTAGCAACTCCTGTAATGGCGGCGTTTAATTCTTTGCGAACCGAATCAGTTAATCTTTGAAGTACATTTACATTCTGAGCCGATTTTTTTGTTTTGGTTTCGATGTAAAAGTCAGAAACCGTTTTTACCATTGCTTCGGTAAAGTATTTCGAAAACAGCTCATTTTTCGTCTCAACCTTAATGGTAACAATACTCAGATCTTTGTCTACTTTATCCACGTTAAGGTTCTTCTTAATTAGAACGCCATAAAATGTTCCCAGTAAACTGTCCTGTGACAAAGTGAATTTACTCCGGTCGGCATTAGGTAAAAACTGAATATTTTTTAAGGCCGGGTCATCGCCCCAACGCTGACGCAATTTATTAAAGGTGATATATAGTTCTGCAAGCGTCTCCTGTTTACCGTTAATTGTAACCGATGTAAGCAAAGATTTTTCTACCATCGCACGTGAGCGAAGTAACTCTAATAAATTGTCACCCGAGAAAGCTCCGCCGATATTACTGCCTGAAAGATCAATACCAAACTGGCTGGCTAAGCCTACTGCGGCGCCAAGTTTCCCTCCGGTAGAGTTATCATCCTGGATGGCAAAACTAAGCTCGGCATCGTAGAGGGGCTTCTTTAAGAAGGAGTAAGTTAAACCCAAACCCGCGCAAACCAGGAACCCCAACAGGATCAGTTTCCATTTACGCTTCGAATATGCCCACCAATACTGTACCCTTTGGATAAAATGCTTCAACGATGTTTTGTCGTCAACATCTGTATTCTTATCTTCTATATCAGATTGAATCATTAATTCCGAATTTATCAGGTATTATTTTTTTAGCAATGTAATTAAACCAAGGATAATCGCTCCTAATGAGGCGAAACCGGTTGTGAATGCCACTAATTCTTGCGGATTAGATCGTTTCTCCGGCTTTTCGGGCACATATATCTCGCTCCCCGGCTTTACAGACGGGTGACTGTTAAAGAACAGTACCTTTCTCGTCCCTTTAACGGTTCCATTTGGATAAACTATATAAGCACCCCGCTTTAAAGCATTAGGTGAATACCCACCGGCATTCAGAACATATTCTTTAAATGATTTTCCCTTGGTGTATACAACAGCGCTCGGATACAGTACTTCACCGTTTACCCTAACTGTTTGCAGTAATTTAGGCACTCTTAATACATCAGCATCCTCCAGGATAAGGTCATACGTACCACCCGGATTTTCTAAAATTTTATGAAGATCAATACCTATGAAGTTATTTCTCGGTTGATAAATACTATCCTTCTTTGCGTTAACGTCGTTGTTATTATTACCCTGTCCCTTATTATTGCCACTTGCCGAACCGCTACCATTTCCGGGCGCTCCATTCGTATTTGAATTATCCGACGAGGTATTATAATCATTCTGAAGCCTTTGAAAATTTTCAGCACGCTCCTTGTTTATTTCAGAGGTATCTATTTTTGATTTATCAATTCCTAATACCGCTGCATTGTCGCGCCTTAAACTGGTACCATCTATATCCGCAGATTTTGTTAGCCCGCCTGCGCGTTTGATCATATCGGATATCCGCTCATTCTTATTTTGAATGGTATAGTAACCCGGATATAACACCTCACCTTCAACCTTTACCACTCTTTGAGTTTCAAAGCCAGGCAAACTGTATATCGATACGATATCATAAGGCCTGAGCGTAAAATTGGCATCATTAGTCTTTAAATTCGGGTCGATATCCACACTGAATACCTGGGCGACCTTGGTATTTGCAATAGTTGGATCACTGTCGTAAACTCTTCTCGACACTTCAATTCTTTTACCGGTGGCGCCTTCTTTAAATCCTCCGGCCTTAATGATCAGGTCCGTCACCTTCATGCTGTCGGCAAATGCGAAATCTCCTGGATTCCGAACTTCTCCTTTAATGGTGACCATATATTTATCGCGCAAATCAAAAATAGAAGCAATCGACACACTATCTTCTCTTTGTAACGGGATATCGGCAGAAGGTTGGTTTAAGACATCATTCACATTAAAAGACAATTGCTGTTGCGTATTATCCGGATTAAGTCTCACTATACTGCCATGAGGCGTGAATGCATCTTCCTTCAACCCTCCGGCATTTTTTATCAATTGTGACAAGGTTAAACCTTTCTTCAATTCAAAAATTCCCGGTCTGAAAACAGCTCCCGTGATCTGTACCCGGTTTTCATAACGATTGATAATTTTATCAACCGTAAACTTATCCCCACGTAAAGGAGTGTATTTGTCGAAATCCGTTTCAGGCACATCAGCAAACCTTCGCTGCTGATCGCTTACCTGGTCAACCTTGATACGCTTTGTATACGCTTCATCGGTAAAGCCTCCTGAAAAGTTTAATACATCCTGCAATTTTTCACCCGGTAATACCTCAAATAATGCAGGTATCTTTACCTCTCCTTTTAGCAGAACACGTACCTTATAAGCAGGTACGCGTATCACGTCCTGATCTCTCAGTGAAATATTGTCTTTTTGGCTTCCCTTAACAAGGAAATCATATAAATCGACATGACGGATCACTTTATTATCACGTATTACCTCGATCTGCCTGAATGAGCCTACGTCATTCGGCCCTCCGGCAGCATAAAGCGCATTAAATACAGTGGCCAATGATGGCAAGGTATAAGTTCCCGGCTTCATCAACTGACCCTGTAAGATCACGCTGATACTGCGAATATTACCTAAGCTTACCTTTACATTTGTGCCTTTACCAATTGCGTAATTATTTGCAGCCAGCTTGCTTTTCACCGCAGCTGTCACTTCTTCTATAGTCTTGCCGGAAACGTTCAGCACCCCTATTCCGGGTATATTGATATTACCTTCAGGCGAAACATCTAAACTCCAGTCAACCGAAGAATTACCATAAACATTGATCCTTATCTGGTCATCAGGACCAACAATATAATTTACAGGCGTAGCCAACTTCAGGTTAGGTTGAAATGTATTGGCAGTGCTGTTTCTAAAAAGGTCCGCACCAAATATCTTAGGCTTAAGTTCCTCAAATACATCAAGTTGATTTGGCTGTTTTTGATTGTTTGTTGTATCCGGAGTAAAATTTAATTTCCGGCCACTCTGCCTGGTAGTATCATTGCCGTTTGAATTGCCGGGGTTATTATTGTTACCATTATTGTTATTCCCGGTAATACCATTCTTTTTACGGATATCATTTACCCTTGCCTGCAGCTTTTTTATCTGGTCATCTGATACTCCTTTTGCCTGGGCCAACTGTATCAATTGAGAATCGCTCAAACCCATTTGCTGAGCTTTTTGCATCAACTGCATGATCTGTGCATCCGACAGGTCATCAACATTTATACTGGATAAATTTTGAGAAAGCCCCTGGGCCGAAGCCGGGGTATAAGCTAAAAAAAACAGGAAAGTAACAAGTATGGTTAGGTAGATTTTGAGGCTATTCATTCTTCTTCGATAATCATAGGAGTGAAAACGCAAAAAACTCTCGTTTAGTTTTTGCGTGCAATAATAAGCAAATTAAAAAAGATTGACCGATATAAGTTTCATTTTAACCACTTTCTAACACAAAAGTAACTAATATCGAAATAGTTACAAAGCCTGCTTAAAACAGTAAAGCCTTCCGTTTTCACAGAAGGCTTTACCAAATTTATTCAGAAAATTGAATTACGCTTCAACTTCTTCGGTCTTTGAAGCCATCAGGCGATCAAATTCCTCCTGCGATCCTACACGGATGTTTTCGTATTGACGCAAACCTGTTCCTGATGGGATCAAGTGACCAACGATCACGTTTTCCTTCAGACCAAGCATAAGGTCTTTTTTACCCGCAATAGCAGCTTCATTCAGTACTTTGGTTGTTTCCTGGAATGATGCGGCAGAGATAAATGATTTAGTACCCAATGATGCCCTGGTGATACCTTGCAGCAACGGACTAGATGTTGCCGGGATAGCATCTCTCACTTCAACCAGCTTCATGTCTTTACGTTTCAGGATAGAGTTCTCATCTCTGAGTCTTCTAACCGATACGATCTGACCAGCCTTCAGTGTAGTAGAGTCACCTGGTTCAACAATTACTTTCTTATCATAGATCTCGTCGTTCTCCATCATGAAGTCCCAGCCATCAACAGCTTCTTTTTCAAGGAAGCGGGTATCGCCGGCATCTTCAATCTGCACTTTCTGCATCATCTGGTGAACGATAACCTCAAAGTGTTTATCGTTGATCTTCACACCCTGCAAACGGTAAACTTCCTGTATACCATTCACCAGGTATTCCTGTACTGCAGCCGGGCCTTTGATAGCCAGGATATCAGCAGGTGATATTGAACCGTCAGACAATGGCATACCGGCTTTCACAAAGTCATTATCCTGTACAAGGATGTGTTTTGACAGCGGAACCAGGTATTTCTTGATCTGACCATCTTTTGATTCGATAGTGATCTCACGGTTACCACGTTTAACACCGCCTAAGCTTACAACACCGTCAATTTCGGTTACTACAGCCGGGTTAGACGGGTTACGAGCTTCGAACAATTCAGTTACACGTGGCAGACCACCGGTGATGTCGCGTGTTTTACCAGTTGAACGAGGGATCTTAGCGATAACCTGTCCTGTCTGGATCTTATCACCTTCATCAACAGCAATGTGAGCACCTACAGGGATGTTGTATCCTTTTATCAGGTTAGCTTTTGTATCGGTGATCTGGATAGCAGGGTTCTTGGTTTTATCACGGGTATCGATGATCACTTTTTCGCGGTGACCAGTTTGTTCGTCTGATTCTTCACGGAAAGTGATACCTTCCAATACTGCGTCAAACTTAGCTACACCGGCAAATTCAGAGATAATTACCGCGTTATATGGGTCCCAAGAACAGATACGGTCGCCTTTAGATATCTTGCTGCCATCCTTCGCATACAGGTATGAACCGTATGGAATATTATTGGTCATGATCACTTTATTGCTTCCCTGCTCAAGGATACGGAACTCACCTGAACGACCCAATACTACATCAACTGTACCTTCTTCAGTTTGGAATGGCACGGTACGTACATTTTCAAATTCGATGATACCTTCAAAACGGGCATTGATCTGCGATTCTGCAGCAATGTTCGAAGCAGTACCACCCACGTGGAATGTACGAAGTGTTAACTGTGTACCAGGCTCACCGATAGACTGTGCAGCAATTACACCTACAGCCTCGCCCATCTGCACGCGCTTACCGCTTGCAAGGTTACGTCCGTAGCACAATGCACACACACCGCGTTTGCTTTCGCAAGTTAATACCGAACGGATTTCGATACCTTCCAGCGGTGAATTTTCTATGCTCTTAGCGATTTCCTCGTCTATATCCTGACCCGCTGAAACCAATAGATCACCAGTGATCGGGTCATGTACATCATGTAATGAAGTACGGCCCAAAATACGGTCATACAATGGTTCAACAATGTCTTCGTTGTCTTTTAATGCTGTGGTGAATATACCTCTCAGTGTTCCGCAATCCACTTCGCCAACGATCATATCCTGCGCAACGTCATGTAAACGACGGGTCAGGTAACCGGCGTCAGCAGTTTTCAAAGCCGTATCGGCCAAACCTTTACGGGCACCGTGGGTTGAAATGAAGTACTCCAATACCGACAAACCTTCTTTAAAGTTTGAAAGGATCGGGTTCTCGATAATTTCACCACCTGAACCTGATTTTTGCGGTTTCGCCATCAGACCACGCATACCTGCAAGCTGACGAATCTGCTCTTTAGAACCACGGGCACCAGAATCAAGCATCATGTACACAGAGTTGAAGCCCTGGTTATCTGTCGACAATATCTCCATTACGTTTGCAGTCAAACGGTTGTTGATACGTGTCCAGATATCGATGATCTGGTTGTAACGCTCGTTATTGGTAATGAAACCCATGTTATAGTTATTCATTACTTCTTCTACTTCTTTAGAAGCTTGTTCTATCAAAGTAACTTTCTGAGCAGGGATGTTCAAGTCTTTCAGGTTGAACGACAAGCCACCATTGAACGCCATCTGGAAACCTAATTCCTTAATGTCATCCAGGAACTGGGCAGCGCGAGCCATACCTGTAACTTTCACAACATCACCGATGATATCGCGAAGTGATTTTTTGGTCAGCAGCTCATTGATATAACCTACTTCTTCAGGAACGTGCTGGTTAAACAACACACGTCCTACAGTAGTTTCAATCAGTTTATTCTTGATGCTGCCATCTTTTTCCTTCACATTGGTTTTAACCTTGATGAAGGCGTGCAGGTCAACTTTCTTCTCGTTGAAGGCGATGATCACCTCTTCAGCAGAGTAGAACGACAGGCCTTCACCTTTTACCACACGGGTTGCATCAGTTTTACGGCCTTTGGTTATGTAGTACAAACCAAGCACCATGTCCTGAGATGGTACGGTGATAGGTGTACCGTTGGCAGGGTTAAGAATGTTGTGCGATGCAAGCATCAAAATCTGGGCTTCCAAAATAGCAGCATTACCAAGCGGTACGTGCACAGCCATCTGGTCACCGTCAAAGTCGGCGTTGAACGCGGTACAGGTTAACGGGTGCAGCTGGATAGCTTTACCTTCAACCAGTTTTGGCTGGAAAGCCTGGATACCCAAACGGTGCAGCGTAGGCGCACGGTTTAGTAACACAGGGTGACCTTTCAGTACGTTTTCCAATATATCCCATACCAATGGGTCTTTGCGGTCAACAATCTTTTTAGCTGATTTTACTGTTTTTACCACACCTCTTTCGATCATTTTACGAATGATGAATGGTTTGAACAGCTCGGCAGCCATATCTTTTGGTAAACCGCATTCGTGTAATTTCAGGTTTGGACCTACAACAATTACCGAACGGGCTGAGTAGTCAACACGTTTACCTAATAAGTTTTGACGGAAACGGCCTTGTTTACCTTTCAGGATATCTGAAAGTGATTTTAAGGCACGGTTACCTTCAGTTTTTACAGCGTTTACTTTACGTGAGTTATCGAATAACGAATCCACAGCTTCCTGCAGCATACGTTTTTCGTTACGTAAAATTACTTCTGGTGCTTTGATCTCGATCAAACGTTTCAAACGGTTGTTGCGGATGATCACACGACGGTATAAGTCGTTTAAATCGGAAGTAGCGAAACGGCCACCTTCCAATGGCACCAACGGACGTAGTTCTGGCGGGATAACCGGAACGATCTTAACGATCATCCACTCGGGGTTATTTTCGATCCTTGTTTTTGCATCGCGGAAAGCTTCAACTACCTGGAGGCGTTTTAAAGCTTCGTTTTTACGTTGCTGAGAAGTTTCGTTAGCAGCCTGGTGACGCAGATCATAGGATAACTGATCCAGGTCAAGGCGTTTTAACAATTCTTCCAATGCCTCAGCACCCATTTTTGCAACGAATTTCTGAGGATCTTTATCATCCAGGTATTGGTTTTCTTTTGGAAGAGTATCCAATACGTCAAGATATTCTTCTTCAGTAAGGAAATCCATAGCGCTGATCCCGTCAGCTTCTTTAATACCCGGCTGGATAACTACATATCTTTCATAGTAAATGATCAGATCGAGTTTCTTGGTTGGTAAGCCTAGCAGGTAACCAATTTTATTGGGCAGCGAACGGAAATACCAGATATGAGCAACAGGAACCACCAGGTTGATGTGTCCCATACGCTCACGACGCACTTTCTTTTCGGTTACTTCAACACCGCAACGGTCGCACACGATACCCTTGTAACGGATACGTTTGTACTTACCGCAATGGCATTCGTAATCTTTAACCGGACCAAAAATACGTTCGCAGAATAAACCATCACGCTCAGGCTTGTAGGTCCTGTAGTTAATGGTTTCTGGTTTTAAAACCTCACCGCTTGAACGCTCAAGAATGGATTCCGGAGAAGCCAGGCTGATGGTAATGGTGGTGAAGTTACTCTTGATTTTATTATCCTTTTTGTAAGACATAGTCTCCTTTGTTTTTAATGCGTGAATGAGTGAGTTGTGAATGAGTGAATGAAGATCTTAATCACTCATTCGCTCATTCACTAACTCACTAATTATTCCAGTGTGATATCCAAACCTAAACCTCTTAACTCGTGAACCAATACGTTGAATGATTCAGGAACTGATGGTGTAGGCAGGTTTTCACCCTTAACGATTGCTTCGTAAGTTTTAGCACGGCCGATAACGTCGTCCGACTTAACAGTCAATATTTCCTGCAGGATGTTTGACGCACCGAATGCTTCCAGTGCCCAAAC
>NZ_DATCRU010000031.1:0-67898 GCF_036568825.1 Mucilaginibacter sp. | reverse complement strand
TATCCACCACACGACCATAAAAAAGGTTGCCATGCTGGTAAAGTATGCCATAAAAAGTAGAATCGACTATATTGCCAAGCGCGCCGGCGAGTATGAGCGCCACGCAGATGGTTAGGCCACGGTTATATTTATGTTTGATGAGGTATACCAGGCCATAACCTATGGCAAACACCGCGAAAATGCGGAATAGTGTTAAAACCAGCTTACCGAAATCCCCTCCCAATTCCATGCCGAAGGCCATGCCGTTGTTTTCGGTATAATGCAGCATACCATGGTCGCCAAGGAAATGAATATCCTGCCCCAGGTACATATGCGTCCTGACCCAGGTTTTGATGATCTGGTCAATCAGGACAATAAAAACAACAATTAAAAAGGGTTTTAAGTAAGCCGGCTTCATTAATTTTGTTTCAGTTTTGCTTCCATACTAAGGGTAGTATGTGGTACGGCACGTAAACGTTCCTTTTGTATCAGTTTACCGGTTTCGCGGCAAACACCGTAGGTTTTGTTCTCAATGCGTACAAGCGCTGCTTCCAGTTGCTCAATAAATTTTTTCTGGCGTGCAGCTAACTGGTTTATTTGTTCCTTCTCCAGCGTTGCCGATCCGTCTTCCAGTGTTTTATAGGTACCTGCGGTATCATCGGTTCCGTTCGCATTTGGCGAGCTTAATGATGTTGCAAGCGCGTTCAGCTCTTCGCGTGCTATACGCAGTTTATCCAATAACAGGTCTTTAAATTCTTTTAATTCGGTGTCTGAATATCTGGTTTTTGTGCTTTCTTGTTCCATTATATTTTATTAATAACAATAAATAATTCTACTCCTTCAATCACAATCTTGTCACCTTCATTTAGCTCATCTTCAAGCAGTAAGCTGTCGGCCAAAATTTCGGCGCAAATATAGGTTAAATTATTATTCACCGCATCGTTTATCAAAGGGTGACTGCTTAACCTTACATTTATGCGGTCAGTAACCTCAAATTCCTTCTCTTTGCGCAGATTCTGGACCCTATTGATCAGCTCGCGCGATATGCCCTCCTGTTTCAGTTCGCTGGTTATCGTAACATCTAAAGCCACGGTTAGTTTTCCCAAATTTGCAACCTGCCATCCCGGAACGTCTTCAGCGATGATCTCAACATCGGCCAAAGCAATTTCGAATGTCGAATTTGCAATCTCGAAGGTCGCTGAACCAGTCTCTTCAAATAGATTTAACGCGTCCTGGCTCATATTGGTTATAGCCTCGGCTACAGCTTTCATGTCCTTACCTACCTTTGGGCCCAGCGCTTTAAAGTTTGGTTTTACCTTCTTCTTGATGAAACCGGATGCATCGGTGATGTATTCGATATCTTTAATATTGGTTTCAGAAAGGATCAAATCCTTCACCTGCTCTACCTGGTGCCTGAAGTTTTTATTCAGGATAGGTAATAAGGTTCTTTTCAATGGCTGACGGACATTGATGCCTACTTTTTTGCGTAGCGACAACGTCAATGACGAGATATCCTGCGCCAGCTGCATTCTTTCTTCCAGCGCTTTGTTTACCAGTAGTTTATGATAAACAGGGAAATCAGCCAGGTGAACCGACTCAAAATTTTCCTTTTTGGTGACCTTATTCAGATCAGTATATAGTTTATCTGCAAAGAATGGGGCAATTGGCGACATCAGCTTGGCGATAGTCACTAAACAGGTATATAAAGTTTGATAAGCTGATAACTTATCTTCTGAGTCGTCCGATTTCCAGAAACGGCGGCGACTTAATCGAACGTACCAGTTACTCAAATGCTCGTCCACAAAATCCTGAATAGCACGGGCAGCTTTGGTAGGTTCAAAATCAGCATAAAATTCGTCAACGTCTTTGCTCAGTGTATTTAGTAATGAAATGATCCACTGATCGATTTCAGGACGTTTGCTTAATTCGATCTCTGCTTCGCTGTAATTGAAGCCATCGATATTAGCATAAAGCGCAAAGAAGTTATAGGTATTATATAAGGTGCCGAAGAACTTCCTGCGAACTTCATCCAGCCCTTCCATATTAAATTTCAGGTTGTCCCATGGCGATGCATTGCTGATCATATACCAGCGTGCGGTATCGGCCCCATATTGCTCAATGGTTGAGAATGGATCGACTGCATTGCCCAAACGTTTGGACATTTTGTTGCCGTTTTTGTCCAGCACCAAACCGTTCGATACTACATTTTTAAACGAGATACCTTTATTGCCAACCTCTTTATTAACTGCTTTTATCTCATCACTTGTTTCGCTCAGCATTACTGCGATAGCATGCAGCGTAAAGAACCACCCGCGGGTTTGGTCAACACCCTCAGCAATAAAATCAGCCGGGTAAGCTTTTTTAAATTGATCTTTATTCTCGAAAGGGAAATGCCATTGCGCATAAGGCATAGCACCTGAATCGAACCATACGTCGATCAGGTCAGGCTCACGGTACATGCGGTTGCCGTTTGCTGAAGTCAATATCACATCGTCAACAAAAGGACGGTGCATGTCGGTCAGCTTAAAGCCTTGTGGCATAAAGCCCGCAGCAATAGATTTCTCTATCTCCTGCTCCATTTCGGCAATAGAACCGATACATTTTTCTTCACTTCCGTTTTCCTCGCGCCAAATAGGCAGCGGAGTGCCCCAGTAACGTGAACGCGACAGGTTCCAGTCTACCAGGTTTTCCAGCCAGTTGCCGAAGCGGCCAGTACCGGTTGATTCCGGCTTCCAATTGATGGTTTTATTCAACTCAACCAGCTTATCCTTTACCGCAGTGGTGCGGATGAACCAGCTATCCAGCGGATAATATAAGATCGGCTCATCAGTACGCCATGAGTGCGGGTAGCTGTGCTCATATTTGCGGACGTCGAAAGCTTTATTATCTTCCTTCAGCTTTATGGCGATCATTACGTCGGTCGCCTTAAAACCCGGTGCTTCGCGTTCTTCTTTGGTATAATATTCTTCTTTAACGTATAGTCCTGCAAAGTCGGTCACTTCTTTTACAAATCGGCCTTGCTTGTCAACGAGTGGCACTTCTTTACCGGTTTCATCCAATACCAATACCGACGGAACGCCATTTTCCTTACAAGCCCGGAAGTCGTCTGCACCAAATACTGATGCAGTGTGTACGATACCTGTACCATCCTCAGTAGTAACAAAATCAGCAGGAATTACACGGAATGCGTTCTTTTCTAAATCAGCATTGGTTACATAAGGCATTAGTTGATGATAACGCAGGTCAAGCAGGTCAGACCCTTTAAATTGGGCCTTAACCTTCCACGGGATTACTTTATCACCACCTTTATAATCTTCAAACGATGCGTTTTCACCTTCAGCTTTAAAATATTTACTTACCAGGTCCTTCGCCAAAACAACACTTACCGGTTCGTAAGTATATGGATTGAAGGTGCTGATCTTAACGTAATTTATATTTTCTCCAACCGCAAGGGCGCAGTTTGATGGTAAGGTCCATGGGGTCGTCGTCCAGGCTAATATGACGGTATCCTCATCAGTGCTTTCAAACAAAGTATCGATGAACGGATGCTGTTGATCTTTCTTTAAATGGAACTCGGCAACAATGGTGGTATCCTTCACCATTTTGTAAGTGCCTGGCTGGTTCAACTCGTGCGAGCTTAAGCCGGTACCCGATTTTGGCGAATATGGCTGTACGGTATAACCTTTATACAGCATGTTTTTGTTATACAACTCCTTCAGTATCCACCAAAGGGTTTCGATGTACTCATTTTTATAAGTAATGTACGGATCATTCAGGTCGACCCAGTAACCCATTTTCTCGGTCAGGTCATTCCAAACATCAGTATATTTCATCACCTCCTTGCGGCAGGCTTCGTTGTAATCTTCAATAGAGATCTTTTTGCCGATATCTTCTTTAGTGATGCCCAAAGTTTTTTCAACGCCAAGCTCAATAGGAAGACCGTGTGTATCCCAGCCGCCTTTACGTTTTACCTGGTAACCTTTCAGTGTTTTATAGCGGCAAAAAATATCCTTGATGGAACGGGCCATTACGTGGTGGATGCCCGGCATACCATTTGCCGACGGCGGACCCTCATAAAAGGTGTAAGGGTTGTTTTCCGGTCGACTGGTAATGCTTTTTTCGAAGATGTTGTTCTGCTTCCAGAAGTCCAAAACATCCTTACCGATCTGTGATAAATTTAACTGCTTATATTCGTTGTACATCAATATGTTCCACCTCAATTTTTAGAGGTTGCAAAAATACGGAATTTTACTATTAAAAAGTTAAATTGCCGTCATGAAAATTAAGTTTACCCGTGCTTTACTGATAACGATATTGGCTTTAATAGTCTTTTTGGCGACCACTTTTATCCCATGGTTAAGGGAAAGTAAATTTGGTGATTTTCTGCAAGGCTTTTCACTTGGAGTAGGAGCAGCCATGCTGATTGCTACCATCCATTTTTATAATCAGTATAAAAAAGAGCAAAATTCAGCCACCCGCATTTGATGGGCAATTTTCGTTACCCGGTTGTGTTGTTTTTGACAAGTTTTGTCGTAATGGCTATCGGTCTGGTATTTAAAATAATGCATTGGCCGGGCGGGCAATTGATCACAGGAAGTATGTTTATGGTGCAGGCTGTATCGATAGTGTGGCTGATTGTGTTGTTGGTTAGAAAGCGGTAATTGTGTGATATGGGGAAAATATGTAACTTTATATCATAACGACGCTAACGTTACAGGTTCCCGACTTTCTTGAAGATGATCACCAGGATACGGTGAGTTTCATAGCTGCTAAACTTTACGAGGCAGGGAAACTCTCTTTGGGGCAGGCTGCTGAAATGGCAGGACTGGATAAGAGGGCTTTTGCGGAGTCTTTAATTAAATACGGAACTTAAAACTCAAAATATCCCCCTATTCCCCCCACCATCAATCTGAATAGTCGTACCACTGATATAAGCAGCCTGTTCTGACGCAAGGAAAGCTACCAACGCACCTAGCTCTTCCGGTTTGCCAATGCGCCCTGCGGGAATGGCTTTAGTTTTTTCCTGTAAGGCTAGCTCCGGGTCCATGCCTTTGGGATAGGTTTCTTTAATACGCTCTGTCAGAATTAATCCCGGAGCGATATTATTAACGGTGATATGATAAGGCCCGAATTCGTCAGCCATCAATTTGGCCATGCCAACCACACCCATACGCATTGAGGTGGACAGTACCGCATTGTTCAACACCGATTTTACCGATCCGCTAATAATATTGATGATACGCCCACTGCCGGCTTTCTTCATGTAGGGCAACACTTCACGGCTGTTGCGCGCAAAGCTGAGAATAGTCAGCTCAAAAGCTTTTTGCCAGGTTTCATCATCAAAAGTTTCAAACTTATCAAATGGTGGTCCGCCGCCGTTGTTGAGTAGAATATCAATCCGGCCAAAAGTATCTCCTGTTTTTTTGATAAGCGCTTTCATTTGTTCTGCGTCAGACACATCAGCAGATATGGCAATCACTTCATTCCCGGTTTGTTGGCGTATTTCTTCAGCAGTTTGGTTCAGTTCGTCGGCATTGCGGGAACTGATGACCACCTTTGCACCTTCAGCAGACAGGGCTAAGGCTGATGCCTTTCCCAAGCCCTTGCTTGCCGCTAAAACTATGGCGACTTTATCTTTTATTTTGAGATCCATGGTAGATAGAGTTATGTATTAATTATCCTTTTGGGGGATCATATCGAATATTACTGACGAGTTAAAATTACCGCTTTTATCCCTGTAATAATTATTATAACAAAACATTTGCCCCAGCGGGTTCAATTCTTTATCCTCCGATTTTCGCTCATCCCACTCAAAGCGGAATCTTTTCGGAGTATTTTGAACATTGAAGAAATGATATGGGTCAGCATAAAGCTTGACGATCACCAAATAGCCTTTATATCTGAAGTAGCCAAGCGTGGTTTTTTGTGAGAATACATTCATGTTCAATACTGTCGTATCGGTCCGCAGTCCGTTAAGCGATATGGAATATTCCTTGTTTACCAGTGACGAACTCATCAAAAAACATGACTTTCCCGGATCACTCAAGCCAATGTATTTATCCAAGAGCGAGTCGATCTTTTTATCTTCCGTAAGGGCGACGGCACTAATGGCTGATGCCGGTATCGGATCGCTGAAAGTCATTTTATCAAATTGACCGATTGGATAATTAAAATCAGCCGAGCAGAAATATTTATCGCTACCAGGCGGACTCAGTTTATACCTGAATGTCCTGCTATGAGGTGTCGGTTCAAAGAAATTGAATATGTCGTATGTGTTCACCACAAAAACCAGGTATTTCTTGTATTTGAAGTAACCAAAAGGCGCTTTGTATTTTAAAAAATTGAAATTCAATACAGATGTGTCAGTTTTAATCCCTTTCACGGTTAAGCCATATAAGCCACCGATTGGGTCAGCATACAACACAAAACATGACCTTCCCGGATCGCCCAGCTTTACAAATTTATCCAGCAAGGCGTCGATCTTAGGATTTTCCTTCATCAACGGAATAGTTGCCCGATTTATTCCCTGTGCATAGGAATATCCCGCATAGATCATTAAAACCAGAATAAGCAACGCCAACTTTTTGATCATAAAGGTCATGACTTGCCTAAACTTACGCCAAGCAATATAACTATGCAAGTATTTAAGCTATTTTTGAAGGATGAACAAATTTATCCGTGGCTTTGGTTATGCATTGAATGGTGTCTGGCATGCTGCTGCTACTCAACTGAATTTCAGGGTGCATTTGGTGTGTGCTTTGGTTGCGGTGTATGCCGGCTATGCCTTGCATATTTCAAAAGACGAGTGGCTGTGGATCATCTTTTGCATTGGCATAGTGCTGGTTGCCGAGTTGTTCAATACTGCTATCGAATTCCTGACCGATTTGGTGTCGCCCGGATACAACAAAAGGGCCGGACTGGTTAAAGACATGGCTGCCGGCGCCGTATTGATCACTGCCATTACAGCCTTAACCATCGGCCTGGTGATCTTTGTTCCCAAGGTGTTAGCACTTATCCATCATGCTGCATAAAACCAGGGGCATCGTTTTCAAGATCACCGATTATGGCGAGAGCAGCGTAATTGTACAAATATTTACTGAGAAATTCGGGCTGCAATCTTATATCATCAACGGTGTAAAAAAGCCCAGGGCAAAGATCAGCCGTAACATGCTGCAGCCGCTGCATTTGCTCGATCTGGTGGTTTATCATAAAAGTACCGGGCAGGTTCAGCGTATTTCTGAGTTGAGAAATTCTCCTGTTTTGCTAAGTATACCCTATGATGTCATAAAAAGCAGCATTGTTTTATTTCTAAATGAAGTATTGTATAAAGCGGTAAGGCAGCAATCTGCCGATGAAAATCTTTTTGATTTTATTTTTAATGCGATCGAATGGCTGGATAATCAAACTGAAGGGTTATCCAATTTTCATTTGCTTTTCTTGACACGATTAACGCGATACCTTGGCTTTTATCCCGATCAGGCGATTAATGCGGATTATTTCGATATGAAGAATGGCGTGTTCAGCAAATATAAACCGGAAGGATTTTCATATTTGTCACCTCCACATACACAGAATTTTTATAGTCTGCTGCAATGCAGTTTTGAGCATATCGGTCAGCTGAAATTTAGTAATGATGAACGCCGATACCTGGTGCAGAAATTACTGGAATATTATGCCCTGCATATCGAGAGGTTTGGTAATATCCATTCGCATGAAATATTGGAAGAAGTGCTGAGCTGATTTATTGTAGTATTTTGCAAAAAACCTTTAATTTCACCACAATAAATTAACTCATTTAAACTATCCTGTTACAGTTGATGCCCGGCAAAGTTCTAATTGTCATCCCATGCTATAATGAAGAGGCTTCGCTGCCCTCGGTTTTAGACGAGCTTCATCAAACAATCTTACCCGGAGGCTACCAGATGGAGGTGGCAGTGATCAACGATTGCTCTAAAGATAATACCGTTACCGTGGCCCGAAAGCATGGAGCTACCGTACTTGACCTCCCTGTCAATTTAGGCATTGGCGGCGCGGTACAAACAGGCATCCGCTATGCACGCGATAATGGTTTCGACATTGCCATACAATTGGATGGCGACGGTCAGCACCCGCCAAAGGAATTGGAAAAACTGGTGGGTCATCATATGGAATCAGGCGCCAATATTGTTATCGGTTCACGCTTTTTGGAGAAAGAAGGCTTTCAATCTTCATTTCTGCGCCGTTTGGGCATCAGCTATTTTCACTGGGTAAACCGGGTGATGACCGGAAAGCATATTTATGACAGCACCTCCGGTTTCAGGTTGTTCGATAAAGCAGCAATCAAGATCGCGGCAGCAAATTATCCTGATGAATACCCGGAGCCTGAATCACTGGTGTTATTCTCAAAAGCAGGTTTAAAAATCGCCGAAGTGCCCGTAATTATGAGCGCCAGGCGCGGCGGGCAGTCTTCTATACGAAGTTTCGGGTCAGTATATTATTGCATTAAAGTTAGCCTGGCTATGTTTTTTTCATTCATTCGTAAACCCTGATCATTATGCTAAGGATACAGATCATTGCCATTATCGTGAACATTTTGTTCCTGCTGTACATTGCGCGGCTTATAATCAAAGGCAAACTGCGCGAGGAGTACGCCATAGTGTGGGTTATATGTACGGTTTTCCTGGTGATATTCTCCTTCTGGACGGAAGGCCTCGAACTTCTAAGCAGGCTGACAGGAGTGATCCTCCCTGCCAATATGGTTTTCACAGGTTTTATATTCGCTATATTGATTTACCTGCTGCATTTAAGCGTAGTCGCTTCCAAACTCCACAACAACAACAAAAAGCTCGCACAGGAAATCTCATTGCTGAAGGAACAATTTGATAAGTATGTGAGCGAGCATAAGTAGATAGTCTTTGATTGACGTTATACGGTTATGCCAGCCAACCATACACAACCTATTATACCTGTGATCAGGGCCCAATATTTGATTTCTATCCAGAACAAAGTATGCTTACTTTTTTTGCCTCTGGTTCGTCCTTCCCTTAATAACTGCGGACCGCCATCATAAAACCATATGATAAAAGATGAGGATAAAAGGGAAATGCCTCCAATGTATCGCTCATCCAGGTGAACGGCATCAGCTACGGTAAAAAGAATAAGTGCAATTATTAAAGGAAGCGCAAGAACAATTGCCCCTCTTCCCTTATGCGGAATAAAATGTGCCAGCATTTATTAAAGATAGAAATTATAAGAGAATCATAATACGGCCAGTAGTAGTCACCGTCAATGATATCTTTAATCCTTAAGTTAACGGCTATGGTGTGGATACTTGAATGGGTGGGTTGGCGCGACAAATTTTATTTGCAATCAGATTCAATTGTTTAATGTTTATTTGGTCCTGCAAATAATTTTTCTCCGGCCTTCACTGCAATTTGAAGATGGTTTTCATCGGGTGGCTTGGGACATGAGTAACCGCCGCTAAAAGCGCAGTAAGGATTATAAGCTTTATTAAAATCGATCACGATTTCATTGTTTCTAAAGTCGCCTTCACGCAAATCAATATATCGCCCGCCGCCATAGGTCTCAGCACCGTTGGTGTCATCAGTAAATGGCAGGAATAAATAATCTTTGTATTGTGGTATAGCCGACAGCGCAATATTCCGGTATACGGTCAATTGCATTGGCTGACCTTTAAGACTAAACTTCAATACAGCATAACGTACATATTGACGACCCGTTCCCACAAAAACCGGCATGATAAAGATCTGCTCATTCGATAACAACTCTTCTTTTGCGGTTACTTTGAAAGTACTATCGGCATCATAAAAGCGCAGATATTGCAGATCCTCTTTTTTTAAAGGAGAATGTGTATCGCTCAGGAAATCATCCATGTATTTTTTCTGCCATTCGGCAACCTGGGTTTTATGATCCTGACCGAAACTATTCAGGCCGATCACCAATAATGCAATCAGCAAACTTCTGTGACTTAATTTAGATATTAGGTTTATTTCCATGACGCAATATATTTAATATTCACTGTTATGAGAAAAGTAGAATTACAGCAACCGAAAGCTGAAGTAACTCCAATGATACCCAATTAGAATTACCTTTCATTGTTCTAATCGCCCCTTAAGCAAAACAGAGCCCCTTTCCAGAGGCCCTGCCGAAACAAAACTATAGCTAGATCGCTAAGGGTAATTGGTCATTTCAATTTCCTGTCAATTAATAAAAATAACGCCTCTTTGCGACTTAACTCCCTGTTGTAGAACCTGACATTATCGATTGTTCCTTTAAAAAATTCATCCGGAAAGGAGCCCAATGTCGTGCCGATCCTAAGATTGTCTAAGAACCCTGCTGTAGTAAAATCGGAATTCGGATTGGAATTATTAATTGCAACCTGGCGGCCATTTAAATACAGTGTGAACTGGGAGTTGCTATAGTTCAAAATCAGGTCATACCATTTGTTGGGCTGTATAATGTTGGCCGCTGTTGTTAAATTTGCGCTGCTGCCACTTGGAATAATGATAAACGACCAATTGAATGCTATGCTTTGATCCGGATTGATAACCAGTTGCGCTGAATACACGCTGGCATGACCGTCTCCACTTTGCACCAGGGTTTGAATTGCTCCGCTGGTATCTGATTTAAATCTTACATAAATACTGAATTGATTAACCGGAGCGCCAATGCCCTCATTGATTGGTGTACCTACCAATAAAGGGTTGTGAGGAAGGGTAATAAAATCTGATATCCCATTAAAATAATAGGCCGAATTTGAATATCCGAATTTATCATTAGTTAATATCGGCGGACTTAACGTATTCTCTCCCCCGGTATAAAAATCCCGCAAGGTGCCGTTATTGCCATTTCCCGATGAATCATTAGCATTCCCGATAAATGGATAGTACCCAACTAATCCATCTGCCAGGTCTTTCTGACCCTGCGGACTGTTAAAACTGTTCAGATCAGCCAGCGATAAGGTTTCACCGCCTGCGTTAACATCATTAGCCGGAGCCTGACGTTGATCTTTTGTACACGCGCTCATCAATAGCGACAGCGCAACTGCCGTTGTAAATAAAGTGTTTTTCATTTTAAAAATATTTTTTGATTAATAGATGAGTTAAAACTAATTTTTTAATTTTAGATTAAAAAGAGTAATTAAATAGTAATTTCAGACTTAACTGTAGTTTACGCGGCTTGGTAATAGTAAGTGCACGGTTATTTTAATTGCTCAATCGTTTTTACCGTAAAGCAGAAACATTAGACAATGCTCATTAGTTATTAGTTAAATAATTCTATTAACTATGAAAAAGATAATTTTACTATTACTGGCAGGGATAGGTGTGTTTGCCAGCTGTAAAAAAGACAACCCCTCAAAGATTAAATCGCCGGACAACCGGAAGATGGATACGCTGCAAGGAACCATCACAAAAGACCTTACGCTTGATCCCACTAAAAGCTATTTTCTTAAAGGACAGGTGTATGTAAAGAACAATGCTACCCTTACCATTCCGGCAGGGGTCACCGTTTATGCGCAGGTGAATGCAGAAAGGTCGGCAAAGAGTGTATTGGTGATCACTCAGAACTCCAAAT
Source organism: Mucilaginibacter sp. (assembly GCF_036568825.1). Taxonomy (GTDB): domain Bacteria; phylum Bacteroidota; class Bacteroidia; order Sphingobacteriales; family Sphingobacteriaceae; genus Mucilaginibacter. The sequence continues at coordinate 56,345 of NZ_DATCRU010000031.1, read as the reverse complement.
TAAACATTAACGGTACTGTCGATAATCCCGTTGTATTCAGCTCGGCCGCAACATCAAAGGCGCCGGGCGATTGGGGGGCGATCGTTCTTTTAGGTAATGCGCCTGCAAATGTAGGCGTGGGGCATGTTGCAGGTCTGCCAATTACTGCCGATACACAGTATGGCGGTCAGGCAGCGAACGATAATTCAGGGTCAATTACCTATCTCAGGCTCGAGTATACGGGCGGCATTAACCCGCCGGCTGAAGATGAGTGGGCAGTAGATAAAGCAAGCGGTCTGGTTTTGGCGGGCATAGGCTCAGGTACCCACATAGATAACGTGATGGTGAAATATTCAAACGATGACAGCTTCCAGTTTGTAGGTGGTACCGTAAATGCAACTCACCTCATCAGTTATAACTGCGGCGATGACGATTTTGATTTCGATCTGGGGTATGAAGGCAAGCTGCAATTTCTGGTAGGCTACCGTACACATTCCTCGTCACAGGCATTAAGGGCCAATGGTTTTGAAAGTTATAATGACTCTGTCCCCACCAATAATACGCCCTACACACGGCCGGTTGTTTCAAATATGACCATTGTTGGCCCGGAAGGGATCGACGCGACAAAGACAAACATCAACCAGGGCGTATACATGCGTAAAGGGACACGGTTGGCTGTAAGAAATTCCATCGTAGCCGAATATTCGGAGGGCGCATTTATGGTTTGCCCGCGCACCCGCCCGCTTATCCTGAACGACGATGGTGCCGAATTTAGAAGCAACCTGGTGGAAGCTGATACTCTTGCGCGTACGTTTTGCTGGGACCAGGATGTAAAAGGTGTTTTTGCCGACCCCGTGCTCACCACATTCGAAACCAACGCTGTTAATAAAAATGTGGTTATTGCAACTTCAGCCAATATGAAACTGATGATGATGTACAACCCCCAGGGAGCACCAGACCTGCGCCCGGCAAGCGATTCGCCGGCACTAACGGGAGCCGATTTTTCCGGAGCCGATTTTTCCGACGCATTTTTTACCCCGGTAGCTTACCGCGGTGCCCTGAGCGATAACTGGGCGGCCCAAAGTAATTGGGCAGATTGGCGGTGAGCTTGGTTCGTCAACCTTTCAATTTGCGAAAAATACAAACTAAAAAAGCCACCGTATGGTGGCTTTTTTGTGGGAGTTACTGGGTTCGAACCAGTGACCCTCTGCTTGTAAGGCAGATGCTCTGAACCAGCTGAGCTAAACTCCCTTTGTTATATCCCTTTGTTTTGGGACTGCAAATATAGGATGTATGATCAATTAGACAAAAAATAATTCAAATTTTTGTAAAACTCACTGAGTATGAGTCAAATTGGTTTAAAATGGCAAGATGTTTGCTGTATTATCTACATAATTTTTACAATTCAGATGCGTTCTGAATTAAACTTTTAATAAAAAATATCGTTTAACTATTATAATTATTTTAACAATACTATGAGATCGATTAATGTGCTGCAGAAAAAGGCAACAAGACTTCAAGAAGATATAAAAGCTTTATTATTGGATAACTATCGCTATGACGAGACGCTAACTACCCGTCTGAACATTATATCAAAAGTTACAAACCTACGTGCCGAACTGGCCACCGTACAACGTGAAATAAGAGAAAGACAAGCTGCCTGAACTGACAAACTTACAGGTACTTATCACTTTTTATTTTCCCACCCATTTTAAATTAAGGTTACTTTTCTGTATACTTAATAAACTTTTCCTGCGTTTTATTGGTAATTAATTTAACCAACTTATTGCTGAAGCTGTATGAAATCACTGATAGAGCTTTACAAAGAGTCTTCCGATACCAAATTGGAGATCAATATTCTGATAGCAGAAACCAACAATCCTGCTAATGCACTTGAGTTGCGCCTTTCGATATTAAATCAAATTACGCTTCTGCACCAGAAGTTAAATCACATCCTTCACGAGATTAAAGAAAGAAGATCGGCTGTCATCGCTTAAGATCCTGTTTTGGTTTTATTGCAGATTGTAACTGGTATCAATAGGTGTGCCTCCTGTTATAGTTTGATACACCACGCAATATCTTTCAGTAAGCTTAGCAAGGCTGACCATTTGCTCTTCGTTAGCGTCGGTGTTCAAATAAAACCCCAATCGTATTTGTTTAAAACCCACTGAAGCTTCTTTTGATACACCCAGTGTGCCCCGAAAATCCAGGTCGCCCTCGGCTTTTACTGTTCCGCTTTTAATGTCGACGCCTATTGCAGTAGCTACGGCGCTTAAAGTAACTCCAGCGCATGCCACCAATGCTTCCAATAACATATCGCCCGAGCAGGCCAGCATGCCATTGCCGCCGGTTGCCGGATGAAGCCCCGCTTCAACCAATGTTTTGCCGGTTTCTATTTTGCACGATATGCCATCACCTAAATTCCCTTCGGCTTTCAGCGTGATCATTGCAGTATCAGGCTCCACTTTATATTTCTCCTTCAGCGGTGCCTGTAAATTCTTTAATTCGGTAGCGTCCATAAAATTGGATTTAATAGGTCAAATGTACCTTACGAAAATCAAAAATATAGTATATGGAAAGTAAAACTGTTGTTATTCAGGCATAATCAACGTATCAACGCCACCCAACCGGATAAAGGAGGTTGCCCGTTTTGCAGATTGATTATATAGTAATAAGTTCCGGTAGGTAACGGGTTGTTATTATAGTTTCCGTCCCAGGGTTTGGCGTAGCCCCTGGATTGATAGATCATGCTGCCATAACGTGTAAATATCGACACCATGCACGAGGGATAATCTATAAGGGATTTAATATTCCAAACGTCATTAATGCCATCGCCATTAGGCGTAAAAGCATTTGGGATAGATACTGGTCCGCCGGCAGGGCTTTCGGTGACGATGATATCACCGCTTTTATAAGTTATGGTATAATTCTTCGGATCAAATGAACCGCCTGATGCATTGGAAGGCGTTACCGACCCGGTATAAGTCCCCACTTTGGAAGATGCGTCAGCGCCCTCGCCATAAGTCATTAAAACATTCCCGATAGATTCACTATTCTGCAATCCGTTGGATGTAAATCCTGTCGGCACAAAACCATTGGTAAGCGTTTGACCGGAGCGTTTTTGAACATTGTTAGCGGTAATAGTAAGTGGGGCGGGGGTAACAACAGAAATAGGAACGGGTACATTGACACCCGTCGCACCTACGCTGCTTAATACGGTATTGCCGGAATAAGTGCCAACAGGCGTTTTTGATGTTAAACGAATATATACTTTCGTCGCATTGATGGTGCCCGATGTGCCGACTGTAACAGTTGAGTTAAAGTTAGTATTATCTGTGCTTACCTCAAAGCCTGCAGGTGGGGTAACCAGGATACCTGTATTGATATTGGTGCCTGATACGGTAAAACTGGTCGATGTTGACGCCGTGCCATAGATAGTTGAAAGCGATGATAAAGTACCGGTTGTGGTAACGCTGGCAGGCAAAAGCGGATCGACTTCGATTGTAAAAGTAATAGTTGTGCCACTGCACCCTGTTGTTAAATTGACTGGGGTAACGATAAATGTACTTATCAGCGGTGTGCTGCCTGTATTGGTTGCAATAAATGGGGCAATATCCGGGCCGGAGGAATTCGGGGTTCCGATATTATTATCGGCAGCCCAATTATAATTGGTTGCGGTGCCTGTAAAATGGATACGCGAAGTAAGGCTTCCGCTTACAACTACCTGATTAGGGACAGGGTTTACTGTAGGTAATGGATTTATTTCACCCGTTACAGCAATGTTCTGACTATTCGCGCCTTGCGAGGACAAAGTCACATTTCCTGATATATTGCCAGTAGCCGAAGCCGCCGAGCGGACATATACGGTCACATCATTTACTACTCCTGCCGATTGCGGTATAGTAACACTATTGCCGTATCCGCCTGTTGCGCTCAATGATACTTCAAACCCTGAAGGTGCTGTGACAACAATATTATTTGATAAACTATTTCCCGATACAGTAAATTGTGCAATGTTCGGATTTTCTGAAGGCGAGCCTTCACATGCGGATATAATACCAGTTACGGCCGTGGTTGTAATACTTGGTGGTGTTGGGTTGATGGTAATGGTGAAGGTAACAGGAATGCCGGAGCAGCCGGAGCCATTTGTTATAAAGTTACCCAATCCCCAAGGGCTATTACCCACGGGAACCGATGCCGTAAATGTATAATTTGAAGTATTTAAGATGGAGACGTTATTCCTGTCTAATATAGTTACATATAGCAAACTACCATCCTTGTTTAATGATAAACCATAAGGTTGACGCGTAATAGGAACTTCTGTTATCAGCGATTTTGTCGAAGTATCGAATATAGAAACCTCGTCTGAAAGATTATTTGAAACATATAGACGGCTACCATCAGGACTTAGCACTACTTCTGCGGGAGTAGGTGTGGATAATTGTGCATCGACCGTATTTGTTAAGGTATTAATAATCGAAATTTTATTCGAGTTTTCGCATGCAACATAGACCTTACTGCCATCCGGACTTACTGCCAGCCCGTTGGGTTGTAAACCAACTATGATTGTAGCAATAACTTTATTTGTAGTTGTATTAATTTCGGTGACAGCGTTTGAATTTGAGATAGGCAATGGATTTGATACGTATAATCTCGTACCGTCAGGGCTTATTGCTAACTCCCAAGGTCCATTCACGGGTATAGTGTTAATTACTAAGCCAGTTGTTGCGTTGATTACCGATACTGAATTCCCATTGGTATTAGCGACAAAAATTTTGCTCCCATCGGGACTTATCGCAATCCCCCAGGGACCTAAACCTACTGGAATTGTAGCTATTACTTTGTTGGTAATAGTATTTATTATCGAAACAGTATTGTCGCCTTGATCGGTGACATAGGCACGGCTACCGTCAGGACTAACTGAAACTCCCGTGGGGTACTTCCCTACATTCAGGGTTGCTATAACTGTATTTGTTGCCGTATTGACTATAGAAACTGTGTTATCTGCGGAATTTGCAACATATGCATAACTTACTGATTGCGGCATAACCGTAATTGTAGCGGTAATTGGTGTAGCACCATTATTAACCGCGGTAAATGCTGGTATGGTACCTGTTCCGCTTGCAGGCAAGCCTATCGCGGGATTATTATTTGTCCAGTTAAATGTATTTGCCGTTCCTGTAAAATTGATAGCAGTAGTGCTGCTCCCCGCACTAACAGTTTGATTGCCTGGATTATTTACCGTAGGTAATGGATTGATTTTACCTACTACAGCAACATTCTGTGTATTTGCGCCCTGGGAAGAAAGTGTTACGTTACCGGAAATGCTACCGGTAGCAGAAGCGGCCGATCTGACATAGACTGTAATGTTACTTGCAGTGCCACCAGATTGAGTAATGGTTACCGTATTCCCGTAGCCGCTGCTTGCTAAAAGCGATACTTCAAAACCTGCTGGCGCGGTAGCTGTAATGTTGCTTGTTAAGCCGGTTCCGGATACGGTGAATTGCTCGATATCCGGACTGGCAGAGGGCGAACCCTGGCATGCGGAAATGGTACCCGTTGCGGTGCTTGTCGTAATAACTGGCGGGACGGCTAACGGTTTTACCGTAATAGTATAGGTAAATGGCGAGCTGTTACAACCCGGCCCGTTGGCAATAAAATTACCGAGAGAAACCGGATTGTTGCCAACTGCGATTTCATGATAACTATAGTAAGGTAACACATCGACATCCAGCACACCATAATAATCGAGAGAAAAAACTGATGCGCCATCAGGCGTAACTGATATGCCATTGCTTGCCGTCGCAGCGGTTGTCATTGTTTCATCGTCGGAAAGAAAAATAGTAGTAAAATAACCGCTGCCTGAAACATACGCTTTGGTACCATCCGGGCTTAAAGCAATTGCAAATGGATTAGCAACCATTTGGATATATTTAACCTTTGAATAGTCTGTTGCGTTCAGGATCAAAATTTGGTTCAATCCCCATACAGCAACATAAATCAGGCTGCCGTCTGCATTAACGGTAATACCTTCCGGTAACCACCCGCATGGTACAGTTGTAATTACACTATTTGTTGACGTGCTTATTACCGACATGGTGCTTGCAGTAACATTGGTAACATAAACGTGGCTGCCATCAGGGCTTTCTGTAATTCCAAGGGGGCCTACGCCAACCGGTATAGTGGTTAGCACATTATTGGTTGTTGCGTCGATAACAGACACCGTATTTGAACCGTAATTGGCAACGTACGCGCGCTTGCTGTCAGGGCTGACGACCACGCCATCAGGTTTCAATCCGATCGGAATAGTTGCAGTTACTGTATTGCTTGTAGTATTAATAACGGATACACTGTTATCCGTTTGATTTGTTACATAAACTAATGTACCGCTCGTGTTAACAGAAACCCCATAAGGCCCCGCACCCACTGGGATGGTCGCTATAACATTTTTATCGACAGTATTGACAACTGAAACGTTATTTGAACCATAATTGGCAACATAGGCAAATGATGAAGCAACAGGGGTGACCGAAATGGTAGCCGTGATAGGCGTACTACCTGTATTTACAGCAGTGAACGCAGGGATATCACCTGAGCCGCTTGCAGCCAGACCTATTCCGGGTGTATTGTTGACCCACTTGTAACCGCAGCCACCAGATGGAAAATTAACGGTAGTTGTTTGATTACCGCTTACAACAGTCTGAGTACCCTGAGCCTTCGCCTGGCGCGACAAAAAGAAAACAGAAACAATTATACTTGCTACGAGTAGAAATCTCTTCATGCGTTAAGGCTCAGATTGTCTACTCAAAAAACGCAAAAAAAGTTGTATTTACTTATTCTATTTTGAAAAAACTTCCTGGTTAATTCAGTGATCGGTTAACCAGTTTATCAGTTTACCGGGTGCCGATCAACTGATAAACCGGTTAACTGATCTCCGGTCACTCACTCCGTAAACTCTTTATTGGATTAACCAATGCTGCCTTCATCGATTGTATACTCACTGTCGCCAGGGCGATCAAAATGATAATTCCACCTGCCAGGGCAAACATCCACCAATGCATCGGTTCATGATAGGCAAAGTTTTGCAGCCATTTATCCATAGCATACCATGCAACCGGCGTAGCTATTATGAGGGCAATGACAACTAATACCAAAAACTCCGATGACAGCAAAGCAAACAAAGAGCCTACGCTTGCACCCAACACCTTACGGATGCCGATTTCTTTAAGACGTTGTTCTGCAGTGAACATGGCTAAGCCCAGCAATCCAAGGCAGGAAATAAATATCGCCAGGAAGGCAAACCCATTGGATAATTTACTGACAATCTGCTCATTATTATACAGTTTGTTGTAGGCATCATCCGAAAAAGTATAAGTAAACTGGAAGTCAGGATTTAATTGTTTTGTAATAGTCTCCAGGCTGGCCAGCGCTTCTTTCGTTTTGCCGGCCGCAGTCCTTACTATCGCAAAGCCGTAATCGATATTTTCACCATAACGAATGATCAGCGGTTTGATCTGATCATGCAGTGAACTGAAATGAAAGTCCTTTACTACTCCGATGATCTTACCTTTTACACCCCACATGGTGATCGATTTCCCGATAGGATCAGCATAACCAAATCTTTTTACCGCGGCTTCGTTAACAATATACGCTGTAGAATCAGTAGGGAAATCCTTTGAGAAATCGCGTCCAGCCACCATTTTTAATTTTACTGTACTGGTAAAATCGTTGCCTACGATGTCGTCTGAAAAAGAAATACTTGTACCGGGTGTTTTACCTTCCCATTCTACACCTACGGTAGATGGGGAAATTTTAGTCGGCGGATTTTCGGCACGTGTAACTGACCGTATCCCCGGCATCCTTAAAGCTTCCTGTTTTAATACTTCATATTTCTTGACCAGGTTTCCTTCAAGCGGAATATAAATCATATTCTCCCTGTCGAAACCGAGATTTATAGATTGGATATAAGATATCTGTCGCGAAATAATGATAGTCCCGATTATTAGTACTACCGAAAGAACAAATTGAAATACCACTAAGCCCTTGCGAAATAAGATAGTGCCCGAATCAAGTTTTAAGGTTCGCTTCAATACTTTAACCGGGTTAAATGATGACAGGAACAAAGCAGGATAACTACCCGAAACTATACCGGTAATAAAGGTGATCAATAATAATTCTGCCCAGAATTTCACATCGTTAAAGGGTAACTCAATTTGCTTTTGAGTGATCTCATTGAAAAGGGGCAGAATAGCGACTACCAGAAACAATGAAACCGATACTGCTATTGTAGTAAGCAATAATGATTCACAGATAAACTGTTTGATCAGGACGCTTCTTATCGCGCCAACTGCCTTTCTAACTCCAATTTCCTTAGCGCGTTTTACCGAACGTGCTGTTGTCAGGTTCATGAAATTAATACAGGCTATCAGCAAAATAAATACTGCAACAATGCTGAAGAGGTGCACATATTCTATCCGGCCGCCGTCAATTTTTCCTTCTTTAAAATTGCTGTGCAGATAAACCTCGTCAAATTTTTGCAGGGCAAGTTCCTGGGTAAAAGTGCCCGGCTTTTCATTGTTATCCAGTTTCTCTAAAAAGTGCGTGATCTTCTGATCTACCAAACCCGGGTTAGCATCCGGGCGCAATTGGATGTAGGTAGAAGGCGTATTGTTCCCCCATTCTTTTGCCCACGGATTATCTTCCAAAAACGATGTCCAGTTTATCAAATAGTCAAACTTCAAAGAGGAATTAGCACCAACGTTTTCAAACACAGAGGAGACGATAAAGCTCTTACGATTATCGATACGAAGAGTTTTGCCCATCGCTGCCTGTGCGCTTCCAAAGAATTCCTGCGCCATCTTTTTCGAGATCGAGATATCCGACACTGTCCGTAATGAATTGCCTGCATTACCCTGAATCAGTGGATAGCTGAACATTTTAAAGAAATCGGCATCCGCTGAACCACCTGTTAGTTTAATGATCTTATCGCCGACTTTAAAATTGTGCTCATCAGAAAAGACAGCGCTCACGGCATATTGCACTTCCGGAACTACCCGCTTTAATTCTGCAGCCAAAACGCCCGGTGTATAATATTGGCCGTTTATCTTATTGTCATAATGTTGCTGCTCATAAACCTGGTATAAATACTTCCCGTTTTTATGGAAGCCATCCATGTTCACTTCATTCTGCACCCACAATAATATTAGCAGACTACAAGCCAATCCAACCGAAAGACCGGCCATATTGATAAATGTATGTGTCCTGTTTTTTACCAGGTTGCGCCAGGCAACTTTCAAATAATTCTTTATCATCGTATTAGTTCATTTGTTCAATAGTTCATTTGTTCACTGGTTTAGACTGCAACTGCTACTGCCACTCTACCAGTTACTGGTTAACTGATAACCGTTTAACTGGTCACTCACTCCGAAGGCTCTTCACAGGATTCATCATCGCCGCTTTAATGCTTTGAAAGCTCACTGTAGCTAAAGTGATTAGTATGGATACTATAGCTGTCGCAGCAAATATCCACCAGGATAATTGTGTATGATACTCGTATCCCTGCAACCAATTGTGCATAAAATAATAAGCCGACGGGATGGCTACCAGTAACGATACAACCACCAGCGCTACAAAATCCTTCGACATCAATTGCCATAGACTGAACACTGATGCTCCCAACACTTTACGTACCCCAATCTCTTTGGTGCGCTGCTCGGCAACATAAGCTGCTAATCCAAATAAGCCTAAGCAGGATATAAAAATGGCCAGCGTCGCAAAAATACCTGACAGTTTCCCAACCAATTCTTCCAACTGGAATTTTTTATTGTAATCCTCATCCGCAAAGCGATAACTATATGGGAATGAAGGTGCATATTTATTAAATATCTTAGTCAGCTTTTCCATAGCAGTATGCGTTTCTACATGCGGCGACAAGCGATAGATCAGGAAGGTCCACCAACGCGGCTCGTAATAATACAATGTTGGATTGACTGATGAAAACGCCGAACCCATCAATGAGTTTTTTACTACAGCCTTTATGCGGATAGGTTGCTTTCTGTCGTCCGTAAAGTGCTGACTTAATGGATCTTTCAGGCGCAGTCTCTTAACTGCCGCTTCGTTCAATATAACGCTGGATGTATCTGCGGCCCTGTCAAATTCCATGCCTTCACTAATTTTTATCCCAAGCGTATGGAAGTAGCTTTCAGAAATGCCGATATAAGCCACCTGAGCCGTTTCGCCGGGCTGCTTGCCGGGCCAATCGTCAAGGTTCCCGGTTCCATAATGTTCGGTGGCCGCACTATTGGAAGTAGTAACACTTTCAACAAGCCCGCTTTGCAGCAACTCGTTTTTCAGCGGCACATAATTAACGTGCAGATCGTTATTAAAGTCGGTTAACAACAGGCGATCGATATTGTACCCGGTCGGCCGGTTTTTGGCATATTGTATCTGCCGGTAAATAACCACCGTGCTGATAATAAGTGCAATAGAACAACCAAATTGCGTTACCACCAACACCCTGCGCGACCATTCCGACGATCTGCTTGTCGACATTTTACCTTTCAAAACCTCAACCGGGTTGAATGATGACAAGTAGAAGGCCGGCCTGCTGCCTGCCAGTAACGCGGTAAAAAACACGCATCCGATAACGATAAACCAGAATTTAATGCTGATAAAAGGTATGGCAATGCTATTACCGGTAAGTGTATTAAAGGGCGATAAAGCTAATTGCACAAAGCAAAGGCATAATACAAAAGCGATTGCCGTAAATAGAAACGATTCAGTTAAAAACTGCAATACCAACTGCCGTCTTTGTGAACCAATAGCTTTCCTAACACCAACTTCGCGGGCCCGTTTCTGGGAGCGGGCGGTAGAAAGATTAACAAAATTGATGCAGGCAATCACGAGTACCAACACACCGATGATACTGAATAGGCGCACATATTCAATAAAGCCGCCGACTTCTTTTCCGTTCTTATATTCTGCAAATAAATGCGCCCGTGATATGGGCTGCATCCATACCTGGGCATATTTTTTATTGGCACTTTCTTTTTGAATATCTCTGATCTTAGGTTCAACCTGCGCATAAGTTACGCCGGGATTAAGTTCAACCACCATCCAAAACTGATTGCCATAAAAGCCACCTTTTCTGCCTTCAATTATCCAGCCCTCAGTAAGGTCGGTATAGGCGAGTGGGGTCAGGAAATTAAATTTTGCTGTCGAATTTTCGGGAACATCCTTCATCACCCCGGTAACTTTTACATTATTCCGGTTATCCAGGTTGATCACTTTTCCTATCGGGTCAGCATCGCCAAATAAGGCCTTAGTAGTTGTTTGGTCTAACACGACCGAGTAAGCATCCTTAAAGATGGTATTGATGTCACCCTTTAGCAGTTGAAATTTCAACGTTTTTAAAAAGTCATTATCAACGATGGCGCCCTGCTTAAATACTTTATGGTTGCCATTTCTTAGTCCGTGGTTGTCAAAATGCGCTACACTTACACGTTTAATCTCGGGTATGCGGTCACGCAATACTTGTGCTAGTTTTAATGATGCGTCATTATCGGTCAGTATTTCAGTGCCGGTATTAAAGTTCTGCCGTACCTGGTAAAGCTGGTCATAATCCGGCAAAAAACGATCATAAGAATATTGATAATTCACCCATAAGCCAATAAGTAAAGCGACGCTCATCCCGATGGCAAGCCCTAAAATATTAATAGAGCTGTAAGTCAGGTTTTTTTGCGCATTACGCCATGCAATTTTTATAAAAGTTGCGATCATACCAAAACGGTTTGCAAAATAACTAATCACACTATTCCGCTGTTTCTTTTTGACAGGATTGTCACGCAATGGTTCGCCTTGCTCAATAGATGGACCATTATCCTTAATCCGTTCCAATATTTTTTGGAAACGGAAATAACTATTAGCTTCAATGCTTTGCTCAGTATCGCTTTGCCACCATTCCGCCATCAGCTTTATCCTGTTATGGATGTCCGGGTGCTGTTGCAGCAGCTCATCTAATTCTCTTATCTCTTCCTCCGAAGCTCCGTTTGCTAGTTTTTTGGCTACCAGTGCTAAAATGTGATCTTCAATGTTCATGTTCTCAATAGGCTAGATGTTTCATTCAGATAGCATTGTCAGGTCTTATTTCGCGATAAAATACATGCCAAAATGCAATCTGCTTATTATCAATGCTTTAAAATAAAGCCAACAAAAGGCAACTGTACGGATATGAACGGTGTGTCCGGTTTCAGGCGGACAGTTATGCCATAATCCATACTTTCACCATCAAAAAGATGATTGTCGCACATTTTGGTTGCATGCCCGGGTCATTTTTTCTGTAAAATCTTTATAATTTAGCTAACTATTAACTGATTAGCTTATGCGTAAACTCCCCTTCCTGGTATTTCTACTCCTGGCTTCTTCGGCCTTTGCTCAAAAAACCTACATACAATGTGGTAAACTGATAGACGGGATATCCGGCAAAGCTCAAGCTGAAATGACGATAGTGGTTGATGGGAAAATGATCAGTGATATTCAGAAAGGATATACAAGCGGTAGTTCGGGCGATAAAGTGATCGACCTGAAAAACAAAACCGTAATGCCGGGGCTGATCGATTGCCACGTTCATTTAGAAGAACAGCACAGCAAAACGGGTATGCTTGATGCCTTTACGATGACGGATGCGGATGTAGCTTATCATGCGCAGATCTATGCTAAGCGAACGTTGATGGCCGGTTTTACTACCGTTCGCGATTTGGGTGGCTCAGGAGTGAATATCAGTTTAAGCAAAGCAGTGGCGCAAGGGTTGGTTGATGGTCCAAGGATTATTACAGCAGGTCGTGCAATCTCAGCAAGCGGTGGTCACATGGATAATTCAGTTGGCTTTAGGGATGATGTGTTCGATCATAAAATGGGTCCGGATGATGGTGTTGCCGATGGGAGGGATGAGTTGGTAAAAGCTGTCCGTTTACAGATAAAAAGAGGTTCGGCGGTAATCAAGATTGCCTCTACCGGTGGTGTGCTCGATCTGAGCGAAAACTCATCAGGTGCTGAATTCACTATAGATGAGATCAAAGCTGTTGTTGAGACCGCGAAGGATTATGGTCTGAGGGTGGCTTGTCATGCTCATGGCGCCGAAGGAATCAAGCGGGCAATACTGGCCGGTGTTACCTCTATCGAGCACGGCACTTTTATGAACGATGAGGACAGGGAATTGGCAAAAAAATACGGTACTTACCTGGTGCCGACTATCATTGCAGGTAAATCAGTATCTGACTCGGCAAAAATTCCGGGATATTTTCCGCCGGTGATTGCACGTAAGGCGGTCGAAGTGGGTACACAGATACAGAACAATTTCGCCCAATCCTACAAAGCGGGTGTCAAAATAGCTTTTGGTACCGATGCCGGCGTTTATCCGCACGGCAAAAATTATATGGAATTTCAATACATGGTTGAGGCAGGCATGCCGCCGATGGAGGTTATAAAAGCAGCCACGGTGAACGCCGCCGACCTTTTAGGAATAAACAATCAAACTGGTAGCATTGTTAAAGGAAAACTTGCCGATATTGTGGCAGTTGATGGTGATCCGCTGGTAGACATAAAAACAATGAAGAATATGGCCTTTGTGATGAAGGAAGGCAAAATTTATACAAATCAATAATTTAATAACTGAACATGATTAATCTGAAGACGCTTTCTGCGATAGCTCTTTCGGGAGCTCTTGCGGTAAGCCTGAACAATTCCTATGCGCAGCAAGCCGCTGCAAAAACCGTAGACCCGGCAATGAATATCTACCGGGAAACCCCGCCTAAAATTAACGACCTGGTACATACCAAACTGGATGTTAGGTTCGATTACAAAAAACAATTTATGTACGGCAAAGAGTGGGTAACGCTGCGCCCGCATTTTTATCCTACCGATAGCTTAAGGTTGGATGCCAAAGGCATGGATATTAAAAATATTTCAGTAGTGAAAGATGGTAAAAACATCCCGCTGAAATATAAATATGAGGATAGCCTGAGCCTGGCCATCAATTTGGATAAGACATATCATAATAACGAATCGTATACCATCTACATTGATTATACATCAAAACCAAATCAGCTGAAAGCCAAAGGCAGTGCTGCAATAAACGACGCCAAAGGTTTATATTTTATTAACCCTGACGGCACTGAAAAAGATAAGCCAACCCAGATATGGACTCAGGGCGAAACAGAAAGCTCATCCGCATGGTTCCCAACTATCGACAAGCCAGAGCAAAAAACTACTGACGAGATCAGCATGACTGTTCCGGCTAAGTATGTTACGTTGTCAAACGGCCGCCTGGCTTCACAGAAAAGCAATGCTGACGGCACCCGCACCGATACCTGGAAGATGGAACTGCCACACTCGCCATACCTGTTTATGATGGCGGTAGGCGATTTTAAGATCTACCATGATAAATGGCGCAATAAAGAAGTAAACTATTACCTGGAGCCAAAATACGCGCCGTATGCCAAAGAGATTTTCGGGATGACTCCTGAACTGATCGAGTTCTACTCAAAAACTTTGGGTGTTGATTTTCCATGGAACAAATATTCACAGATCGTAGTGCGTGACTATGTGAGCGGTGCGATGGAAAATACTACGGCTACGCTACATGGTGCATATGTTCAGGGTACGCACCGCGAGCTGATCGACCGCTACTATGATGACGGTCGAAGCACTATTGCGCACGAGTTGTTCCACCAATGGTTTGGCGATTATGTAACCTGCGAAAGCTGGAGCAACCTGACCGTAAATGAGTCTTTTGCCGACTTTAGCGAAATGCTTTGGGCTGAGCATAAATACGGTAAGGATGAGGCTGATGCCCATAGTTACGAAGCCATGGAAAGCTACCTTGAAAATCCTGAGGCCTCTCAAAAGGACCTGGTTCGCTTCCATTACAATGACAAGGAAGACATGTTTGACGTAGTGACCTATAAAAAAGGTGGCCGTATTTTAAACATGCTGCGTAATTACCTGGGCGATGCAGCTTTCTTTAAAGGACTGAACATCTACCTGAAAACAAACGCTTTCAAAAATGGCGAGGCACAACAACTACGTCTTGCCCTAGAAGAAGCAAGCGGCCGCGATCTGAACTGGTATTTTAACCAGTGGTATTATGGTGCCGGTCACCCGGTATTAGATATCAACTACAAGTGGGATGACGCTTCAAAAACCGAAACCGTTTACCTGGCTCAGAAACAGGATGGACAAACTTTTAAATTACCTTTTGCGGTAGATATTTATGCAGGGGGTAAAAAAGTACGTCACAAAGTTTGGATGGACGACAAGATGGATACCCTGACATTCCATTCAGATGTAAAACCCGATCTGGTGAATGTGGATGGTGATAAAGTTTTATTAACCCTTAAAACCGACAATAAAACCCTGGGCGAATATGCTTTCCAGTACGCCAATGCACCTTTATATCTTGATCGTTATGAGGCCATTGAAGCTGTTCAAAACAAACAGACAGAAAAAGATGCGCAAAAGGTCATTATTGCTGCTTTGAAGGATAAATATTATGGTCTGCGTATAAAAGCCATCCGCGCTTTGAATATGAAGAACGATGATATTCATAACGCTGCTTTGCCGGTGTTGACTTCGTTGGCACAGAACGACGAGAACACTTTGGTTCGTGCAGCAGCTATGAATTTATTGGCTAGACTGAAATTACAGGACAACATGGCCATGTTTAAACAAGGTTTAAAAAGCGAATCATATGCTGTGCAGGGTGCTGCCCTGAATGGTATCGATCAGCTTGATCCTGCACAGGCCCTGGAAGTAGCTAAAGGTTTCGAAAAAGACAACAGTGGTGCTTTAACTACTGCTATGGTTGGCGTATTTGCCGAAAGCGGTAAGTCGGCTCAATGGCCTTTTGTTTACCAGCATTTCAACGACGGTGATATCAATACCAAGTTTATGCTGATCAGGAAATTTGCGCAGATGACCGGTAATATAGATAGCTCGGCTGATGCACAACAAGGTATTGAGGCGCTTAAAGAGGCCGGTATGAAATACAAGATATACAATGGTGTTGCTCCGTTTGTAGCCGGCTTGTTGAATAACATCAAAGATCAGCGTACCAAGCTGAAGGATGATGCTTCAGCAAAAGCCGCTGACGACGCTGCAAAAGCGCTTAATGAAGCAAAGGATAAAGAGGCGAAATAATAATATGCCTCTGTGTGCTTTGTGATTCTCTCAGTGTCCTTTGTGTTTAATTTTATCACGGAGGACACTGAGATTTACACTGAGAGCACAAAGAGTCCTCTTTCCATTTAACACTTCATCCTCAAAAAATAACACTATTTAACAATCGCATTGTTTATATTAGCGATAACATAAACCGGCTATGAAAAAATTATTGTTATTACTGATCTTCATTGCAGGCGCTTCCCAATTGAAAGCGCAGCAATCTACCCTAAAACCTTTCGATCAGAATTTGTTCAAGACCCCAAAGGATCAAAACTTATTTCAGTTTAAACCGGGTGATAGCACACTGTTTAAAAATTTTTCAGTTAAACCAAACGAGCAGTTACTGGCTTTAGCGCCAAATAAGTTGACTGATAATAATCAGTTCTTGTTAAGCCCGTCTGCTAATATTGACCATATGCCAATAGCAAAGGCAAGCGGCAACATTGATCATATGCCTGTTACCAAACCTAGTGGCAATATGGAAAAGATGCCTGTGGTGAAAGTAGTGCCATTGGGATTACCGAAGCCGGTTACCCACTGATTTTTTCTAATTTATCTTGAGGTAACAACTTGCCTTGTTCACGCTTTTCTATCACATTATCAAACGACTTTTGATATTCGGGATGATTGGTTTTCATCAGCCTGTCCCATATGTTGAAGTAAAGTCCGTAGTTGCATTTGGTCAACCGGTGATGCATGTTATGGTGGGTAGATGTATTATGCCATTTAAACAGCCGGTGACTGGCAAATCCTTTTGGAAATATCTCAAACCCGAGATGCCCCACTACATTCAGTAAAAGAGAATATATCGTAAATATCACCAGCGCAACAGGGTGATAAGGCATGACAAATGCAATAAGGGGAATAATACCCACTTCGATAACTGCCTCTATGGGGTGAAAAGCATAAGCCGCAAAAGGAGTGGGGTTGATGGAAAGGTGATGCGTTTTATGTGCAATCCTAAATAAAGGCTTCCAGTGCATTATCCGGTGTGTCCAGTAGAAATAGGTATCGTGCAGGAAGATCATCAGGATGATGCTGAAAAAGAAATAGAAGTAACCATACTGATGAACATTGTTGTAAACTCTTGTATAGCCTTTTTGGCCTGCAACGATGGTTAGAATGATGATCACCCCAAAGATCAATACACTCAGCATAGAATAACTGATCTCTCTCAGAACATGCTTATTTTCAGGATACCGCTGCTGAATTTTGGCGTACCAGAATCTGTGGTTCTTCCAGACATAAAATATGAAGTAAAATACACCGGCCAACAAAAAATAACGTCCTACTATACTGAACAGCACACGTGCTACTTCACCTGCTTTGGCCAATGTTATTTCAGCGATCATATTGATATGACGATCAAGCCCTTAAAAGATTTTAAGATATTGATAATTAATTTACTGATCAGAAATCTTTGTTCAACAACTTCTCCAGCTCAGCAAAACTGATGTTCATTTTAACCCGGCCCTGCTTGGCATAAGATATTTCGCCGGTCTCTTCGGATACGATAATGGCTGTCGCCTCGTTTGTTTCGGTTACGCCGATGCCTGCACGGTGGCGCAAGCCGAATTGCAATGGTAAGTCTGTTTTGTCGGTCAATGGCAGAATACAACTTGCGGCTTTGATCTTATTTTCCGATATCACCACCGCACCATCATGCAGCGGACTGCTTTTTTGAAAAATACTTTCCAGTAAACGTTTGGATATTTTTGAGTCGAGCACCTCGCAACTGTTCTGGTAAAACTGTTCGTCATAAAATTTGGCGAATACGATAAGTGCACCGGTGCGGCTTTGCTTCATGCTTTTGCAGGCATCAATGATGGGCTTTATACGGGCGTAGTTGTTCTTTTCGTCCTCGCGTTTGCCAAAAAAATAGGCCCACCAGGCTTTGTTTCGCTGCAGGGAGGCATTTTTGCCCACCAGCAGCAAAAATCGTCGTATCTCCTGCTGAAAGACGACGATGACGGCGATGATACCCACATTGACAAAGTTTTGCAGAATTGCCGTAAGCAAACTCATGTGCAATGCCCGC
The DNA here is from genome assembly GCF_036568825.1 of Mucilaginibacter sp. GTDB lineage: Bacteria > Bacteroidota > Bacteroidia > Sphingobacteriales > Sphingobacteriaceae > Mucilaginibacter. The sequence goes on along the minus strand of NZ_DATCRU010000031.1, from coordinate 38,110 downwards.
ACCACGAAGAACAGCACATAGATGAGTGCGAGACCAATAAAGATATTGGCCGCTATTGTACCCCTGATAAGGCTGTACAGTTGGTAAATGATAAAAGCCACCAGCAAGATATCCAGTATATCAAAGAAGGTCACCTTCAGATGGCTCAGATCAAATAAATGCATACGGCTAAGTTAGTATTTTCCCTTATTAGATGTAGCTCAGGAGACTTACGAAGTTTTAGAAACTTCGTAAGTCTGAATCATCCCTGGTACGGCCCTCCGGGAACACCCCAGCCCCAAACAGGCATAGGCACATCGGGACTTTCAGTTACTTCGTCGGTATTGGAGTTGATCACAGCTATGCGGGTGCCCCACTCCAGGTAAGCCATAAATGCGGAACGGAATTCTGGATCGTCGGGCAGCTGTAGTTCATCGGCAGTTTGCAATAGCAGGTCTATCCAGCGTTTGCGTTGTTCGTGTGTAAGATGTTTCGACAAATGCTTTTGGATCATCTTAAAATGGCTTCCTTCTGATTCACTGTAAAGCTTTGGGCCGCCAAATACTTCGGCTACAAAATGGGCCACATGCATCCGGTGCTCAGGCGACATATGCTTGAAAACCGGCAGCAAAATATCATCGGTAAAACTTTGTCGTAAAATTTTTGAAAAAGGGTCTCGAATGCGGTCATGCCGCCTGCCCATTCATATAGAGAAGGCACTGATTTGTTGTTTTCCATAAGATGATCGTAGTAAGATAAATACGATCAGGACCGGTCAATTAGTGTGCCGCTTCTTTTTTAGGGAAAATTAATGAAGCAACGATACTTATTGTCAGTATGCCCAGGATAATGAGCAGCGAATTACCTGTGGTGAGCCCGATCTTATCTGCATAATTGGCAGCCAGCATCTTTAGTCCGATGAAAGACAACAATACCGACAATCCAACTTTGAGGTAATGGAATTTCTCGATAATATTCACCAACAGGAAGAACATCGACCTTAAACCCATGATGGCAAAAATATTCGAGAAGAATACGATGTATGGATCTTTGGTGATCGAAAATATAGCTGGTATGGAGTCAACCGCAAAGATCAGGTCGGTTACCTCGATGATCATCAGTACGAGGAACAGAGGGGTGATCAGCTTTTTGCCGTCGATCTTTATAAAAAACTTTCCGCCTTCAAACTTGGGATGAACAGGAAAATATTTTGATGCAAATTTTACTACCCAGTGGTTCTCCGGGTCGATTTCATCTTCCTGGTTACGGTTGATAAACATCATCACCCCAGTATACACCAGGAAAGCGCCAAACAGGTATAATATCCAATGGAATTGGCTGATAAGGGTTGCGCCCACAAAAATGAACAGGAACCGCATTACGATAGCGCCTATAATTCCCCACAATAATACTTTATGATAATATTTCGGGTTGACTGAGAATGCCGTGAAAATGAGCACCATGACGAAGATGTTATCTACCGATAATGCATATTCCACAACATAACCGGTAATAAACTCCAGAGACAGGTTCTGTCGATATAAACTTAAACTTCCCTGGAAATCATTTGGGTTGAGCTTTAGCCGATGGAAGTGTTTGATATTAATCTCCTGCAGCGCAGCAAAATTATCGATATGATGTAACAGGTGACCGTATTGCAAAATGAGCCAATAAAATATCAGCGCCAATGATACCCATACGCCGCTCATGATCCCGGCTTGTTTCAGGCTTACGGGTTTGTCGCTTTTCCCAAACAGGCCCAGGTCGATGGACATCATCAGGAAAATGAAGACGATGAAGCCGCCTATAAATATCAGTTCGCTCGGCATTATTTATTTCTTTCGGTGGTAAACCGCACTAATTGTTCCAAACTCTCCCGCGATTCGCTCTTCGGGAATGTATTTAATATTTCAAATGCCTCTTCCTGGTATTTTTTCATTTGTGTTTCGGCGTATTGCAATCCCCCTGTTTCTTTTACAAAACGGATGATCTGTTCGATCTTCTTTGGGTCGTCATTATGGTTTTTTACCAGGTTGATGATCCGTTTCCTTTCGGATGAGGTAGTATTATTTAGAGAATAGATCAGCGGTAATGTTACTTTTTTCTCTTTAATATCGATACCAAGTGGCTTGCCTACATCATCGGTTCCAAAATCAAACATATCGTCTTTTATCTGGAACGCAATGCCGATCTTCTCGCCAAACGAGCGCATTTTTTCAATCGTCGCCTCATCAGCCCCTGCTGAGGCTGCCCCACAGGCACAGCAGGACGCGATCAACGAAGCTGTTTTCTGGCGGATCACCTCGTAATAGATTGGTTCATCAACATCCATGCGGCGCACTTTCTCTACCTGTAAAAGCTCGCCCTCGCTCATTTGTTTTACCGCTTCGGATACGATCTGCAATAATTTAAAATCATTATTCTCAATCGAAAGGAGCAAACCTTTGGATAGCAAGAAATCACCTACTAAAACGGCAATCTTGTTTTTCCAGAGTGCATTGATAGAGAAGAATCCCCGGCGCTGATAGGAATTATCCACCACATCGTCGTGAACTAAGGTAGCGGTATGCAGCAATTCAACCAAAGCGGCGCCACGGTGAGTGGCATCAGTAATACCCCCGCAAATGCTGGCCGAAAAGAATACAAACATCGGCCTGATCTGCTTTCCTTTTCGTTTTACAATATAGTGGGTGATACGATCAAGCAGGGGAACGGAGCTTTGCATCGAGGACTTAAACCTTTCCTCAAAAGCATCTATATCGGCGGCAATAGGTTTTTTAATCTCGTCGATGCTCAGCATGGGCCTTACACAAGCTTTTTTATTTCGTTATTGCGATTTGGCAATGTGCAGCAAACATAAGGTTTTTTAGTTGATAGTTGTATTGTTGTTGTAAAGGTTGAAATGGTTGTAATAGTTGAAAAGGTTATAGAAGCTTAAAGTAAAAAGATCAACCTCTACAACCTTTACAACTTCTCCAACCTCTACAACAATTTCACCACCCCATTAAACCAATTCACGGAAATATAATCTATTATTAAAACAACGAAATAATAAATATTAAACAGAACATAATGGAAATTAAAATATTAGGAGGTGTATTAGTTGGTATTTTAGCTATTACCTCCATCGCAAATGCACAAACAAAAACCCCTGTTATTAACCACAGGGAGCACAGGCAGGAACGCCGTATTAACCAGGGCGTGCGCAGCGGCGAACTGACCAAATCAGAAGCCCACCACCTGCGTACCCGCGAAAATAAGATCAGGAATGATAAGCGTATGGCAAAAGCCGACGGCTATGTAACCCGTGGCGAACGCAAACATTTGCGCAGAGAGGAAAATCGTACCAGTCGTGCGATTTACCGCAAGAAACATAATGACCGTGTTAGAGGATAAATTTGATAAGTGTAGTAGTGATTGATTGTGGGCGTCCCGAGTGTGACCGGGGCGCTTTTTTGTGTTTTAGTCCCGGCAGGGTATCTCTCCCCGTCTTAGCAGGGTCTCCCAACGGGGACCCTGCGTTTTAGAACCATAAACCACTTATATTTACGGAATGGCTACCCGAACCGAACACCAAATCACAGATAACACATGGTTTGTCACTTTCACCAATCACGACTGGATTCCGCTATTCCTGTCCCAACAGGGTCTTCCAACGGGGCCGTGTATTAAAGAACCATGGATTATTTATGTTTCACTGGAATGGTTATTACGAATGACTCGCAGCTGAAAATATTTTCACTAATTTCACAGCTTCAGAATTCTTAAATGATACAGCAATTCTACCATGGGCAAAGTAAGGCTCTGTTCCGTTTAGTGCATGATGAGTCAGTGTTTGATCGCATTTTTTATGGAAAGGACAGAAGAGAGCGCCTGCTGACCATGGCCTGGAACCGGGGGGCAGCGCAGCAGGTCAACATTGACGGTATCAACTATGAATTTCCAACCAACACGGTTCTTTGCCTGATGGTTAACGAGTCATTTCATTTTGAACATCCCGCTACCATTGTGGCCTGGCAATTCAACAGGGAGTTTTACTGCATTGTCAATCATGATAAAGAAGTAAGTTGTGTAGGATTTCTTTTTTATGGATCAGCTCAACGCATGTTTATAAGTCTTAATGACGATGACCAAAAGAAAATAGTTTCATTAATACAGGTATTCAGCGATGAACTGGAAGTTAAAGACCATATACAATGGGAAATGTTACAGGTGATGCTGAAGCGCCTGATTATTATCATCACCAGGCTTGCTAGGGAACAATATGTAAATGAGGAAGCACTAACCGGGGACAAGCTCGATATAATAAGGCATTATAATTTCCTTGTTGAGCAGAATTATCGCAAGCAACACCAGGTGAAATTCTACGCCGGGGAGCTTAACAGGTCTCCAAAAACATTATCCAATGTATTCGCGCTGTATAATCAAAAGAGCCCGTTACAGGTGATACAGGAAAGAATAATACAAGAAGCGAAGCGCTTACTTCTTTATACCGATAAAACGGCTAAAGAAGTGGCCTATTTTCTCGGATTTGAGGATGCCGGTCATTTTAGTAAATTCTTTAAAAAACATACAGGGCAATCATTCTCTGATTTTAAAAAGGCGTCTGCTGATACTGTGCCCTTTTAAAACTTTGTCAATACAAACTACTTCGATATAAGCTACTTTGATATTTCCCGGGAAATAATATCCTGTCATCGGGAAATCTAACCATTTTTTCACCCTCCTTTCCAGCCTAACTTTGAGTATCAAATTTAAACTTAAAAAAAATGGAAAAATCAACCATCAGTGCTTCTCACAAAGCTTCTGCTGTATCCAGTGAAAACATGCTGACCAAAATCGCTGCGTGGGTAAGTGCTAAAAATATTCCGTTCATTATTATTGCTATTGGTATGATCGTGATGCTCTTTTGGGCAGGAGCCTTTAAAATGACGTCGCCGGGTGCAGAAGGGATTACCCCGCTTGTTAGCAACAGCCCATTGATCAGTTGGGATTACAAAATATTTGGCCCTTATGTTGGGTCTGATTTGATAGGTGCCACTGAATGGATAGCCGGCACTCTCATACTGATAGGTATCTTCAAACCTAAGGCCGGAATCGTGGGAGGCATTATTGCCGTAGTTATATTTTTCACGACCAGTACCATGCTCCTGACTACCCCCGGAGCGTTCATCCATGTTAACGGAATGGGATATATGAACAACCTGGGTCTGTTTCTATACAAGGATATCATTAATCTGGGAGCGTCTTTTTATCTGATCAGTTATTTTGGCAAAAAAGCAAACTGATCATGGATTGCAAAACTTAACAGGTGTGGTGATTGATTGAAGCGTCCCGGGTGTGACCGGGACGCTTTTTTTATGTTTTCGTCTTAGCAGGGTTTCCCAACATGGTTCTCCCGTTTTAAAATAAGTAGTGCATACAACGTAAGGTACTCTGCGAAAGATCTGCTAGAACGGAAACTAAGTGCTATCTTTAAAACCAAGAATATATGGACATAGACGAAAACATAGAACTTACATCAAAGCAAATCCTGATTTTATTTTTTATTGAAACAGAGTTTGCCAATAACCAATACAAGCTGATAAAACACCTTGATAGGTCAGAATTTTTCCCAGCTGACCTTTATACAAATTTACAGCCGCTATTTGAGCACCGTTTTATCGAAGTATCAGGCCATTTGAATAACGGCACTCCTTTTCAATATGCGATTACGGAACGAGGAACAAAATACCTTGATGCAAATTTGAGAAGTAACGACCTAATGCAGTTTGCCAATGGCTATTCTAATAAAGATTTCATGGTGCAGATAATTTCTGTTTTACTTGAAAGGCGATCTCAGAAGTGAAGTCCTGATGCCCAAAAAAATGTATAAGGGGACGAAACAACCTTTCTGTCCCAACGGGGACCCTGCGTCTTAGAACTCCTTTATGCCCCCATCGTTCCAGTCTTCACTTCTCCGGCCCGCTTATAATTGGCAAAGATAACACCACTTGGTGTAACAGCGCTATCCGTCAAAGTAAATGTTCCCGGAATCGTCGCATCACTGTATATTGTTTTCCCTTTACCAAGAAGCACGGGGTAAATTTTGAGCCAGAGCTCGTCCACCAGATCGTGCTTCAATAGTAACTGAACAAGCTCACCGCTGCCCCAAACTTTAATGTCGGAACCTTCTGAATTTTTGAGCTTTTCGATATCTGCCACGCTTGTAAGAAAAACTGAGTTGTTCCAGTCTGACTTTGTCATGGTATTGGACAAAACATATTTCTTCACATCGTTAATACCTGGCCAATGGTCGGCGTGTTGAGGCCAGAAAGATTCAAAAATTTCAAACGTTTTTCTGCCCACCAGGATGTCCGTTGGTTCCATCTGTTTTTGCATCAGCTTACCCGAAGCTTCGTCAGAAAAAGGAGCGGACCAGCCGCCGTATTTGAAACCGCCTGATGGATCTTCTGTTGGGCCGCCGGGAGCCTGCATTACGCCATCTAAAGATATAAACGTCAAAACAATTATTTTTCTCATGATAATTTCCTCCTTAATTGGTTTTGTTATAATACAAATCTCGTGAACAATAGGATACTCCTGGTATTGTGAATACGGCAAAACGACGGGCTGAATGCGACAACACAAAACTTTAAGTAACGTGGAAAATACTCACTTGTTTGTATTAATACGCGAAAAAACAATCCTCCAAACAACCACTATCAAGCCCCCGTTCTCAAAGAAAAACAATACTTATGAAAACACAAGATTTTGACACGCTCAACATTGGGCCGGATGATGACGACATAAACGACCCTGCAAACCAGGAAAATTATCCTGAGACTGATATCGATGGTGGAGACGAGCTTGACACCGAAGATACAGAAGATGAAGATGATGACCTGGCTGATACCGAAGACACAAACGACAACCTGGGAGATGACGACGACATCAATGAAAACGAAGAAGATGATCTTAGCGACCGCTCAGCCAATGACGTTGATGGCAACGGCGGCTACCCGGACGATAAGGGTACTATTAATCCCGGCGTTATTTAGTTGGAGGGCAGCTCTGCAAAAGAATTTGAAATTGCCTCCGCCAGGGTCTCGAAAGGGACCCTTTGTTGATTAAATACCATGCATCTGTTTTAATCTTTTAGCTAACAGCTCCTGATCTTCGCTGCTCGAATTGCCCAGATCAACAGCTGGTTTATGCTTAACCTTGTCCACCGGTTCATATTTCAAGCTCCACCTGATGGCCTCTATCATCAACGGCATCAGATCAAGACTTTTTTGTGTTAAACTATAAATCACTTTTTGTTTGTGATCCGGGTCTGGCTGTTTTGTTAGTAGCCCTTCTCGCTCCATTGTATTCAGCCTGTCGGTTAAAATGTTTGACGCGATTTTTTCTTCTGACTGAAGCAATTGTCTGAAATGTCGTTTGTTTTCAAACATAATGTCTCTCAATATTAAAAGGCTCCACTTATCTCCAATTGCCTCAACAATAAGATTGAGCGGACAAAATGAACGATGCTTTTCCATTTATTTCTGATTTTATTTTAAAACTAGTTGCATTTTGCAATTATTGATCTATATTTGCAACTGCTTGTTATTTGCAACTGGTTGCAAATATAGTTAAACACTTTTTAATCTTACAAAATCATGAGTAACGAACAAAACAACAAAACGGCAAAGCCAGGCTTGCTGACAACCAAAATACTGGCTGTTGGCCATTTAATAGAAAAAGCAATGAACGAAGCCGAACGCGGACCGGTTATGGTTGATGAAGTACCGGCTACAGTGCGCCTGTACCTCGACGGTAAAATTGAACAATGGTGGATCAAACCGGATAGAAGCGGGGTAGTATTTATTCTGAACCTTACCGACACTAAAGAAGCAAGCGAAACTTTGGGAACACTTCCTTTATGCGTTGCAGGAATGATGAAGTTCGATCTAATTCCCCTCGGGCCGCTTGCACCATTGCGTATGCTTCTGAACGATTAATTTAGAGATTGCACTAGTCCGGGGAAATAAAATGCCGCTAATGATGTAAGCGGCATTTTTAATTTTAGCAAAATGTGCGTGCTTATATGAACATCTTGACGAGAGTTTGTCAACCGCCATGCATTTATTCAGGATTCAAAAAAACCAAGAGGGAAGAAATTGGCGTTAAAAAGATCACTGCCATTTTCGATTTTATAGAAACGACTGCCACTTATTGTTGTGGGTACTAATGTATGCTCGTGTGCTGCATTATTTGTACCGCTTTCGGGGTTTGTATCAAGTACATAAACTTCTGGTTTGCCCCACTGTTTTTTAACTGGCGATATTGGGCTATCACTTTTCATGATAATTCGTTTAGATTAGATTATAAAAATGGCTCTTATCAGGCAAAAAGTGAAAATTGATAAAGAATGGCTTCGGCAACGCAATATATAAAAAAGCCCGGCTTTCGCCAGGCACTAAATTGATCTGCGGAGAGAGAGGGATTCGAACCCTCGATACCCTTTAGGGGTATACACACTTTCCAGGCGTGCTCTTTCGACCACTCAGACATCTCTCCGGGAAATGGGATTGCAAATGTATAACAATTGCGCAGAATATTGAACAGGAATATTAACAGTAGAAGTCCCTCAGAGAGATATATTGCAGGAATAGATTAGCGGTTAATAAAACCGGAATTATTACCGTACAGGCAGGCTTTGGTATATCTCATGCAATATTGAATCCGTTTCTGTCTGTTTGCTTTCCGATAATTCTTCGCCCCTGAAACGGATGAGCTTTGCAGGGTTTCCGGCAACAATGGCGTAAGGAGGAACATCTTTCACAACAATACTGCCCGAGCCTATTATTGCTCCATCTCCAATCTCAACCCCGTTTATTACCGCATTAGCGCCTATCAGCACATCATTGCCGATTTTAGAAGGTTTTGCCTGTTCAGGTTGCTGCGTCAGTAAAGTGTCCTTGTTGAAAGATACGCGTTTGGAAGATAATATCCTTACTCCGGGCCCTACCATAACATCATTACCTATAACAACTCCACCTTCGCCATATACCGTTATGAACGAACCCATATAGACATTGTTCCCTATATCTATACGGCCATGAAAAGCATTCAGGATAGTAAATTGCTCAACCTCAGCATATCCGTGGAAGATAATTTTACCTGATGGAGTAATCAATCTCGCTCTCAAAGAAATATTACTATGACCATTAAAGTGGATATGTTTGTTCATATATTTTAGCCTGGTGATTTGATGTTTCACCCACAAAACAACTTCGCGTTTACCCATATTTAATAAGTTTTTATCAAAGGGGGTATCGGGTAGTATTACGATAATGCTGAATGGTTGGTTATGGTTAAATAATTTTTTTTTGCTCTCAGCACGAGGCTCACAATTGGCCTCTGCATTTGCTGCAGCAGTTAAACTTCTTGTTTCAGAAGGGTTTTTCAATCAGTTCCCTGCATTATAAGAATTTTATATATTTAAGAAAACTTAAACATTATAAAATTGGTGATTGGTAAATTGGGAGAAACTATTAAGAGGGTACAGGTACTACTTGTACTGGCAATAGTTTTATTATCGGGTTTTAAAGCCGCGCAAACTTTTCCAGATCCATTAGTAGTTACTATAAGCAACCCCGATGCCCATCCTTGCCCCGGGCAACCGGTTAATTTTACTGCATCGGTGACCAATGGCAGTTCAAATTTGTTTTATCAATGGCAGGTTAACGGAGTCAATGTCGGTCCAAACAGTCCATCATTTACGATTTTAAATGATATTTCAAATCCTATTAAAAAGACTGATGTTATACAATGTCTGGTGACCGATAAGAGCAATGGCGCCACGGCAACATCCAACAAATTAAGTGGCATTGAGGTACTGGTTACAGAAGATCTATTTTTTGGGATTTTTATACAAAATGATCTTCCCGTGTGCCCCGGAACGACTATACTGATGGGTTCAACTAGTAATAACCTGGCGCGAAATGGCGTATTGAACCTTGTTGGTGTATGGAGTGTTAATGGGGTTCCGGTGCATCAGGGACTAACCTTTATTTATGACACGCCTAAGGACGGTGATGTAATTACTTGTGAAGCCACTTATACAGCTAAATGTATAACCAAAGTTGTGGAGTCTAACAGTGTAACCGTCCGGGTATTAACACAGCCGCCTACAACGGTCACCATTAGTCCTGCTGATTATAACGGATGCGCTGGCGCACCGGTCACCTTTAATGCCACGGTTACTAATGGCGGCAACACCCATTACCAGTGGATGGTTAACGGTAAAAGTTTAGGGAGCGATAACCCCCAATTGACTACTTCCGATTTAAAAACGGGCGACCAGGTTAGCTGTAACGTATCAACAAACAGACCATGTCTTATCGAAACCGTTCAGTCAAACATAGTCCCGGTAACGGTTTTGCCACAAACCACTAATTCGGTATCCATCACATGCGATGCAGTAAATAACTTTATTGTCGCAAATCAGCTGGTGACTTTTACGGCCCAACCTGCCTATACCGGTCCGGTTAGTTATCAATGGCAGGTTAATGGTAAATCAGTTGGTACGGACAATCCCGTTTTTAAGGATGACAACTTGACTATAGGAGATGTAGTAACCTGTATCACTACAACATCAGGCGCATGCGTATTGCCTCAATCAGCAACCTCAAATGCTATTACCATATTAATGCATGTGCCTTTAAGCATACCTAATGCCTTTACGCCGAATGGTGACGGTATTAATGATACCTGGAACATTAAAGCGTTATGATCTACCCCACCTGCAATGTAAGAATTTTCGACCGGTATGGCAGCTCGGTTTACCAATCGGTTGGATATTCAAAGTCCTGGGATGGTACCTTTAACAACAGGCAATTACCAACGGGGGTATATTATTATTTGATCAACCTCAACGATGGCACTCCGCCATATTCAGGCTATGTAACTATTTTAAGATAGGGAGCTTATTTCTTTTTTATAAGTGTCAAGTCCCCATCATCATAATTGGCGGTCACCACCCGGTTAGCAAAAAGCAGGCGGCCAGGCTCAGCTTTAGCTAATTGTTTAAGCGTATCAATCACCAGTGCCTGCACATTCGCCCGTTTTAATCCTGTGGTCGCCTCAGCGGGTAGCGTAAAATACTTGTTTGCCCTTATTGGTTGATAATCTATTTCACCTGCCCAATCGTCATCGTCCGCATCATAAACTTCGGCGCCGGTTATATAAACCATATATTTTTTGTCCGACTGCATCATGCCGAAATTAATGGCGATAATATCCTCTCCGGGAGGGTTTTCTGTCTCAACCTTTTTAATCCAATCTGAAAAAAGTCCTGTAAGGTTCATGGCTCTGCATGCTGTGTGAAAGATCAGCCTTATAAATATACAAAATGGGAATGGCATATTATATCAGTAAATCATATGAAAAAATAAATCTGTCAGAACTAAAAAATATCCGCGGTGTTCTATTTATAAAATATACCATATGAAAAATCCATTTGAAAGAAACGATCATAGAGTGCTGATAGGCGGCGTTATAGCTGGTTCAGTAATAGCAGGCGCAGCCGCTTATTTATTTTTGACAGAAACTGGCAGCACAATCCGCCGGGATGTAGCTGACCGGTTAGATCGGCTAAAGCAAAAATTTTTTGGCAATGGGACGCAGCCTGTTGTTGAAGGAGTGCCGGAATATATGCAAAAGCCACACAAAGCACCAAAAACTGACCGGGAAGAGCTCAAAAAGAATGAAATTCTGCATGAGCAAAACCCGGAAGAAGGAACGCCGTAAAGCTGATTCTAAATCTCAGAACCATAACTGAATAAAGCCGTGTTATCAGAATTGCTGAATACACACGATATTTTTTACCTTTGCGGTGTGAAACTTGTCAGTCTGATATTGGCGCTGTATGTAGCTTTCCTGTCTGTAAAGCCTTGCTGTACGGATAGTGATTGCCAGGCAAAAAACCCCGCCGATTACGCTATGAACGGCAAGCTGCCAGTAAAACAGGGTGACTGTGCAGGTTGTTCGCCATTTTTTACTTGTGGTTCCTGCACCGGCTTTATTCTCAATCAGCCTGTATTATTTGAATTGCCGATCATTGCCGACAACCCTGTTAAGCATACTGCTTTTTATAAGCAACCGGGCATTCAACAAATTACCTTATCCATTTGGCAGCCGCCTAAATTGAGTTAATACTATCATCGGCATTACGCCTCAACTTTTGTATTAACTTCAATCCATTATTCATGAAAAAACTGATCGTGCTTTTTACAGCACTTCTTTATAATGCTATTTCTTTTGCGCAAAATAATTTGCGTGCCATAATAAAAGACGCCAAAACCAATGAAATATTAATTGGTGCAACCGCCACTTTAAACAGTAAAGGCGCCGCTTCCGATACATCGGGACTGATCGTCCTGAAAAATATACCCAACGGCACACAGGTTATAAAGTTCAGCTATGTGGGCTATGAAACCCGGCTGGACACCCTTAGTTTTCCTTTGATCCAAACAACGCCATTGCTTATTTTGCTTGACCCCAATGGTAACGAACTCGAAAGCGTAGTGATTGGCGCTACACGCAGCAGTCGTACGATTGCTAATACGCCTACCCGCGTAGAAGTTATTTCCGGTGATGAGCTGGATGAAAAGGGTAATATGAAACCCGGCGACATCCGCATGTTGCTGGCCGAAAGTACGGGTATCCAAACCCAGCAGACTTCGGCCACCAGCGGTAATTCGAGCATTCGCATACAGGGGCTCGATGGACGTTACACACAGATCATCCGCGACGGGTTCCCCCTTTACTCTGGTTTTTCTGGTGGCCTCGGCCTTTTACAAATCGCACCGCTCGATCTTAAGCAGGTGGAAGTGATCAAAGGATCTTCCTCAACTTTGTATGGTGGAGGGGCTATTGCCGGCTTGGTGAACCTCGTTTCTAAAACACCAACCAAAGACCAGAAGCTGGATTTCTTGTTCAACGGCACCTCTGCAAAAGGTCTTGACGCGAGTATGTTTTACGGACAAAAATTTACTACCACGGGCGTGACCATCTACACAGCATATAATCATGGCACGCCTTATGACCCCGCTGGCATTGGCTTATCGGCTATCCCCCGGTTTAATCGGTATACACTTAATCCGAAGCTGTTTTTTTACCTTGATAAGCGTACGACATTCATCGCCGGCATTAATGCTACGGTTGAAGACCGTATTGGCGGCGATATGCAATATCTCAGTGGTAATGGCGATACTCAACATTCATATTTTGAACAGAATAAAACCGGTCGTTATAGTTCACAACTCGAATTAGATCACAATATTAATGAAAGGGAAAAATGGATCATCAAAAACAGTGTCAGCTATTTTGGACGGAGTGTCACTTTGCCGGATTATCGTTTTTCGGGTTTGCAGATTTCATCTTATAGCGAAGCAAATTATGCATATAGCAGTGCAAAAATGGATTGGGTAGCAGGACTAAATTATCTTACTGACAATTTTAATGAAGATCGTAACAGTACTTTTCCCCTGCGCAGCTATCATTATCAAACGGTTGGTGCATTTGCTCAGAATACCTGGAACGCAACTGAAAAGCTGACTGTTGAATCCGGTTTGCGTGGTGATTACCATAATGCTTATGGTTTTTTTCTCCTACCCAGGTTGTCGTTTTTATATAAATTCAATGAACATTTTTCAAGCAGGTTAGGTGGCGGGTTAGGGTATAAAGCGCCAACCGTGTTTACAGAAGATGCAGAGCGCATAGACTTTCGTAATGTGCTGCCCGTGGATGTCGCTAATACCCATGCCGAACGATCGTACGGTGCTAATTATGATCTGAACTACCGGACTGGTTTGTTTGACAACCAGGTAAGCTTCAGTATCAATCAATTGTTCTTTTATACACGTATCGAAAACCCGATTCTTTTTGTACCACTGACTAATGGAGATTATCAATACCAACAACCGGGCGGCGACTTGAATACTAAAGGGATCGAAACCAATGTGAAGCTTACTTACAATAATTTTAAACTCTTCCTGGGGTATACATTTGCCGATGTTTCACAGCACATCGGCCAAACCTTTAGCGCTTACCCGCTTGTTTCAAAACACAGATTGAACAATGTATTGGTTTACGAAGTAGAGGATAAATTCAAGATCGGCGCTGAAGCGTATTACTTTAGTCCGCAAAAGCTGAATGATGGCGCTACCGGGCGAGGTTACTGGACAGCCGGTCTAATGGCAGAGAAATTTTTTGGACAATTTTCCCTATTCATCAATTTTGAAAACCTCACAGATACCCGGCAAACCAAATTCGGGCCTATCTATAGTGGCAGTATTACTGATCCGGTGTTCAAAGATATCTATGCGCCATTGGATGGATTTGTAATAAATGGAGGAATAAAACTAAGATTAGGTAATTGAAATTGTATTCAAAGCAGGGCCTTACAAACAAGGCCTTGCTTTGAAAAGTATTAGTTTCTCAAAACAAAAAATACCGCCAATCGTGTTATCTTAGTACATTGTTTTCCTGCTAACGGTCTCTTGTACAAGTCCTTTCTAATTGTCTATTTTATTTATTGCTATTAATTTTTTTATTTATGAGAACAACTATTACCGCTTGTTATATAATTGCTGTTATATTCCTCGCATCCTGTCAAAAGTCGGCCGTTAGTCCGGCATCAGAAAAATCGACACCCTCATTCGCATCAAAGAATTTATCATCTGTTAATGCGGCAATGCCTTATAACGACAAACAGGACTTTGATATGACCACGTTGGGTATACAGGCAGCCGGTTGTAACGGCGAACAACTTCAGGTGGTGAGCGGAATCTATCATCTCGACTTGCATGGCGTGATCAACGGCAATAATTTTACAGCAGTAGAACATGTGAATGCCCAACATTTTAAGCTAGTTGGTATGGCGACAGGCACAGCTTATACAGGGTCGGTCTCATATAACCAATCCTTTAACTCATCATTTATCAACGGAAAGTTTATAACAAAGACTACCCAATCCATCCTGTTAACCACATCGGGCGGCAAAAACAATGTAATGGTGAAGATGGATGTTCATGAAACCCTCAACGCCAACGGCACGCTTACGGCCAGTATCGACAATTTCCGGACTGATAATTGCAAGTGAATGATATAAGGCGGGTTTCCCCACGGCAGACCCGCCTTACAAAGCTCTCCTCGAGAGCCATAGCTCATTCCGAGCGAAGGCTCTTCACCGGGTTAGCAAACGCAGCTCTTATAGATTGAAAACTGATGGTGATCAAAGTAATTACAATTGCCGCTATTGCTGACAGTAAAAACACCCACGGCCCGATGCTTATCCGGTAATCATATTGTTGTAACCAGCCCGTCATAAAATAAAGTGCTAGAGGCGCAGCAATTACACAACCGATTAATACCAGCACCATAAAGTCTTTGGATAATAATAGCCAAACACTGCTAACCGAAGCTCCTAAAACCTTGCGGATGCCGATTTCCTTGGTTCGTTGCTCCGCCATATAGGCTGCCAGGCCGAACAGGCCCAGGCACGAGATCAGGATGGTTAAGCCCGCGAAAACGGCAGCCAGCTTGCCCACCAGTTGCGCCTGTTTGAAATTATTATCATAAGCCGCGTCAGCAAAAAAATAATCGTAAGGATAAGCGGGATTGTATTTATTAAAGATGGGTGCTAGTTTGTCAATCGCATCGTGCGCATTCACACCAGGCTTAAGGCGGTAGATCATGGTGCCGGATATATCCGGCTTATAAATAAACAAGGCGGGTATTACTGCTGAAAATGGCGAGCCGATGATCGCGTTTTTAATCACGCCGATGATCCGCACGGGTTCTTTAGATAATTCAGTGGTCAGCACCTGGCCCACAGGGTTTTTTAGCCGCAGTTGCGCCACCGCAGCTTCGTTAAGAATAACATGGAGTGTATCATCAGGCGTTCCCGCAAATTCCCGCCCTTCTTGGATTTTAATACCTGAGGTTTTAAAAAAGTCTTCTGACACTGCAGCATAATTAATACCGAGGGTTTCCCCGGAGTTTTTACCGGGCCAGTTTAACAGGTTGCAGCCAGCCTGGAAATCAATTACAGGGACTGGGCTGGATGCCCTGGTAACATTCGTTACAAGCCCGCTTTGCAGCAAGTCATTTTTAATGGCGATATAATTGAGGTTCAGATCAGCGCTCATCGTTGTCATTACCAGGCGGTCTGCATTATAGCCGGTCGGCCGGTTTTTAACATGGTTGATCTGCTGATAAATGATGATGGTTCCGATGATCAGCGCAATGGAACAGGTAAATTGAATGACGACCAGGATCTTGCGGGGCAATGCCGCAGATTTACCAACCCGTAGTGTGCCGCGCAGCACTTTTACCGGGTTAAATGAAGAAAGGTAAAAAGCCGGCCTGCTGCCGGCCATGACACCGGTAAATAAAATGAATGACAGCAGTAATAACCAGAAAAGAGGCGCCGTGTAAGGTATGGCCAGCGAATTGCCGGTTAGTGCATTAAAAGTTGGTAACGACAACTGAACAATCAAAATAGCAAAAAGGGCGGCTATAAAGGTAACCATAATGGACTCGGTCAGGAACTGCAAAATCAGGCTGGCCCGGTTAGAACCGATAGCTTTTCTCACACCAACCTCTCTTGCCTTTTTCTCCGACCGCGCTGTAAACAAATTGACAAAATTAATACAGGCGATAAGCAAAACCAGTGCGCCGATAATGCAGAACATGCGCACATAAACGATCAGGCCGCCCGATGCTTTACCATTTTTGAAATCAGAATACAGGTGCCAGCTTTTTACCGGGTATAAAACGATTTCGATTTTATGAATAGGATCATGCCCTTGCAGCAGGTTTTTGATCTTTGGCGCAAATTGTTCTTCAGTTACTCCAGGCTGCAATTCAACGTACTGAATAAACGGGTAATAGGTCCAGTTCGTTTTGGCAGGTTTTACCCAGGGCTCGGTTGCTTCCCAATAACTAAACGGCAACAGGAAGCTGAACTGAAAGGTGGAATTTTCAGGCAAATTATCCATCAAACCGGCCACTTTTACATTATGCATATTATCCATCCGGATAATTTTACCAATCGGATCATCGCTCCCAAATAAAGCTTTAGCGGTAGCCTGTGTAAGAACGATGGAATAAGGTTCATTGAGCACTGTAGCGGGATTGCCGGAAAGTAAATGAAACCGGAACATCTTTAAAAAGTCGCTCCCCACGATCATGCCTTGCTGGTACAGCTTTTTGTCGCCCACTATCAGGCTGTGGTTGAATGTCCAACCTGATTCGGCAACATATTTAACTTCCGGAAAATTGCTGCGCAGGGCATTGGCAACCGGCATGCAGCCGCCGCTTTGCGTTTGGATATTTCCATTTTGATTGAAGTTCAGTTTAATCTGGTAAAGCTGGGTGTAATTAGGCAGAAAACGGTCGTAGGAATATTCGTGCCATGCCCATAATGCGATCAGTAACGTTACCGCGATCCCCGCCGCGAGTCCGGTAATATTGAGGGCGCTGTAAACCTTATTCCCAAGAATGTTGCGCCAGGCGATCTTTAAATAATTTCGTATCATGATATTGCGTGTTAATTTTCCGGGAGCCCAGGTTGGTGGGCTTTCCGAACGCAATATTACCGGCCGTATGTGTGGCATGGGTGCCAACTTATCAATTGGCAGAGTTTTTCTAACACCATTTTTATATTCCAAAGGGGTTTTGCCCGTCATTTCCTTGAAAACGCGATGGAAAGTTCTTTCAGAGTTGAACCCTGATTCATAACCGATCCCGGGCAAAGTGAGCTTATCGTAGGCAGGGTCCTGCATTTTTCGCGCCACTTCACGCACGCGAAACTCATTGATAAAATCACTGAAATTCTTTTCCAACCCCACATTGATGATCCGGGACAGATCATGCGGATGAATTGATAGTTTCACAGCCAATGTGGTCAACGTCAACTCGGCATCCTCATAGAGACGGTTGGCCGCCACAGCTTCCTTTAATCTTCGGCCTTTCTCCCTTGCGTCTGACCGATCCGTTATTGGCATAGTCAGTGGTACGTCGCTATCAGGCCCTAACTCCACCACTGCCGCCATTCCAATCAGTACAAAAGCAACAGCAAAAGAGAACATATCATTGAACAGCCATAACAAGCAGAATAAGCCAAGCAGAAACAGCGTCCTTTCCAATCGGCGAAAAGCAAACCGAGGTCTGTCCATCAGAACCGGGTGCAACCTGCAATAGAAATCCTGTATCAATCGGTGTGATAAGTATAAATAGATAAGGATCAAACTTATAACTACCCAGGCAGGCATCCAATGTCCCACAAGCAAAGGACAAAAGTGCAGCATATCTTTCCTGATAAACTTTCGATCTGGGTTTGTTAGCCGCTGTACATAAAAATATAGGAGCGGCCCAAGCGCAGGTAAAAGAAATGATGTAAGTCCGCCAGCCTTTAATACGATAACGGTTAAGGCCGAACCTAAAAACAAGTTACCTGTCCGGCTTCCCTTTTTTGCGAACGCTAAAAGCAGCGCAAGCGTCAGCCCAGAGAAAAGCGTCGCATGGGAGGCCAGGTCATAGAGATCGATATGGGAAAAATAGGGTCTCAACTATAATTAGCTTCGTCAATCATTGTTCCAATACGTCAATAAATTGATTGTTAGCAAATTAAGTATTTATTAAAAACGATTATGTAATAAAAGCGAACAACAGACTGTTCGTTTTTGACAGGGGATTCATAACAATGTATTTACACCATAAATTTATATTTGTGATAACCGAACATAACCACGGATATGAAAACTACACTTGATAAAGCAACCAGGGACGAACTGATCAGCAGAATAAGCACTCTGAACGAAAACAGCCAGGCCCAATGGGGTAAAATGAATGTTTCTCAAATGGTAAGACATTGCACGGCGTGGGAGGAGCTGATATCCGGCAGGCAAAAATTCAAAACAGCTTTTGTAGGACGTTTATTCGGTAAAATGGCATTGCGCAGCATGCTAAAAGATGAAGCACCATTGAGGCGTAATACGCCAACCTCACCTGAATTTAGGATCACCACAGGCGGTGGCGATGTAAATGCCGAAAAGCAAAAATGGATAAGCCTGCTCCAGGATCACGGCCAATTTTCGCACGAGGGAATTGAACACCCATTCTTTGGTAAAATGACTTTAGAGCAGGTAGGATATATGGCGTATAAGCATACCGATCATCATTTGCGGCAATTTGGTTGTTAGCCAAAGCGTCTCAGCAGGTCTTCCAAAGGGGACCCTGCGTTGAAGAATTAGTTTTGCCGTTCTAACGTAATCGTGCTCGTATGCGAAACCGACTGATTACTCAACAAAATATCACCATTCTTATCACTCTTGATCTTCTTTCCAGCAGCATCATTCATGCTAACGGAATAATAAGTATCCGGTTTTAACTGACGCACCAGATAAGATACCGGTTGCGTAGAAGCCTTCTTTGCAACTACAGAGAACTCAATCTTGTGATGCTCCCAGTTTTTAATTTCGACTGTCAGTGGCTGTGCGGAAGTGACTTGCAATGACGCCTTCGTGCTGTTTCTGTCGAAATAAGACAATTGCCCTTTGGCTGCATAAAATCCAAAATTGTACGGTGCTATTACTTTAAACATTTTACTGGATACGGCATATTTATTGTTGTCAAGCAAAATATTCAACCGTTGGTCCCTGAAATTATAGTTTAATTCCGTTCCATATAATTCAGGTGAAAGATGCGGCTCAAGATAAAGCCGGTTATACATTGGATTGATACCATAAATCGCCTGGTATAATCCCACTATAGCGAGACTATTGCCCGATAAAATATCATCGCCCAAACCGTCCTGTTTTAAGCGTCCGTAGCGCTGAAAGGCAAGTCCATCTTTGCTGTATTGATGCAGCACATTCTTTACATATTTTAATGCCAGTGCCGGATCGTAGCTTGCATAAGCCCGAACGCCAATGGAACCCCATGACAAAAACAGATCGCCATTTTCATAGTTCGGGAAAGGCCACTGCCAGTCATTCCCTTCACCCTTCTCGTAAGACGTCATGGCTATTGGCCAGAAGAAGAGTTTTTCCTGCTCCATTTGTTTTTCAATGGCATCAAGGATAGTTTTTTTGCGATCAGCATTATTACATATTCCGTAAGCGATAGCCATAAAATTTACCGGGGTAACCATATTGCGGCCATGTATGGTGCCATCTTTATCGCGCCAGTGGATGTAGCATTTCTTTTCCTCGTCCCAGAAACCGCCTTCGGTAACCGGCTTATTAAAGCTGGCTTTAAGCTTCGCGGCAAAGTCTTCATAGTATTTCGCTTTAACAGTATTGCCTAATTGATGCTCGATTGCGGCCCATTTCAGCAGTGCATGATAGAGTTTGGCGTTAACAAAAGCATTTTCATAGGATGCCCAAATGATATCGATCCAATCACTGCTTTTCTTCTCGGATTGATTGTTCGTTATCATTTCGACAAGGCCATTGTTATTGCCGTCTCTTTTCAGGATCCAATCCAACGCCTTTTCGCATGAAAGCTGATGTGTTTTTATCCAATGCAGGTCGCCATTCATATCGTATAGCTCTGCTACGTTGGTCACAAAATCCGGGTTCGAGTCCATCAGGATGCCCCATTGGGCTTCATAAAACCCATATTTGTTAAATTTGCCGGGCATAGCATCTTCGTTGGTATAAGCCCAACGGGGATACACACGACCATCGGGTTTTATGGCATGGTCGCGGTAAAAATCAAGACAGCTTTGATAGCCTCTTAGATATTGAGGATCATTAATGCCCAAACCCAATTGAGCGATATATTGTTCATGCAGGCAAATAGGCCCGTAAGGCGTATGCCAGCTGTTACCACCAAAATGCAAAGAGTCGATCACCCCGATACGGGCAATCGTATTCAGCACAGCACTTACTTGCGAGCCATCGACACCTTTTAAATTTCCCCGCCCATATCTTTCATTAAAATCAAAATAGCTGAGCGTTAAAGTTTGCGTGCTTTTACCAGCAGCTATGATTTGTGCCGACCATACATCGGTATGCGCCCTGATAAACCGTCTGCGGTTAGTCCCGGTATCAGATTTTGGGATAAACTCCTTGTCGCCTACGCTAACAGTATAAGCGAGCTTGTCATCGTTGGTGCGGGTATATTTCATGGCTACCTGTTTGCCGGGTGCAGCAATCGTGATGTTTAAGCCATTGCCTGTTTTACTGTTCCAGAAGCTTGATGATCGGCTATGAACACCATAGGTGCACAGTTTTTCATTAAAAAGATAAAACCAGGCCAGGCCGCCATAGCCCTGGTAAGCGCCTTCCCATGTATTGATATTATCAAAATTAAAAACCGGTAATGCCACTTCATCTGCTTTTACAGGTTTTGAGAGACTGCGTTCAATTGTCCATTTAACAGATGGTCCGCTGGTATCAAATATCCAATTTTCAGAGATAGTCAAATTAGCATCGCCATATTTAATATTGTTGATCCTGATATTGTTTTTGCTCTTTACCAATACCGGGTTGGACTTCAAGTGAAGTGAGGAATAAGTATTATCGCCCACTTTTATTGAAGTAAAAATACCATCATCGGTGCTAATCACTTTTTGTCCGTTTACTATCAGCGAACTGATGCATGCTCTTTTTGCATAATCAAGCGTCATGCTAAGCTTATGATTGTTAATGATAACTGATTGTTCCTTTTCGGCAACAATCACATTTGCAGCTTTCGACTCTGTGGATGCAATCAGTATAGCCGCTGAAATTAAAGCGATGGCGATTATTCTTTTCAAAAACATAGGTGTTCAATTAAAGATCAAGTAATATCTGGTTTTGCGATGGAACAATACGAAAATGATGGTTATTCCCCGGATCGGCAAAGGTTCCTTGTAGAGCGGCTATGGCATATTTCATTCCTTCAAACTCTGCCGATACTTTATTTGAGGTTATTCCCGTAAATGGTAGCTCTGCTTTGTCTGCAGTTTCTAACTGCAGCAGCCATTTAGCTTGCTGGTTGCTGTGCAGGTTTATTTTAATCTGCTTTTCGGTAAAGACAATTTTCAGCGATCCTTTAATGTTTTTTAGCGGCCAGTTGATCAATAGCTTCCCTGGCATGTATTCAGTCACTACTGGCTCACCACCTTCTAACAATTGTTCTTTACCATTCAATATCGTTTCAAACTTCAGGCCGGCAAATTTATCGGGTGTGCTCCATAAATAACCATCTGCCGCAGGCAGAGTAAAAAATGTACACTCATTGGAGGTGGCTACTTCTGTCTCATATTTCGAGCGAAATCGCTCATCAAATAAATGGATGTCCCTGAACCTTAAAGTGCCGTTTTCCCAAAGCAGGTTTGCCCGGTAAAAACGGCTGTCGAACCAAACGGCTCTGGCATTACCTCCAGGTATATCTTCAGTAGCAGTTACCGCCGTTGATGGCGTTACTTTATAATGATCCTTAAACCATTTTCCCGACTCAGCCAGCGTTTCTACTTTTATCTTTTTCTCGTCACTCAGTTTTTTTATTAATGGGAATTGCAGCTCCAGACCTTTAGCCATAGCAGGCCATGTGAAAGAATTTTCCTGTCCGGCTTGGGTATAAGCGAATCCCAACGATGCGCCGTTTACAAATTCTTTGAAAAACCAGTTTACCCAGGTCGAATCTCCGCCGGCGCGAGGATATACAGGTTCCAGTGTAACTACTCCCTGCCGCTGATGACCCAGGCCTTCATCATACTGACGGATCGGGTCGCTGCCCAGCATCCTGAAAATTGGCACAGGTATCTGGTTCGCTTCGTTTTGTGCCGGCATGTACGCATTTACTTTGCTGGGATAGTAGGCCTGGTTCCAATAGCCGCCCCAGAGTGTGTAACCATCAGTGCCATACTGGTCTTTGCAATTGGCTGATGCAACAATATGATATTTTTGATAGAGATAGTTCAGGGTATGGGCATCGATGAACCATGATGCCACCGATTTGGGATAATAGCCAAATATTTTTTTAAAATCCCGCATATACACATCAGCAAGCTGCTCACGTTCCCGAGGAGTATAACCAGTAGCGAAACCTATATTAGCGCGCCAGTCCCATGGATAGCGCCCGCGCCATTTCAATCCGGCTTTCTCTACCAGAGGCTGCGGAATTTCCCACCATGCGCCAATCTCGAAAGAATTGCGCGGAAGACTTTTCAAAAGCTTTTGGTACCTGGAGTCAAGCAGGGCATCATACTGTAAAAGGAAGGTGCCCCGTAAATGATACTTCTTCATTAAGTCTACCTGCTTCGCTACAGTTTGATAAAGCACATCTTCTGTAATGGCAGAATCCCGTGGCTCCAATAACCGAATAAAATTGACAATATTGACAATCCGCGGGCCTTTATCCTTCGGATTGACAGCCGGACGGGAAAGCTGGAAACTACTCAGCATAATAAGCCCGGTAAGCGCCAATAATACAATCGCCAAAAGTCTAAAGTGAAATTTATTTTGCATAGGTTTTAAGATGGTTGATACAGCATAGGGGAGCATGCTATCAGCGTATTGCCGATTCAATTTCAAATATGAATTAATTCATGTTTATTATGACAGATTATTTTTCATTTTTAATACGGCTCATATCCCGGTTCACTTGTTGCTCCAGTGTAACTTTATCGTTATTTTCCTGACTAAATTTGATTTTTGGTCAAAAAGTTTTGAAACTTCGCGAAACTAAAATTACCCCAAAAATGGAAAACAAAACTGCTCTATTAGTGATGGATATGCAGGCCGGAATCGTGCCGCGCTTACCGGATGCAACTACCGTGTTAAGCAATGTAGGTAAAGCAATTGCCTCGGCCCGCACAAAAAAGATACCCGTAATTTATGTTGTAGTAGGTTTCAGACAGGGCGCACCCGAGATCAGTCCGAACAACAAAACTTTTTCCCAAAGTAAAGCCATGTTTGAAGGCATTAACATGCAGGAATTTATGGCTGTTCACCCGGACATTGCGCCACGGGAAGATGAGTTGATCGTTACAAAACGCCGCGTAAGCGCTTTTGCAGGCAGCGACCTGGAACTGGTGCTGCGTTCATTCGGTATTAGCCATATGGTATTAACGGGCATAGCAACCAGCGGAGTTGTACTGTCGACAGTACGCGAGGCCAGTGATAAAGATTACCAGTTAACTGTTTTGGCCGATGCCTGCGGCGACGGAGACGAAGAAGTACACCGCGTGTTGACTACCAAAGTTTTCCCGCGCCAGGCTGATGTGCTGGCTACAGACGAATGGGTTAAGCAATAATTGCGCTATTTTTTTAGCGTAATCAGCAATATACCATGCGATGGGATCTTACAGGGCAGGCTTTTCAATTGCCTGCCCAAATTCTTTTTCAGCCACACATTGCGCACATCATAAGCTGAACTACTCCTGATTGATGAAAATTGAAAATCAAAACTTTGTTCTGTGTCTGTTGGGTTGAGTAGTCCAACAGCGATTCGGCCATCATATAATTCTTTTGTCCATACTTCTACCTTGTTGTCTAAAGTAAGTTTAAGATTGGCTGCCTTGCCCAGGGCATCCTGGTCTATAGCGATGATCTCATTGTTAGTCAGCAGCGATAAAGTAAATGGATCAATATGCTCCACATTAGCTCCGATGAATAGAGGTGCGCTGAGCAGGCACCACATGCTCATTACTGTTCGTTGTTCCTCTTTACTTAAGTGGTTACTGTTCCCTTCCCGGCTTTCGGCGCCAACTGCTCCGACTTGCAAAATATCCGGGTCGTTCCATCTGCCCGGCTGCACATATTCCGATTTATCAGCCAGTTTTTTGAATGCAGCATATACCGATGTCCAGTTATCCCGCACATCATCGCCGGTTCGCCATAACTGACCGCCGGTTTTATATCCCCACTTCCATACATCACCCATGCCGTACTGGCAAAGTGAAAAAATAATGTCTCTGGGTTGCTCTTTTAATGCATTGCCCATCAGCGTGTAAGGCTTCATCAGTTCTTCTTCCGAATTGTTTTTGGCAAACACACCGTAACTGCACCAATCATATTTCAGGTAATCAAAACCTACTTTGGCAAAATATTGTGCGTCCTGTAATTCGTGACCGTAACTCCCCGCAACACCGCCACAAGTAAGCGGCCCGGGTGAACTATAGATACCCACTTTAAAACCTAAATCATGAACCTGTTTTACCGTCTGCTCAATGTTTTTGTAATGCTGATTGGGCAATAACTCCCCCTTAGCATCGCGCAAAGTTCCTTTCCTGTCGGGTAGGTTATTCGGTCCTTCGTGATACTGGTAAACATCTTTATTTACCTTATGATTCAATTGCTCCCAAATGGGGTCTTTATCATCAGGCTGATTGGTCCAGGGATCATCAATTTCCAATATGCTCCAGCCGTATTGATCAAGACCATATTTCTTCATTAACTGAGCTGTCTTTAAAATATCTGATTCTTTTGCTTTTCTGCCGTAGCTGTACCAGCTGCTCCAACCCATAGGCGGTGTCAGTGCTAGTTGATCACCTGCTGCGATAGTAAAGTATTTCTTAGCCGATCCGCTTTTATTTGAAGCGCTTATTTCGATTTTGTATTTACCCTTTTCAGCAATACTGCCCGAAATGATCCCTTTTTTTTTGTCGTAGCTTACACCCTTAGGTAAATTTTTGGCATCTATCGCCATTGGTCTTGAACCGCTCACCGGGATAGTATAAAAGAAATATTTACCTGGCCTCACACCAAAAAACTCAGGACTGTTGATCTGCAGTTTTTGTTGGGCGCTGGCGAGAATATGTATAAAAATCATACATAGCATGAACATAAAAGATTTTACCGGGCTAAATGTTAACATACAAGGATTAAGAAAAGTTTATAATCCAAATCTACTAACGAGAAGGTAAAATAGTTCTCTGTGAGCCCTGTGATTTCTCTTTGTGCTCTCTGTGGTAAAATTACCACAGAGGACACGGAGAGTTTACACAAAGAGGCACAGAGAACTGTAAAACTATTTAGTTAAGAGCATGTAGTCGGGTTGGCAGAACTACTAAACCACAGAATGGAGAGCATTCACTAATTCACTAACTCGCTAATTCACTAATTAAGCAACCATTCCACCCATCAACGGATCGGTATGGCTGCTTTGCCCGGTTTCAACGTGGCCGGCATAACGTTTCTCAAATGACTGATGATCGTTTGTTTTTATACTGAAATCATACCAATGATGGCTTTTCTCCAGGTTTAAAACTATGGAAGCTTTACCTGATGCAGGCACTATTTTTTGGTGATCGTTCGCTTTGTATGCGTTATCCGTGATCTCAATAGTTTGCGGCTTATTAGTTTGATTATGAACTTCAACAACCACATTGCCGGTTAATTTTTTGTTGTCGGTCAGTGCATGCTGGTAATTAAAATTGATATGGACGGACGGATCTTCGGCGTTACCTTTAAATTCGCGGTAGAAACCATTAGGGCCGTATACTCTTAAGTGATAATTCTTGTCTTCAAAATCTTCGATCGGCCAGCTGTCGGCTAAAGTATCGCCTGCGGTTAAGCCATAGGCCCAGGTACGCAGGTTCTCAAATTTACCGTTGGTTTGCTTGTAACTCCCAGGAGCATAAACATTAAATGGTGCACCTACTGCTTTATTACCCCAAATTTTGTTGCCTGCTGTAAATTCTATATCGAAGGATTTTTTATCAGCACTTAGTTTGCCATCAACATATAATTCATATGGTATAGCACATGATGGACGTGTTCCTTTTTCCTGCTTTGGTAAGTAAGGTGAATTGTGTGGTTTATGATTAGCCTGAGCGATTTCCTCTTTAGTCAAAAGCTTATAGTCGTTCGGCAGTTTTCTGAACTGCGCTTTGTGTATACCTTCAACAAACTCATTTCTTTTCAAAAACTCAGGATTTTTGATCTCATCAGCGTGATAAGGCCTGAAAACAGAAGTCAGGTTTCCGCAAACGGTTCTGCGCCAATCGCTTATATTAGTTTCCACGATTTTTTTTCCTGTCTTTTTAGTTAAGAAATGCTCCAGGAATTGAAGGGTAGAAGTATGGTCGAATACTTCAGAATTCACATATCCGCCTTTGCTCCATGGCGAAGCAATCACCAGCGGCACACGGAAGCCAAGACCGATAGAGCATTCCCGGTCAAATGGCTCAGGGAAGCCTTTCCGCTCTTTCTCCTGGTCAAGCGTTACATAATCAACACGGGTATCCATACCCTTTGAAACTTTGCCGGTTTCCAGTCTTCCGGAATGCGGAGCTGTAAACGGCGGTACATGATCGAAGTATCCATCGTTCTCATCATAAGCTAATATGAAGATGGTCTTTTTCCATACCTCGGGATTTTGCGTCAGGATATCCAGAACTTCCGATACGTACCATGCGCCATACCATGCTGAGCTTGGGTGGTCGCTGAAATGCTCAGGTGCGCTGATCCATGACACTGTTGGCAACTTGCCATTCTTCACATCATCTCTAAATTGGTACAATACATCTCCCTTTGGTACCTGCATCTCCCGCTCGGTACCGTTGTCGTTATATTTTAAAGTGATCAGCTCACGATGGTCAGGGTCATTGGCATTAGTATCAAAAGCCTTGCGGTGCAGGCTTTTTTCATGATCTGACAAAGCATCAAACTGCCCCGCTTTATACAATTCTTTTTCCTTGTTTACATTGGCAAGGTAATCCTGCAGGTCTTTCAGCTCATGCTTCAGGTGGTCGGTATGTGCATCGCCTGTAGGCAGGGAAGCAATCTTCTTCTGCAGCTCATCTATTTTTTGAGGTAACTGGGTCGATCTTTTTTCCAACGCCTCGATATGCTTTGGATGCAAATGAATATTGTATTGCCCGAAAAACTCAAGCGGGTTATCCTGGAAGTTTGATAGCCATGGATCTTCATCGCCCTCAAAGCCTGTATCGATGGCTACTTCGTTTTGGTAACATTTCCACGAGATGCCATTTTCTTCCAGGCGCTCGGGAAAAGTTTTCCATTTTAAAGTACCATAATCCATATCATCGTTCCACACATGGGCCCTTGAGTTCTCGTGTTGTTCAGGGCGTACGGTACCCGTCCAGAAGTAAAGTCTGTTGGGATTGGTTCCGGTTAATGATGAGCAGAAATTCTGATCGCAAACGGTAAAAGCATCAGCCAGCGCATAATAGAATGGGATATCCTCGCGGTTGTGGAAGCCCATTGTTAAAGGCATATGACTATATTCCTCGATGCTGTTCTTTTTGACGTTCAGCCACTGGTCGTATCTGCCATCATTGCGGGCATTTACCTGGTTGGCCCATGAGTGCGGCAGCGAGCTCATCCAGGTAGCTTTTGTATTTTTTATATCCAGGTGGAATGGTGCATAAGTTTCACCTTCAGCGTTCGACTGCAGCCATACTTTACTTTTATTAGGCAGATCGATAGCGCGCGGATCATTATAACCACGAACACCCTGTAAAGTACCATAAGTATGATCGAAAGAGCGGTTTTCCTGCATCAATAGCACGATATGCTCGGCATCCATATAGGTACTACCTTCAGGCGCATTAATGGCCATTGCCTTTTGAATAGAAGCTGGAATGATATTAGCGAGTCCGGTAGCCCCGGCCAGCAAAGCTGCTTTTTTTAGAAAATCTCTTCTTGAGTTGCTCATTTTTTGGTTATAAGTAATACGTTTTACGTTTAATGGATACTCTAATATAGTGGGAGGACAAGTTACGTAAAACGTATAACGTCCAACGTAGAACCCCTACCGGGAGGCAAAAAACTGCTCGCAAAGCCCAAATGATAAGGTCATTCCATTTCCACCCAGGCCATTGATCACCGTTACATTTGGTTCTGCCTCCACGATTAGTTCAGTTTGACCATTCATCATTTTCGGATAAATGCCATGCCACGATTGCATCAGTTGCCAGTCCTTAAAGTTGGCGAACGTATGCAAGTATTCGGTTATCATTTTGTTAATAAATGTTTTATCGAAAGGATCGTGAACAAGCCCATATTCGTGCGAATCACCGATGGTTAATTCGCCGCCGCCGTTCTGCGAAACCATTACGTGAATGCCCCAGTGTAGTTGTTCTGCATATTGCTCCTCGTATCTTTTACGCAATGCAGGCAGTGAAGGCGCGATCTGGAAGCCGGGATAGTGGATCATAGACAGGCCGCCGCATAATGAAGGGCCTATTCGCCAGCCATCGGGCTGAGCTACCAAGCGCATCATTTGCAGTTTGCATTTGGTGATCTTTGTTTCCAGGAACAGGGCAGGGTACAGGGTTTCGAAATCAGCGCCGCTGCAAACAAAAATTTCATCAGCCTGCCAGTTACGGTCACCTGAAAATACTGATGAATACTCTATTTTATTTATGGCCGTATTCCAGTGGAAATCGACACTATATTTTTCTGCAAGATAAGCTGCTATTTGTCCAACGGCAACCCTTGATTCGATGATCATTTCCTCACCACTCCATAAAGCGCCTTTTAGTCCATTTGAGTTTGCAGCTGGCGATTTTTCCAAAGTCTGAGCAGGGGTAAGTAAGGCACAATCGCGATATGGTTTATTAGCCTCAACATATTCAGCCATTACCTGTAGCTCATCGTCGTGATAAGCCAGGTGTAACGAACCTACTTCATTGTGCCAAATTTTTGCCTCAGTACATATTTCTTTGTAAATACTTCGCGACAGCATGGCCCTTTCAAACAAGGGACCGGTTTGTTGACCGATGGGCCACACCATTCCAAAGTTGCGAATGGATGCGCCAACGGCACGTTCGTTACGTTCAAAAACAGTTACGCGATAGCCCCTTATGGCCAATGCGCGTGCTGTGGCGAGGCCCACAATCCCGGCGCCAATAACTATGGCTGAAGAGTTCTTCATACAGGTAAAATATTCAGTTGTTCTTGCTGATCCATTTTGTCTTTACGGGCACTGCGCATAAAGTATAGCAATGATAAGGTGGCACATATTCCGCCTATAACGGCTACTGCCAGCACACTATTTTTAAAAAACATGCCCCAGCTGATGGTAGGCTGTCCTAATTCTTTTACTAAAAGCACACTCACACTGCCCAAATATCCCATGGAATCGGCTACATAAATTAAGAAGCCCACATTGCCTTTATAATGGAAGGAAGCTAGCAATCGCTCAAAGAAGACGGCATTATAAGGCACATAACCCAAATAGAGGCCAAGACCAGCCATAGTCATCCAAACCATTGGGCTGATCAGGTTAAAAGTAAATAAAACGGTTCCGATGCCTATCAGTACGCAACCTGAAATGATCATGATATGGATAAGGCCGAATGCTTTCAGATTTTTTTTGACAAGTATCAACAGACTCATCGCAATCAGTACAATTACAGATATGATGGAATCTATTTTGGTATAGATGGTGTTATCTTTTACGCCCATGCTGCTCCATATCTCCACTTCAAAACTGTCGCGTACATCACGCATGATGGTAAGCAGTACATATATAATAAGCGTGAGAATAATGCCAGGCAAAAATCTTTGTAAAAAACTTTTACGCTCAGCAGCATCCATTGGCAAACGTTTAGTACGTAAACGTATATCTTCGGGTGTTGGCGGAGGCATCAGTTCCAGCATGAAAACAAACAATAGCAATGGTAAAACGAACAACGCCCCTGTGATAAAAGGCATAGTATACTCGCTGATATGGAACGAGCCCATCAGCATACGTGCGACAGTCTTTACAAAGCCTGAAGCAAATATCAAACTTATAGACAAAACAGCTGCCATAAACTCGGTTGATTTACGCCCTTCCAGGTAGCCGAAAACCAATCCCCATATCAATCCGAGAGGGAAACCATTAATAAATAGACAAATTATATTATATGGTGCCGGGATTATAGAAAAAAGTAATAAGGATGCCCAGGCAATACCAATCAGCATCAGGATATATTTTGATCTTTGGCCTGGCTTTAATTCGGAAATAAATTTAACGCCGTAAAATTTACTCAGTGTATAGCCAATAACCTGGGCGATCACCAGCCACACTTTATAATCAACATGGAAATATTGAAGACCGCTGAAAGTGCCGGCTGCGAATGCTTTGCGGAACGCATACATACAAGTATACGCGCCAAAAGACGAGATAGCGGCCACAACCGATAACAGTCCGTAAGGCCATTTAGCTACTTTTTGTCTGCACTGATCGATCAGTTTCATACTTATTGTTTGATGATATCCAGTACCCCGGCAATATTATCGGAAACAACTAATTTAATAATTATTAGCGTAGGAAATAAAGTTGAGCAATGCTAAACTAAGTTTATTAATATCGAACTAAGTTTGTGTTAAGGTTTGATTAATTTGTTTTTTGGTGATCAGTTAACTAGTTAATCAGTTAACCGGTAATTGTCAATAATAATCCAAAATACCTGATAACTGGTTAACCGATCACTGATTAACTCTCAATCACTTTTCCTCAAAAAAATACACCACCAGCATGCTGGCGGTATCTTTCCCCATGTTGACAGGGGTATGGGGAATACGCCCGTCGAACAATAAAGAATCACCAGGGCCTAAAAGTATTTTGTCTCCGTTTATCTGGTATTCTATCTGTCCGGATATAATGTATTTATATTCAAAGGCGTCGGTTTCAACCAATGGCCTCGTCGAATTTGGTTCCAGTTCAAGGATAACAATGTCTACTGTAGAATGATCGATGAACCGGGTAAATATTCTTTTATAATGAAAGCCGCTGGCAAGTTCTTTTTCAAAATGCTCATACTCTTCTTTCCGCTTTATCAATACAGGCGATATATTGCTTTTGGTACGTATATCTTTGAAGAACTCGTTCAGGTCGATATTGAGCGCCCTGATAATGTCGATCAATACCATTAATGATGGTATGGTACGGCTGTTTTCTATTTGCGATATCAGTCCCTTGCTCACGTTGGCCTGGTTGGCCAATTCCTGTACAGTAATATTTTGCTCGCGCCTGCGCTCTTTTATCCGGTTACTGATCTGGATCAGTATATCATCTTCCATAGAATAAGGTAAACGTGGTATATTTATAATTGGTATAGCAAAACAGAACTTTTAAAAATCCTTTTTGCAATAAAAGGCAATTTAATTGGTTTGGATAAATCAATATAAAAATTTAATGATTTAATAATATCTGATACCTTTATTTGTATCACAACTGTTACATCTATGAGCCGGGCCGCTACTGCACCAGAAGATATTGTCGAAGAAGTTTTCGCTTTGTATGAAAAACATGGCGACGAAGATTATATTGGTGAGCCGGTTTCGCAATTAGAACACATGTCACAGGCCGCCACATTAGCCGAAGATGAAGGTTATGATGACGAAGTAATTTTAGCAGCATTTTTTCATGACATCGGCCACCTTTGCGCCGAAGACGCCGAGGCTGAAAGCATGGACGGTTTTGGTAACGTTGATCATGAGAAGCTTGGTGCCGATTATCTGCGCGAACGTGGATTCTCCGAAAGGCTTGCTACACTAGTAGAAAGCCATGTTATTGCAAAAAGATATCTTACTTATAAATACCCGGAATATTATAATAAACTTTCTGAGGCCAGTAAAGCTACCCTTGAATTCCAGGGTGGGCGTATGAGTGAGCAGGAAGCTATTGAATTTGACAAGCATCCTGATGCTGAGTTGTTTATCAAACTGCGTCATTGGGATGACCAGGCGAAAGAAATGAACATTCCGGTGCAGAATCTTGACCACCTGAAATCTTTGGCTATTAATCACTTGTACAATAATAACTGATATAAGCCCTCTGTCTGAATATTAAATAATTGTAATTCGATTGTAACTCCCTTATTACAAAAAGTACCCTTCTTAACGTGCTTGGCACGTAATGTTAAGCTTTCCTTAATACTAAGTTAGTTTACAAATAATAAACTAAGTTTAGTATTGCTGCATGAAAAATAATCTACACACCTAATTAATCAGCAGATGAAGCAGTTTTACATTCACCTCAGGACAATGATAACGATGACGTTATTATTCCTTGCCCCGATTCTCTCATTCGGGCAGATCAAAATCGGTGGTACTGTCACCGATGAAAACAAGCAGCCTTTACCCGGAGTAACCGTTTTACTTAAGGGAACTACCAAAGGTACAGTTACAGACGTTAACGGCCGTTTCTTATTTACTGTTACTAAAGGCGATGTCCTTACCATCAAATTTTTAGGTTACGTATCACAAGATGTAACCGTAGACAACCAAACCAATTTGAACATTGCCCTGGTTTCTGACAACAAATCCCTTAACGAAGTGGTGGTAACCGCTTTGGGCGTTAAAAAAGAAACCCGCCGCATTGGTTACGCAACACAGGAAGTTAAGGGCGATCAGTTGACCACCGCACGTGACCCAAACCCGGTAAACGGTTTGATCGGTAAAGTAGCCGGTTTACAGGTTGCTGCCACTTCCGAAATTCTTGGAGTACCAAACGTGACTATACGCGGTAGTACGGTTTCACTGTACGTTGTGGATGGTCTTCCTATTAACTCTGACACATTTGACCTGAGCCCGGATGACATCGAAACTTACACTGTACTGAAAGGCCCTGCTGCAGCGGCTTTATATGGTAACCGTGCAGCAAATGGCGCGATTTTGATCACTACTAAAAAAGGCAATAATGCAAAGAAAGGTCTTACTGTAGATATCAACAGCAGTACTGTGATGAATAAAGGGTTTGTGGCCTTCCCCCGTGTACAGCACTCATTCGGACCTGGTGAAAATACCTTTTATGAATTTGTTGACGGAAAAGGTGGCGCACCTGGTGGTGTAGATAGTGACTATGATGTTTGGGGACCATATTTCAATGGTCAGCTAATTCCTCAGTATGATAGCCCTATTGTAAATGGTGTACGTCAGGGAACCCCATGGGTAGCACGTGGCGCCAACAACCTGGCTAATTTTTTGCAAACAGGTTATCAGTTTAATAACGATGTGGCTTTGACAGCAAACGGAGACACTTATACTACTCGTTTTTCGTTTTCGCAACAGCATCAAACCAGCTATATTCCGTCGCAATACCTGGATATAGCAAATGCCAACTTCTACGCTTCGTTTAACCCAACCCCACGTCTGAAGTTTGAGGCAAGTGTTGACTTTAACCGTCAAAGTACAGACGATTTCCCGGATGTGCAATATGGCCCAAACAGTATTATTTACAACATGGCGATATGGACCGGCGCAGATTGGAATGTAAATGCACCGGATATTAAAGCGATATGGCAGCCCGGTAAAGTAAACGTTCAATCAAATTTTGCTGAATACACCCGTTACCATAACCCCTGGTTCCTGACAGAAATATGGACCCGTGGTCATTATAAAAATGATACCTATGGCTATATATCGGGTAACTTTAAGATCGATAACCACTTAAACGTAAACTTAAAATCACAGATAGATACTTATAATCTGTTACGTACCGAAGATATGCCATTTTCTGCGCACCCTTACGGTCGTGAACAGAACTTAGGTGATTACAGGGAAGATCGTCGCGATTTGTTTGAAAATAATACGGAGTTAAAATTGAACTTCGATTACACAGTAAAGAAATTCCTGAACATTGATGGTTTGATTGGTGGTAACTTACGCAGCTTTAAGTATAACTCAAGCTGGACATCAACAGATTATCTGAGTATACCTGATGTTTATGCATTCAGTAACTCATTAAACCCAATACAATCAACCAGCTTTAATTCAGCTTTACGTACACTGAGCGGTTACTACTCAGTCGATTTAAGCTTTGGTAAATACGCTACATTGTCAAGCACTGGTCGTATTGATAAATCTTCAGCGTTTCAGAATGTAACTACTTATTACTACCCAAGTATTTCAGCAGCTACCGTGATCTCTGATTACATTAAACTGCCTGATTTCATTACCTTCTTAAAGGCACGCGCGTCATATTCTAACGTTCGTTCAGATGCGACAAGCCCAACCATAGGCCCGGCTCCATTTAGTACCATTACTGCATTTGGTGGCAGCACTGGTAACTCTCTTTTTGATAACCCGCTGGGTTACGGCACCACCTACAACTCGCCATATAACGGACCTGATTACTCTCTTGTACCAGGATACGGTTTAGGTAAGCCTTACAATAATCAACCTGCAGCTTACGGGCCTAAAGCATTATATATAAACAATATCATAACATCTACCCGTGTAAACTACGAAGAAGGTCTTGATTTTAAATTCATAAAAAATCGTTTAGGATTAAGTCTGACAGCATTTCAATATATAGACGGGCCACAGATATTGGATAATTCCATAGCGACAGGGTCGGGCTATACAGATGAATTCCTGAATGCTTTGAAAACCAAGAAAACAGGTTACGAAGTAAGTTTAAGCGGTACGCCTATCAAAAACCTGGGTGGCTTCACCTGGGACGTTTTGGTAAACTGGTCAACTTACAAAGAAGTGTATGAAGAATTGCCTCCGGGACAATCTGTTTATAATACTTATTTTCATGATGGAGATCGCGTAGATAAATTCTACGGTACCAAATTTGTGCGGAATCCTGCCGGGCAAATCATTTACGGATCAAATGGTGAACCTTTAGTTAACCCGGTTCCGCAATATTTGGGACACCTTGACCCGGACTATACCTGGAGTATCTATAACAATGTGAGATATAAAAACCTAAGCCTGGGCTTCCAGTTTGACGGCTCGGTAGGTGGTGTAACCCGCGACTATGTATTTAACAAAACTATGCGTGGTGGTAGCAATGCCTTAACTGCCGAAGGTGCATTAGGCGCTGCCCGCTACCAGGACTGGTTACATTATCCTGCAAACAACCAGAAGCCTGATGCTACCTACAAAGGAAGTTATGTAGGCCAGGGTGTTCAGATATCAAATGGTGTTGCTCCAAACTTTGATTCAAACACCGGTGCAGTATTAAACTATGGAGCTATGCAGTATGCGCCAAATAATACCCCCGCTTTGGTACAGGAGTATGCCAGCGAATATTATAACGTTGACGAAGCTTACCTGATGAGCAAAACTTATGCAAAACTGCGCGAAGTAACTATCGGGTATGATTTCCCTAAAGAATGGCTGCGTAAGAGCTTCATCACTAAGGCTTCGGTATCTATCTATGGACGTAACTTATTGTACTTCTATAAAGATCCGAAATTTAAAGACGTTGATCTGGATCAATACACCAACACCCGTACGTCGCTTACAGGCCTGCAGTCGCCATCAGTTAGAAGCTATGGCCTTAACATAAAATTATCATTCTAATCATTAGAAAAATGACAATGAAAAAAATAGCAATTTTTTTATTACCGGTATTGACTTTGCTGGTAGTAAGCAGTTGTAAGAAGAGTTTTGAAGATCTTACAAAAAACCCTAACGTTGCAAGCAACGCACCGGCATCACTGCTTCTGAACGGAGTTTTGAATGACTTTCCTGACCTGCCGGATGGTGCTTATGCCAGCAACAATCAAAGCGCTTATGTATATAAGAACACATCAAATAAAGATGAAATATGGTGCCAGTATTATATTTATAACTATAACTACTACGGTAATAACACCTATGATTTTGACAGTGGCGCTGACTACTATACTACGTTGCAGAACGTGGTGCTTATGGAGAACCAGGCGACGGCCACAGGTGGCGCTGCCGTAAACCCTTATGAAGCTTTGGGTAAATTTTTCAGGGCTTACTTTTTCAGTAAAATGAGCCTGGAGAGAGGTGATATACCGATGACGGAAACATTAAAAGGGCTCTCTAACCTGACGCCAAAATACGATACGCAAAAAGCAGTGATGGTACAATGCCTTGCCTGGTTAGAAAGTGCTAATAGTGATTTGGGACAGATAATCGCTAACCCGTCTATTGCCGGTACAGGTTTAGGTGCAACATTGAGTTCAGATCAATACTTTAAAGGAAGTTTGACACAATGGCAAAAAGTTGTGAATGCATTTCACCTGCGGTTATTACTGGAATTGAGCAAAAAGGCAGTATCTGATCCTGATATGAACATACCGTCGCAGTTTGCCGCTATTGTTGGTGACCCAGTAAAGTATCCTTTGTTAACCAGCTCAGGCGATGATCTGCAATATGTGTTTGTAAGTCCGACTAATTATTATCCGCAAACGCCTGCCAACTTTGGACAGAACGGTTCAAGACAAAACACCTCGCAAACTTATATTAAGTTGCTTACTACACTTAATGACCCAAGGGTGTTTGTAACAGCAGAACCATCCCGTTATAGTGTAGATAGCTTGCATCAAAGCCCTACCGCTTTTTCATCTTTTATAGGAGCAGATCCGGGTCTTGACCTTGGTACAATGTATGCTAACGCAGGTCTTCAGCAGTACTCATTCCTTAACAGGAAACGCTATTATTCAACCTACACAGGCGAACCGAGCATTCAGATTGGCTTTGCTGAACAGGAATTCAATATTGCAGAAGGGATCAATCGTGGATGGGCAACAGGGAATGCGGAAACTCATTATGTTGCGGCCATACAAACATCATGGACCTATTATAGTATTCCTGCAACAGGAACTTTTGAGGCATATTTTTATCACCCTACCCCAACATCAGGTCCGTCTGATGATATAAGTTATCAGAAATATCCGATTACAACCGATTGGGCTACTTATTATGCGCAAGCTGGTGTAAAATATGCTGGCGGCGCTACCGGGTTGACACAAATCTTACAGCAAAAATACCTCGCATTGTTCCGTCATGCCGGTCTGGAATCTTATTTCACTTACCGCAGAACAGGTGTGCCTGCATTTACTACAGGCCCGGGTACTGATAATGGTCAGCGTATTGCGCAACGCTTCCAATATCCTACAAGCGAGCGTACTGCCAATACAACAAACTACAACGCTGCATTACAAAGCCAGTATGGTGGTAATGATGACATCAACGGCGTTATGTGGATACTAAAATAAACCGTGGGTAATAATTATTAACAATTGATAAATTACCAACAACTATTAAATTAAATTTCAGTAAAGGTGGGCTTAATATCCAGTGATGGTCGGAAGAATAAATCTTCCGACTTTTTCATTTTATGGGTGTTAATATGTTGATATAAATATCTGATTATCAAATATTTAACTTGTTTTTCTCATGGATTTTAAGTATATTAAATGCTGTAAATCAATGAG
>NZ_DATCRU010000030.1:0-25996 GCF_036568825.1 Mucilaginibacter sp. | reverse complement strand
CCTCTTCATTAAGAACACGTTACCCATAAGAAAAGGCCGGGCCTTTGAGAGAACAATAAAAAATAAACACTCAAAAAGTAAATTCCGAACCTATTCAAACTTTAAACCAGCATACTAATCCTTAACTTAATGACATTGCTCGTAGAGGCAAACTCTTTTTTATAATTTTTCTACAAAGCGGTAGCCCCTTTGGGGCATTAATCACATCTGTCGTTATCATGTTAATGTTATAATCAAATTCTTGCAAACAAATGATAAAAAACTTTTGTGAGCCTAAGGGAGATTTACAGGTGGCTGTAAAAAAATCGTAAGTTTGCCCACATGGATCAAAGCCTGTTTATTTACAATACTTTAACCCGTACCAAAGAGAAATTCGAAGCCATTAACCCGCCTCATGTGGGTATGTATGTTTGCGGTCCTACTGTTTACAGCGACGTGCATTTAGGTAATTGCCGCACATTCATTTCATTCGACCTAATATTCAGATATCTTACTCATTTAGGATATAAGGTTCGTTACGTGCGCAATGTGACCGATGCGGGCCATTTGGAAGGGGATGCAGGCGACCAGGGAGAAGATAAGATATCGAAAAAGGCTAAACTGGCCCAGCTGGAGCCAATGGAGATCGTTCAAAAGTATACTGTTGGCTTTCATGATATCATGAGGGTATTTAATGTGTTGCCGCCAAGCATCGAACCTACTGCTACGGGGCATATCAGTGAGCAGATCGAGCTGGTTAAAGTGATCCTAGAGCATGGTTATGCTTATGAAGTAGATGGCTCCATTTATTTTGATGTAGAAAAATATAGCAAGGATCATAATTATGGCATATTGAACAGGCGCAACCTGGAAGATATGATCAACAATACCCGCGACCTGGGCGGACAAGATGAGAAACGCGGTCCATTGGATTTCGCTTTATGGATCAAGGCTAAACCAGAACACCTGATGAAATGGCCGTCTCCATGGAGTTTGGGTTTCCCGGCCTGGCACCTGGAATGCTCTGCTATGAGTAATAAATACCTGGGTCATCATTTTGATATTCACGGTGGTGGTATCGACCTGATGCCGACCCATCATACCAACGAAATCGCCCAAAATGTGGCAGCCTGCAATACCATGCCGGTCAACTATTGGGTGCATACCAATATGCTGACGGTGAACGGTCAAAAGATGTCAAAATCCTTAGGGAACAGTTTTTTGCCACAGGAGCTTTTTGAGGGTAGTCATACCTTGTTGAATAAAGGTTATAGTCCTATGACCGTGCGCTTCTTTATGATGCAGGCACATTACCGCAGCACGCTCGACTTTAGCAATGAAGCAATGGAAGCGTCAGAAAAAGGTTTCAAACGCCTGATGAATTCGTTTACATTGCTTGATAATCTGAATGCATCAAATACTACTGAAATTGAAATAGCCCCATTGCAACAGCGCTGCTATGATGCGATGAATGATGATTTTAACAGCCCGGTTTTGATTGCGGAACTGTTTGAAGCATCGCGCATCATCAATTCGGTTTATGATAATAAACTGAAGATCGACGCAAAAAACCTGGAACTATTAAACAAGCTGATGAATGATTTTATCATCGATGTTCTCGGCTTGAAGAATGAGCAAGCTGCAAACGATGATCTGCCTAAAGTATTGGATATGATCGTCGGCCTGCGTAACGGAGCCAAAATGAATAAGGATTATGCTACATCAGACAGGATAAGAGATGGCTTGCAGCAGATCGGTTTCCAGCTAAAAGATGGCAAAGAAGGCACTACATGGAGCAAAATGTAATGCTTATGAATAATGATTATAAATATTAAACCATTGTAATTTTAGCCGATCGAAACCGTTAATAATTTCGATAATAAAAAACTTAAACCCAAACGGCGGGTTAATACAGCCATACAGCAGTTTGACTTTTATTAGTAAATTGCCAAACCTTTTTTAGCCAATGAAACGATTTATCTTAATTGCATTTTTATTTGTTAGTCCCTTAATAATTTTTGCGCAACAGAAAGTTGCGCAGATAAGCACGGTAATAGACGCCGAGCACGCTTTTAAAAAACAGGTTGAGCGTAAGGGTATAAAAGATGCATTCTTATCAGTAGCCGATCCTGAGGGCATTGTGTTTAAGCCCGAAGTAGTGAAAATAACCGATTTTTATAACTCTATTGACAAACAGCCCGGCACTTTAAGCTGGGAACCGAAGTTTGCACGTATCTCAGCCAATGGTGACCTGGCTTTTACAGCCGGTCCGTACATTTATCAGAATGGAAAGTCGGAAGACGATAAAGTATATGGTGA
This sequence comes from Mucilaginibacter sp., assembly GCF_036568825.1. Taxonomy (GTDB): domain Bacteria; phylum Bacteroidota; class Bacteroidia; order Sphingobacteriales; family Sphingobacteriaceae; genus Mucilaginibacter. Next base: position 23,698 of record NZ_DATCRU010000030.1, on the reverse strand, counting down.
CTATGTGTCCATCTGGCGCACCGATATCGAGGGCAAAATGAAACTTCTGATCGACCTCGGTATACAGCATCCCGAAAGCGAAAACCAGGAGTTAACTGATTTTAAAGAACCTGATACCGCTAAGCGTACTGCTCCAAGCAAAGATCCATTTAATGGTCGGAGTGTAATTATAGGCACTGATAAGACATTTAATCACGCATTGACACTTTCGGCATTAGCTACTTATAAAGAATTTCTAAGTCCCGAAGCCCGTTTTTACTTTCCTGGTTTTGAGCCGATCTCTGGTCAGGATAAGATCATGAAATTCATTGACAACGAGGCTATCAGCATCACAGCTGAAACCATCAACGTTGGTCGTGCAACCAGTAATGACTTGGCCTACAGCTACGGCCGTGCCCGCATCAAAAAAGGCGAGATCGTAAGCAACTACAACTACGTACGTATCTGGGAAATCGACAAGGATCACAAATGGGATGTGGTGCTGGAGATATTCTCGGCGGTGGAGCAATAGGGTTGTAGTTAATCAGTTAACCGGTGATTAGTTATCAGGTTGTTAAATTGTTTTAAAACTGATAACTGGTTAACCAGTCACTGATCACAACAGTTTCGCAATAATATCATCAGCTGTCAACCCCTCCGCTTCCGCGTGATAGCTGCGGATGATGCGGTGTCTTAGAACAGGTTTGGCTACAGCCTGAACGTCTTCAATATCCGGAGAGTATTTGCCATGTAACACTGCGTGGCATTTAGCGCCTAATATCAGGAATTGAGAAGCGCGTGGGCCTGCGCCCCAGTTCAGTAATCTTTTTACTTCCGGAGAGGCCAGATCGCTGGTAGGACGGGTTTTAGTAACCAGTTTGACAGCGTATTCTAATACATTATCAGTGACGGGTATATTTCTTACCAAATGCTGGAAGTAGATGATCTGCTCCGCATTCAAAACTTTCTTTACATCCGGTGTGGCATCACTTGTGGTGTTTTTAACGATCAGAAGTTCCTGTTCCAGCGTAGGGTAATCCAGCGACACATTGAACATGAAACGGTCAAGCTGTGCTTCAGGCAGGGGATAAGTACCTTCCTGCTCGATTGGGTTTTGAGTTGCAAGAACAAAAAACGGTTGTGAAAGCTTATGTGTTGCCCCGGCTACTGTAACCGCTTTTTCCTGCATGGCTTCAAGTAGCGCTGCTTGTGTTTTAGGCGGAGTACGATTTATTTCGTCAGCAAGGATAATGTTTGAGAAAACAGGCCCTGCGATAAATTTAAAATTGCGGTCCTCGCCTAGTATTTCTGATCCGATAATGTCGGAAGGCATCAGGTCGGGTGTAAACTGGATACGGTTAAAATCAAGGTCGAGTACCTGGGCTACAGTTTGCACCAGCAAGGTTTTTGCCAGACCAGGAACACCAACCAGCAAGCAATGCCCGTTGCTGAAGATAGAGATCAACACCGCTTTTACTACTTCATCCTGCCCGATGATCACTTTATGTATCTCGGAAAGAATTTGCTTGTAGGTATCCCTCAAAGCATCTGCTGCTTCAACGTCGGTGCGGTGCTGCATATCGTATTATAGTTTTATTTGTGCTGCCAGCGGGGTATTTGCCCATCCTTTAAGAACAGGGCAACCCTGGTATTCAGGATCGATCTTGATGAAGTTCTCTTTTCTTCTTTTCTCGAACCACTCGCTCACAGTTCTGTTGATCTTATCTGATAAAGCTACTTCTTTTATTTTAGGGAAATCCTGTTTCAGGTTAGCTTTGTGCGCATCTGTGACAGATTTCAGGTAAAGTATCTTATAGCTCTTTTTACCGGTTTGATCTGTAAAAAGTTGTGGTTTTGATATCGAACCCACTTTCATGGTATCTACTATCAAAGCAATCTGCGGATCGAGTTTATCAGTTGGAATATAAGTGGTGCGGGTTTCCACGTTATCAGCGTTCAGCATCATACCGCCATTGTATTTAGTCTCTTTATCGTCCGAATAAAAGGATGCAGCAGCGGCGAAAGTGACACTTTTGTGTTTCATCATGTCATCGTAAACAGTGTCGGCCCTCAGTTTTGCCCGGTCAACGGCTGCTTGGGTAACCGCAGGCATGATCAGGATATGGCGCACATGTACCTGCTCGCCTCTTCGCTCAATTACCTGTAAAAAGTGGAAACCATACTCAGTTTCAAACACGGGTGAGATATCTCCGGCTTTAAGCTTAAATGCCCATGCAGCAAATTCCTTTACAAAAGTGGTACGGTCGGCAAAGCCCAAATCACCACCATCGGGCGCAGAACCGGTGTCCTGTGAATACAGGCGGGCAAGCGCACCAAAGTCTTCACCTTTTTTTACACGGTCCAATAGCTCTTGTGCTTTTTGTCTGTAAGCCTCTTTCTCCTCTTTGGTTAGTTTTGGGTTGATCTGTATTACACCCACTTCAACCTCTTTATTGTAAGTAGGCAAGCTGTCTTTTGGGATCGAGTTAAAGTATTTTTCAACGTCGTATGGAGTTACGCTGATCTTCTCAGTTATCTTATTCCGCATTTTGCTTGCGATCATATTCTCCTTGATATCCGGGCGCAATTCGTCTTTATATTGCAAGGTCGAACGGCCTAAGAATTGCTCCAGCCTTTCTTGGCCACCTGCACGGGCAATCATGCCACGCATACGGCGATCCAGCTCATTATCAACTTCATCATCCTTTACAGTAACACTATCGATCACAGCCTGTTGAGCAAGGAGCTTCTGGGTCATCTGGTTACGCAGGATAATACATTTGATCGATGCATCAGGCGGGTTGCCACTAGCCAGGTAATTGGCATATTGCAACTCTATATCCGATTGCAAAATAATACTGCTACCCACTACGGCGGCTATTTTATCCAACACTTTTCTTGGTCCTGTGGGGGCTTGTGGTTGAGTCGCAGCGGCTGCCTTTTTTGAAGTATCAGCAGGCGTTTGCGCGAAGGAAATAGAAATTGTTAAAATAGTAAGTAAAATGGCTGTCCCGAACTTTCTCATTTATATTTTATCTGTCTGCGAAATATGCAAAGGTGCAAATTTAACAATAATCTGTTTATTAATAATTTGTGCGAATATGCTTATAAACGCTCAAACAATTATCTATTTTTGGTTAAAAATTGTTAAAAGTGAAAGTTGAAAGCGGTCAGGCACTACGTTTTATACTCCAGGATGAAATTTACCTGCTTAATGAAGATAAGTTAAACTATGTTAAACCTGATAATCAGCAGACCTTAACTCCTCAACCCCAACCTGAAACAGTAACGCCAAAGCCCGTTTTTAATTATCTCGGCGCCAATAAAAAACGCTTCCTGGTATTAACCCATTATGCTGATCATGATTTCATTGCTGATGACCATCTTGCAGCTCTTGAAGCCGTACTTGGACGTAAAAATCATACCCGTGAAGACGTTGCAATACTGAACCTGGTAAAAAACAAATCAGAATTTGCCGATCTGCTTGCTCATTTTAAGCCTCAAACTATACTAATCCTCGGGCAGCAATCTATCCCGGCAGGTATCAATCAGCCTAAATTCAATCAAATTGAAAAACGTGACAACATAACCCTGTTATACACCTTCGCTTTTGATGCGATGATGAACAACGTGGACAATAAAAAGGCCTTTTGGGAGCAGGTGAAAAGTTTATAATCTATGTCTCTAAAACTAGTTTTTGCTACCAACAACCGCCATAAGCTGGAGGAAGTATCCCATAAAATCGGTAATCATTTTGAACTGTTGACGTTGAATGATATCGGCTGCACAGAAGATATAGAAGAAACGGGGACAACCTTTGAGGAGAACGCTGTCATCAAAAGCAAATACGTGTATGATAACTATCATTTGAATTGCTTTGGCGACGACAGCGGCCTTGTTATTGACGCCTTAAACGGCGAGCCCGGCGTTTACTCCGCACGCTATGCCGGCGAGTATGGTAACCATGCAGCCAATATCAAAAAGGTATTAGCTAAACTGGAAGGAATTGAAAACCGGAAAGCCAGATTTGTTACCGTGATCTCGCTGATGTGGGAAGGAAAAGAACACGTTTTTGAAGGCACAGTAGAAGGAACTATCCGTCAGGAAACTACAGGCTCCGGAGGTTTTGGTTACGATCCAATCTTTCAACCCGACGGCTACGATATCACCTTTGCCGAAATGAGCATGGATGAGAAAAACAAGATCAGTCACCGTGCAAGGGCAATGGAAAAGCTGATCGGTTTTCTGCAGGCCATAGAATGATTTAAAATCAGGAAGTTTTATGCCCTGAAATTAATGATGCTTGAAATACTGAATTTCCCTTTCGTGTTTTTTAGCATCTTCCATTGAATCGAAAGTACCGAGGTTTCTGCGCTTATGCGTATCAGGATCAACTTTTCTTGAATATATGCGGTATTTACCGGATTTTAATTTTCTTATCATAGCTGGTTAGTGATTTTTGTAGTTGCTTGCCCCCAATTATATAGATATATGATAAGCAACAAACTACCTCAACTAGTGTTTTTCCCAGGGAACGTGTTGTGTGTTGGTCGGGATTTAACGGCGTTGGTCGGGATTTATAATCCACGACCTGGAAAGTGGCGGATTTGCAATCCGCGAAGGTGTTTGTTACGGGGATTACAAATCCCCAATTATTGTAGTCCGGGATTATAAATCCGGACTAACGTTCGTTATTGTAGCTATTGGGCCTTCGGCTTATTCACTGTACTATCCTTCTTCACTTCCGGTTCTTTCTTTGCAGGAGATTTTAGCGTCGTATCAGCCTTCAGCTTCACTGCACTGGTGTCCTTCTGCAATTTCACCGCACTGGTATCTTTCCCGGCTTTTATCTCAGGCAGCTTTTCCGACGGCTGCTTATTGTCGCTCGTATCCTTTGCTGCTTTGCCATCCGATGGTTTATTTAATGGGGGCTTCTTACCATCCGTTGGTGCCTTGTTTTTATCAGCAGGTTTTTTAGCAGGTTCTTTTTTCTTTGGAGCCGTGATCTCTTCTTTAGAAGCAGGCCTTTCCTTCGGTTTCCAAAGGAAGCCTTTTAATATCTTGTCATCCTCGGTAAATTTATCTAATGGCCCGTAACGGTGCTCTGGTTTTGCAAGGAAGGTGACATCAGTCAGTTTGCTGTCCTTAAAATTGATCCTGATACGACTGCTTAGCGACCGTTGCATGCCGCTTACTTTTCCGCTGTCGCGCGAGAAATAAATAGTTTCCGCATTGCCGTCAATAAACAGGCGCTCAAGTTTGTCATTGTTAAAGAAACCACGCATCTTTTTACCTGCCGATTGATTAAAATGCGTCGAGTCTCCTTTTTCAATATTGACGACAAATGCATTAGGGAACAACTCAATATTATCAAACTTCTTATTCTTCAGCTGCAGGTTAATCGTATCCCCTGATAGCTGCGAGCCTTGTGTCCAGATGATAGGATGCACATATAGTCGAATAACCGAGTCACTGGTACTATAAAATGCCGAGTCGGATTTTCCCTGGAGGTCTGACTTGAATAATTTTACATGATGAAAAGCGCTGAGTATCCTTATACGCGCCGTATCAGCCAAATTAACTTTTCGCGTGACATATACAGAATCCGATGCCTTTTTTATTTTCGCCAGGCTGTCCTTTTTTGCTAGTTTTAAGCTATCCTGTTTTGTAAGTTTCTTTTCAGGCTGCTGCTGTTGCGCTTGCGGCGGCTGCTTCGCATACTTATTCATGCTTCCCGGTGTAATTGGAGTAGGGGGTGTGGCACTTGGTTTAGTCGGCGCATTCGCTTTGGCTTTTTTATCTTTTTTGCCGCCTTTGGCCGAAAAATCAACTTTTGCAGAATCTCTTCGTGCTATCCCCGCTAATATTTCGGGTTTGATTTGAGTTAATAAATTACGGTGCAAGGCGGCAGTGTCAGGATGAAATACCGGTGGTAATAGATCGATCTCCTTCACCGGCTTGGTATATACTATGGATGGCGCTTTCTTTGTGGTATCAACTATGTGCGAAAGCCTAATTTTCTCCTGGATGTCTTTTAACTCTTTGTAGGTTAATACCCGCGTTTCGAGCGTATCCGCCGTCATATAAATAGAGTCGTGCTTGATTCGCGTGGTATCCTTCTTTAAAAGACTATCCGGAAGCTTACTTTTCAGATCAGGCTTCTTTCCTTTTTTGTTTTTATCGGGAATGGAATCTGATTTACCTTTTGGAATTTCCTTCAAAGGCATTGTATTCGCCGGTGCATTTGTCTTATTATCTGGCTTGGCTGCCTGCTTTGATTTATCAGGAGTGGCAACTGTTTTCGCCGGGGGAGCTTTAGTCTTACTGGTATCAACTTTTGCTTTCTTATCAGCTATCGTGACCGGCTTTGGCGGGACAGAATCCTTTTTGGAAGTATCCTTTTCCTCCGTCACAATAATACCATATGCATTTTCGGTAACTACCGTTCGCTCGTCTGCTTTAAAGTAAGTGCCGAGATCGCCCTTAAGGGTCATTTTTTGCTCATTGTCATTAAAGGTGATATTCTTTACCACTCGGCCATAGCCTTTCTTGCGGTCATAAAACATACTATCTCCCTTTAACGTCTTTGGCCCCTGGCTATAGAGGTTTTTCTTCCCGAAAAAAGCCTGTTCGGTTACGGTATTGTAATAGCCGTTTTCGGTGTAAAGTGTATCATTGTCCTTCGGATTGGGTTTGGATTTGTCGCCATCCTTCTTCTTGCCATAAATGTGCGTGGGACCATAGAAGTAAGCGATCTTTGAATTGGTATTGTAGCGCAGCGTATCTGTTTTTGTGGTCGCATCCGGGCTTAATAGCACCACATCGTAGCGGAAATAGGAATCCCTTGAATTGGCAAAATAATAACCGTTTTTACTCGTAAGCGTGTTATCCTTATTCACTAGTTTACCGCCATTGGTATAAGTGCCGTATTTAGTTGCTGTATTATAGGTAAGATAGTTGGTAGTGAGCGTAGCGTCCTTATCCACCATGCGCACATTATCGGTAAGGATGGCGATCTTGGTGTTCCCGTTATAGTTCAGCTTGTCCGAATAAATATTCAGCGTATCACCCTGGCTGATCACTACGTGTCCAAATGCATCAAAAGTATTTTGCGCCTGGTGAAAGTAAGCGCTGTCGGAGGTCAAAGTAGAATAATCCTGCTGAAAAGTACCGCCATACACCTTCAATACATCCACTCCGTTAATCTTAACGCCCTGTATGCTTTTGGATTTGATGAGGTTGATGACCGATTTTTTTTGGGCCATTACCGCGGTTACCAACGTCAGTAATAATAAGGTGAACAAGTATTTCCTCACGGGCGCAAAATTAGTTTTTTGGATGGGGTTATTAAATTAATAATTTTGGTGATGCTGCCGGTTAAAAATTTCATTGATTTTATTGAAAAAAATGCACTGTTTAATCGCGACAGCAACATTCTGGCGACTGTCAGCGGTGGTATGGATTCGGTTGTTATGGTTCATTTGCTAAAGGCCGCAGGCTATCAATTCAGCATAGCCCACTGCAATTTCCAGCTTAGGGGCGACGAAGCTCTGTCCGATCAACAGTTTGTAAAGGATCTTGCGGGTAAATTGGGCGTGCCATTTCACACCATAAACTTTGATACCAAAAAATATGCCGCTGACAAAAAGATATCGATACAAATGGCTGCCCGCGAGCTTCGTTATCAATGGTTTGCAGAGTTATCACAACAATCCGGTTACGAGGTAGTCGCCCTGGCGCACCATCAAAATGATACCATTGAAACTATACTGCTAAACCTTACGCGGGGGACAGGCATTGCCGGCCTGCATGGGATATTGCCTAAAAATGGGTCTATAGTGCGTCCTTTAATGTTCCTAAAACGAGATGATATACAGGATATTGTAAAGGCGGAAAATTTGGCATATGTAGAAGATAGCTCCAATAGCTCAACCAAATATGCCCGGAATAAGATACGCCTGGAGGTAATTCCTAAACTAAAAGAGCTCAACCCGGCGCTGGAAGATACCTTTGAAAATAACCTGAAGCATTTCCGTGGACTTGAAATATTGTTAGAGCAAAAGCTGGATGAATTACGGAAAAGCATATTCACTTTTTATGGTGAGGAGATTCATATCTATATTGATGAGGTAAAAAAACTTCAGCCACAGCTTTTGTTGCTTTACGGTTTGCTTCAAGTATATTGTTTTAATGAAAGCACCGTTGAAGACTTAATCGACTCATTGGATAAGCATTCGGGCAGGGTATTCGTATCGCCGGGTTTTATGTTGCTGTTGGACAGGGAAAAATTGATCCTTGCAAAAAGACGGGCGGTACCAAATCAACCGGTTGTAATTAAAAAAGATCAGCATGAAGTAAAATTCAATAATTACCGGTTGAATATTCTGCATGATGATTCGCCATTAATTATTAAGGATAATCCGTTAGCTGTATCCATCGATACTGATTCGCTGATCTATCCGTTAACCTTACGTCATTGGAGCGAAGGTGATCATTTTCACCCGCTTGGTATGAAGACGAGGCAGAAACTAAGTGATTTTTTTGTACACCAAAAAGTGCCATTGCATGAGAAATCACAGATCCCGCTTTTGGTGAATGGCAATGATGAAATTATCTGGATAGGAGGATACCGGCCGGATGACAGGTATAAAGTAACTGCGAAAACTAAAAAAGTTACTATCTTCGAACTGTTTAAATTATGACTGTAGAAAAACCGGTTTTTGTTGAGAAGCAATATCTCGGCCGCGAGTGGATACCCGTTACCATCCGCCTGGTGCTGGCTACATTCTGTTTTGCTGCCTACACTTTCGACTTTTTCTCAGATGAACAGAATAAATCGGAGATTTTAGCCGTGGTGGGGTTTGGTATTATCATCATCTCCATTATCATGGGTTTCCTGCTGCATTTCCGCACCCGCGTTTATAATAAAAGCATATTAATAGACGGTCTGTGGACTACCCGCCTTGTAAAAATCGACCTGAATAGTATTGTGAAAGTTGAAAAAGGTAAATACAGCCGCTATTTTCTGAACAATCCGGTTTATAACCTGCACCAAAAAGGCACCATCCGCTTTTATACCTCCGGAAGCGATGCCATCCACCTCACCGACCGTGATGGATTGGTATACATCATCGGCTCACGTCATACTGATGAGTTTTTGAGAGCTATTAATGGGGAAATGAAGAAGTAACAGTTGGCAGTTCTCAGTTTGCAGTGTGCATAAAAAAACTATGTCATTTCGAATCCGCAGAAAGGGTTAAGTTATGGGTGCGGATGAGAAAACTTCTACGCCATGAATAGCGGATTTGTCTATCGTATAAGTTTTCTCCTCACCCCAAGGCGCAATTCCACCTCAAGTTCGTTCGAAATGACATCGGTTATAACTACTGCGAACCGCCTACTGCAAAATTGCCAACTATTTCTTCAATCCAATCTCCCTCAGTCTCTCATCCAAATACTCACCTGCTGTCATATCACTATACAACTTCGGATGTTCAGCATCAATGCATGATTCCAAACTGGTCAAATTCATATCTGACTTTGGATGCAAAAAGAAAGGAACGGAATAACGGGAGTTTTTCATTTCTTCACGCGGCGGGTTTACTACGCGGTGGGTAGTTGATTTCAATTTATTGTTGGTCAGGCGCTGCAGCATATCACCCACGTTTACTACGACATCTTCGCCATGCGCTTTAACCGGGAACCATTCATTTTCGCGGGTTAGCAATTCAAGACCATCAGCGCTTGCACCGATCAGTAACGTGATCAGGTTGATGTCTTCATGTGCGCCAGCTCTAACTGCATCCGGTGGTAATGCATCCGGGTTTTCAATAGGAAAGTAATGCAGCGTGCGCAGGATAGAGTTGCCATTATGTACTTTATCATCGAAGTAATTTTCAGGCAGATCAAGGTAAACGGCGATAGCGCGTAACAAATGTTGCCCGGCACTCTCCAGTTTTTGATACACCTCGCGGGTTGTTGAGTTAAATTCAGGGAGCTCTGTTACGGTCAAATTTTCGGGATACTCATTCTTAACCGGGTCATTATCAGTCACTGTCTGACCGATCTGCCAGAACTCTTTGAGGTCGGGTACTTTAAAACCTTTGGCGGTTTCCTTGCCTTTGCTGGTGTAGCCACGCTGACCTGCCAACTCGGCTTTTTCATATTTTAATTTAACATCTTCTGGTAATTTAAAAAGACTGATCACCTGCTGGTATAGCTTGTCTATCAGCTCTTTACTCAATCCGTGATTCGTAATAGTAACAAAGCCGGTGTCGTTAAAAGCCTGGCCTATTTCATCCGAAAAGCGTTTCTTTTGTTCAAGGGTACCATTAATATAAGTATTCAGATCTAGTCTTGGAATATGAACTGTATTCATAGTGTTAATGTATTGAGACGAACAAAAATATTAATTAATGCCCCACATCAAAATCCTGTGAATAAATATTGGTCATGCGAGTGTAATGCATCGGCATATAATTTGTAAAACAATTATACGGTTAAACGTTTTATTGTTTTACTAATCAAAATATATATAAATATTATAGAATATGAGCGATGGGTATTATAGAATACGATACCTTCGCCAGTTCAAAAAACAATATCTAACTAATGAAAAGCTTAAGTAAAATATGGGGAATTGGTTTGCTGGTGATGCTATTATCACTGGTTGTCCCCGGCAAAAGTATGGCCCAGGGGGGCTATATTTCTGACCAGGAATTTTACGATCAACTGGGGCCTTACGGTACTTGGGTGAGCGATCCGCAATATGGCGAGGTTTGGGTACCGGATGTTGACGGCGACTTCAGGCCTTATGCTACACGCGGCCACTGGGTAGTTACCGATTATGGTAACACCTGGGTATCTGATTACGAATGGGGCTGGGCTCCTTTCCACTACGGCCGCTGGCGTTATGATGATTATTATGGCTGGGAATGGATACCGGGCCACGAGTGGGCACCTGCATGGGTGAGCTGGCGTCATGGCGGCGGCTACTATGGCTGGGCGCCTTTAATGCCGGGTATTAGTATAAGTGTATCCATAGGCGGCGGTTATGATGTGCCTGATTATTACTGGACATGTGCACCACAGGCTTATATTACCAGTCCGGTGATATATAATTATTATGTGCCGCGTACCCGTTCGGTAACTATTATTCGTAACACTACGGTTATCAATAATACTTACGTGAAGAATAATGTAACCTATGTAAGTGGTCCGCGTGTGCAGGAGATCAGGCAGGTTACCCACAATAATAATGTGAGGGTATATAATATTAATAATGCCAGCAGACCGGGTGTCGCAAGGGTATCACGTAATACAGTAAACATTTATCGCCCTGCCGTACAAAAAGCACCGAATGCACGTCCGGCAAGGGTAGTGGATGCCAGTGCATACCGTAATGCACACCCGAATCAGAAAATTGCTAACGGTGGTGGCTTTAATCATACAGCTGCTGCTCACCTGGCAACTGTAGCACGCAGCAATACGCCTGATAATAAAGTAGTACGTGTGAATAATAGACCAGCTGCCGGTGGTCAGCCTGTAAATCGTCCTGCGCCAAACCGTCCGAACGGTGTGCAGCCAAACAGGGCTAATCAACCCAATGGGAACGCTGCACAACAACGTCAGCAACAGCAGGCTCAACAAGCTCAGCAGCGTCAACAACAGGCTGCGCAGCAGCGTCAGCAAAATGCTAATCGCGAGCAACAACAAAGGGCAGAACAACAGCGTACGCAGCAGCAGCGCCAACAACAGCAGGCTCAACAGCGTCAGCAACAAGCTGACCAACAACGTCAACAGCAACAAGCACAACAACGTCAACAACAGCAGGCACAACAAGCTCAACAGCGTCAGCAACAAGCTGACCAACAACGCCAGCAACAGCAAGCACAGCAGCGTCAACAACAGCAGGCACAACAAGCTCAGCAACGTCAGCAGCAAGCTGCACAACAACGCCAGCAACAGCAAGCACAGCAGCGTCAGCAACAGCAAGCACAGCAGCGTCAACAACAGCAAGCACAACAGGCTCAGCAACGTCAACAACAAGCTGCGCAACAACGCCAGCAGCAGCAAGCGCAGCAGCGTCAACAGCAAATGCAGCAGCAAAGGCAACAACGTCCGCAGCAGCAACCGCGCGAACAGCAGCCGCAACGTGAAAGAAAGCCGAACGAAAGACGTTAATGCTGTTTATATTTAAATAACAAATAGCACATATATTCGTAAAAGGTATATGTGCTATTTTTATGCACCAATAATATGATGAAATACAAAAAACTGCTTTTAGGAATTATCTCGTTTTTCCTGTTAATCGCTTTTCAGACTACTGCACATGCGCAGGATCAGAATACAGATAATTCAAAGATCGTATTTATTGAAGATGACTGGAACGAGGCACTGAAGCAAGCTGCTGCACAACATAAATATATATTTGTAGATGCCTACGCTACATGGTGCGGTCCATGCAAAATGCTGAAAGCTACCACCTTCAGAAATAAGACAGCTGCTGAATTTTATAATAAAAACTTCATCAATATCGCTATTGACATGGAAAAAGGCATGGGCCCTCAATTGGCAGCTCAATGGGGTATGCAGGCCTACCCAACCCTCATCATTTTTAACTCCAAAGGCAATCCGGTTTTAGGCACAGTAGGTTACATCAAAGCCCCCGACCTGATCAAATTTGGCGAGGCTGCACTGAAAAAAAGTAACCTCTAATTGGAATTTTTTATCCTGTAGTAAGATTTATCAAAAGTTTAACGGAGGGCCGTTGCTTTTTTGCAATTGCTATTTTTTGCCTTTATCATCTGGCTGTAATTATTTAATTAATAATTTACTGACTGTTTTTTTAACATAAATCCGGGGATTTATTCAACTCTTTTAGAAAATCACAATAATTAACTTGCTTGATATAAGTAGATTAAATACATTTGCGCGCTTTTAATACCCTTAATTGGTCGCATGAACCCCCATCTTAAAAAAGTTTCAGCAGCAGGCCTGCTGATCACCCTCGGAATCATTTTCGGGGATATTGGAACGTCCCCCCTTTACACATTTCAAACACTGTTGCAGGAGGGCGGCACCTCAAGTGTTGATTTTGTTTATGGCGCTATATCCTGCGTTTTCTGGACGCTGACATTGCAAACAACTTTCAAGTACATTTTTATCACCCTGCAGGCAGATAACCACGGTGAAGGTGGTATTTTTTCGTTGTATGCATTGGTTCGGAGGTATGGCAAATGGCTGGCCATACCAGCCATCGTTGGCGCAGGCACCCTGCTTGCCGACGGTATTATTACTCCGCCTATCTCGGTAGCATCAGCTATCGAAGGCTTGGGCCAGGTACCAAAACTGGCGAACATAATGGTGCCGGGAAGCTGGCTTATTATAGGGATCGTCATTGGTATTATACTCCTGCTGTTCTTTTTTCAGCAATTTGGTACAAAAGTGGTTGGCGCTGCATTCGGTCCGGTAATGTTCATTTGGTTTTTAATGATCGGCGTACTTGGCGCCATGCAGGTATCGCACAACCTTGGCATATTGCAGGCTTTAAGTCCATACTACGGAATCAAGATGCTGATCACCCATCCTAACGGTTTCTGGCTTTTAGGCGCGGTTTTCCTATGTACAACTGGTGCCGAGGCATTGTATTCAGATCTTGGCCACTGCGGACGGAAGAATATTCAAATGGCCTGGATATTTGTAAAAACCTGCCTTGTACTTAATTACCTGGGACAAGGTGCCTGGGTGCTTTCACAGCCAACACGTCCGAATTTTGCACTGGTCAATCCATTCTATGCCATCGTACCACATACCTTTTTGATACCAAGTGTCATCATCGCAACATTCGCTACGATTATTGCCAGTCAGGCGTTGATAAGTGGTTCATTTACGCTGATAAGTGAAGCGATAAGCATGAATTTCTGGCCTCGTATTGCTGTGAAATATCCGTCCAACGTACGCGGACAAATTTACATCCCGGCTATCAACTGGGTATTGTGTTTTGGTTGTGTGGCGGTGACTTTATACTTCCAGACATCGTCAGCCATGACTGCGGCTTATGGTTTCTCCATTACCATCGCCATGCTGATGACCACCATCCTGATGTATTATTATATGCGTTTTAAACGGCATTGGCCCATCTGGCTGGTTACCATCATACTTTGCGTATTTGTTACTGTTGAGTTTTCGTTCTTCCTGGCAAACTCGGTTAAAATTCTTAAGAGATTGTTCTTCCTGGTGTTTGAGTTTGGCTTGATATTTACCATGTATGTATGGTTCAAGGCACGTAAGATCAATAACCGCTTCCTGCATTTCATTGACCTGCAGGATCAGATCCCGCTGCTAAAAGCGCTGAGTGCAGATGAAGGGGTATCTAAATATGCTACACATTTGATTTATCTAACCAAAGCAAACAACAGCAAGCAGATAGAGCAAAAAATAATGTATTCCATCTTTAGCCGTAAACCTAAGCGGGCTGATATTTACTGGTTTGTACACATAGAGCGCATGGATGATCCATACACAATGGAATACAGTGTGGAAGAGATTGAAGAGAACAAAGTGATCCGTGTAGAATTCCGGCTAGGGTTCAGGATACAACCACGTGTGAATGTGCTGTTCAGAAAAGTTGTGGAAGACATGGTGTCGCGAAATGAGCTGGATATTCTAAGCCGCTATGAGTCGCTGAAGAAATTTCATATGGCAGCCGACTTCCAGTTTGTTATCATCGAGAAATTCCTTTCTTATAATAATGAATTCAGCATTTCCGAAGGCTTTATCCTTAACAGTTATTTTGCGATCAAAAAGCTGGCGCAAAGCGAAGCAAAAGCCTTTGGTTTGGATACCAGCGAAACACGGGTCGAAAAGATACCGCTTATTGTTAAACCGGTTAGCAATATTGTTTTAAAGCGGGTCGACCCGGTATCGCACTATAACAGAGGCGAATCATATTAAGATATTTCTGATAATATTTGTATACATAACTATTTCCATAATAGCGATTTGCAAAGCTTATATGCAGCTCCGGATATTTCCGGGGCTTTTTTCTTTTCAGATAGATTTGTTTTTTTGAGCTTGTTTCATATATTTTTGCTTATGTAATAGCTATTTATGCTATTGCTTTAACTACCCTGTAAAAAACTAAATCCCCTCAAATCTGTTTACCTAAACATGGCTCAGAATGTATATTTATTGGCTACCGATCCCAACAATTCATGCAGGGATGTAATTCATTCAAGAGATACTGACTTGAAAGTCAGGGTATTTTGCCTTGATAAAGAGGAGTTTCACCAGGATTCAGGCGAGATACAACTTTATGGATTGTGTGATGAGGGCCTGTATGCTTTTGAAACCATTGGTATTGCTTCGGATGACGCTGTGGATATTGTGGAAGCTATTCAATGGTATGCCGATTATATTCATTGCCCCGAAATGGAGATATTACCCGAGGATCCCCGCCAGGGTAAAGAAATAGCCATGTAATTTCTTATTATTATTTACGTTTACCCCCATTATGACAAACCTAAAAAAGGACCTGTACACGCTTTGCGTTAATTATGTAAAAGCACGTATTGAAAATGCGAAGCAGGCAATTCAGGATGCGCAGCAATCCGCTGATGAAGAAACCAAAAGCAGTGCAGGGGATAAATATGAAACCGGCCGCGAAATGATGCAGCAGGAGACCGACCGCAACCAGGCACAATTAAATGAAGCTAATAAATTACTGATCGCATTAAACCAGATCAATATTGATAGTTCTTCATCATCGGCTGCTCCGGGTAGCCTGGTGATAACTGACAATGGTAAATTTTATTTATCGATTAGTGCGGGAGCCCTTAACTTGAATGGAGAGGGTTATTTCGCTGTTTCACCGGCATCACCCATAGGAACTAAATTACTGGGACGCAAAACCGGTGACGAATTCAACCTGAACGGTAAGTATTATAAGGTTAAAGAAGTAGTTTAATGTATAGTGATGTGCTTTTTTAGCTCTCCGGTAATACTTTTAGCTTTATCTATTAGCTCTTTATCATCGATATAGCTGTCCACATTGAAGGCTTTGCTTAATAAGTTTTTCTTATACACTTCGTTAAACTCATGGTATTGCAACTTGAAATGCCATTTACCTGTCAGGAAGGAAAAGACCTCCTTATCGCTTTTTTCAAGCAGGGAGTAGTTAACTACCATATAATCCTCAGGAGCAAGCTCTTTTAGTGTATTTAAGATGTGCTGATTGTATTCTATATATACTTTCAGGTAATCTGCGGCATGTTCCTTATAAAATTTATGTGAGGTTTTGCGGCGCCTGAAGTACAACCAGAGAAAGCGCTGTAATTTTTTTCCGCGTAAATATTTTTCTTCGTATTCGGCAAAATCTCTTTTTAAAAGCGAATAAACCACTGCCGCATAATCGCGTACGATAACGAGGTATTTGGAATTCGGCAGTAATTCGCGGTAAAGATCTAAAAACAGGCACGTACGGGGCTCTTTCCATCCCCATTGACGGTAAAGTTGATTTTTTACCTTGATAACGCTTTTTAGTTTCTCAAGCTGATAAATTGAGATGTCGATCACCTTGTCATAAACATATCCTGTAGCAGGAAAGGCGTTGCTGGTCAGGATCTCTTCATGCATCCTTAAAAATTCAACATCTTCGAAATGTCCTTCTACGTTACCGTTTCCTGCTTCAAGCAAATGCTCACCCAATTGTAAACCACACCGGTATAACCAGTTTGAAATAAGGGAGGTGCCCGAGCGGTGCATCCCTACAACCATAAGCGTTTTCGATTGCATCAGTTAATTTTATCCGGTTAATCAGACTGCAACATTTACAAAAGGATTAATGCCATAGTTCTCTTTTATAATATTTCGCAAAACGAACGTATAAACCTCATCAGTGCTTTGTTTAATATTTAACTGGCTGGTATTGATATAAAGGTCAGGGTTTTCAGGTATTTCAAACGGATCGTTAATGCCTGTCAGATTTGATATTTTATCTGGATGACCATCTGGTAATAAGGCCTTTTGGTAAAGCCCTTTTGTGTCCCGTTCAATTAAAACATTGATATCACAATCAATATGAACCACTTTAACGCTGGGATAAGTCTCAATAAGTTCTTTGCGGATATCATCGTATGGGTTAATAGCACTTACAATGGTAACAATATTCTGTGATGAGAATTTATTGGCGATAAAACCCAGCCGTCGTATGTTTTCATTGCGGTCTTCGCGGGTATAGCCAAGGTCTTTAAATAACTTCTGACGATATTCATCAGCATCAATAATTTCGACAGGTACGTCAGCACGTCCAAGCTTGTTTTTCACGTGGGAAGCAAGTGTAGACTTGCCGGCTCCCGATAACCCACAAAGAAGTAGAATCATAGTTTTATCCAATTAATTTCCATGAATGCGCTTCCACTCAAAGGGGGTAACAAGTGGTTTTAGCAAAAAACATCTGTAAAACGTATTGGTTTACAAATATTGCCTAAGAATCGATAGAAAGGGCTTATGTATCGATTGTTTTACAAGGCTGCTGTAGCACAAACCCGTGTTAATACGTAGCAAATACCGTGAAAATACTACGTGATATGTCGTTAAAGCCTTTTAAATTTGATTGTAAAAACTTTATGACGACCCGGCATGAAGAAACTTATTTTCATAGACGATAGCCCGTTGGATCATTTTATTCTGAAAAGAATATTAAATAAATATCAGCTCGAGTACGAGGTAATGTGCACGGCAAACGGCGCCGAGGTGATCAGTTTCCTGGAGCAGAACAAAAAGAACCCCGATCAACTGCCGGATGTAATATTAGTTGACTTGTACATGCCGGGATTTAATGGATGGAACTTCTTAGACAATGTACAGTATTTATATCCCTTACTCACTAAGCCTGTAAGAATATATATTCTATCCTCTTCCATCAATCCACAAGACATGGAACAAGCAGGTCAATATTCATATGTCAGGTCATTTATTTTTAAACCAATCACTAAAGAAGTGCTGGAAAAACATATTGATGAGGAGTCATCTGAGGTTGCTTAATGGTTTATTTATCGAGCAAAAGTTAGTCTGGTTAACTCAAATGAAAATTTGTATAGTTAACTCATAATCAACCGATAATAATTAACAATTGACGCAAAAATGTTGATAAAATCTTGCAGGAGAGTGCAAACAATTCGGTAATTTTATGATATGAAGCAGTTGGTAGTAATCCTTATCATTTCGACCCTTCTTTATTTGGATGGGTCCATCAGAATGGGCAAGCTGCGGGAAGAGTGATTTTAATCCTAATAATTTAAACCAAGTTACCCCTGCTTGAATTAAAGTATACCCGCTAATGCACTTTCAGGAATAAGAAAGCCGGGAATTCCAGTTTTCTTATTCCTGAAGCACTATTATATATCCTGTAATCAGATTAGCAATATTGTTCAAACGCGCCGATCAGGTTATCGGCGATCATTTGTGCCGGGCGGCCTTCAATCTGGTGACGCTCGATCATGTGAACCAGTTTGCCGTCTTTAAACAGAGCCATAGCAGGTGAGGATGGCGGATAAGGCAGCATATAATTACGTGCAGTATCAACCGCGTCTTTTTCCATACCGGCAAAAACGGTTACTAGTTTATCAGGATGCTTAGCATTTTGTGAGGCGATCCTTGCAGCGGGGCGGGCATTGGCAGCAGCGCAACCACAAACCGAATTCACCATCACAAACACGGTGCCTTCACTCTCAATGGCGTTTTTTACGGCATCCGCATCTTTTAATTCTTCAAAACCTACTCTTGTCAGTTCCTCTCTCATCGGAGCAACCAGGTATTCCGGGTACATCATCACTTTTAAAAATTAAATTTTTGGTAAAAGTACTAAATGATTTAAAAGTAAAATATTTCTGCTCAGAATAATAACATTTATCTGACGAAACCCGTATAAAACTGTAACACTGATTTTTGTTGTGAGGGAGACTATTTTTTGCGCACAGGAATCAAAATAAATTGATTTTTTGTGCGTCTATTGTCTTATATTCATGCCCTATTAACCCCCTAACTAAGATATGAACCTGAAACTTACAAACTTCAGTACCATCATCATTGTCAACAAAAATCAGGAGCAAACCCAGGCTATCCGGGTAAAAACCAAGCACCTGAAAAGAATGAAGCACTACATTGCTTCTGTCGTACTGGTTATCGTAGCACTTGTCGGAACAATTGTCTACCTGAACTCAAAAGACAATGACAGTCAGCAGGAAAAACAGAAACTCCTATCACAGATTGCCCAATTAAAAGGTAAAGTATCAACGGCGACAGCATTGACCGATGCTGCTACTGCATCAACCAATTCTGCAACCGGTTACATTCAATCTATTCAAAGCAAGCTTGAGAAAATAAACGACTACCTGAGAAAAAGAGGATTGAAAGGTTTCTCTACCAACTCAATCGGCGGCGACAAGAATATTGCCTCAGCCAGCATGAGCGACAATGAGAAATATTCTTTATATGACGAGTACATGAGCCGCCTGCTTAACAGCGTGGCATTTACTCCGATGGGTTATCCCCGCTTAAGTTCTATTACTTCGGCATTTGGTTATCGCAGTGATCCGTTTGATGGGGAAAGTGCAGAGTTGCATCCCGGTATAGATTTCAGAGGGGCCACAGGCGACCCGGTACACGTAACCGCTGATGGTAACGTAGTTTTTACAGGACGCAAAGGCGGTTATGGTAATTGCATCATTGTTCAGCATAAAAACGACTTCCAGACGCTTTACGGGCACTTGTCACACATCGATGTAAAGGAAGGACAATCGGTAAAAACCGGCGATGTAATAGGCAAGGTGGGTTCAACCGGACGTTCTACAGGGAGCCATTTACATTATGAAGTAAGAAAAAATGGAAAACCCATTAACCCTGTGAAGTTTTTAACGTTAAACAACTAAAAATCCTTAGCGGGTGCAGGCCGGTAGGTTCCGGCTGACAAATAACTAATAAAACTACGGCAATGTTTAGAAAGAAAAATAAAGTTGATCTGAGCCAGCAAGTAATATCTACGCTAATTAGCGAAGGTTGTGTTTTTGAAGGGAACTTGAGAGCGCCGGCCAATGTGCGGATAGAGGGACAGATACTGGGCGATGTAACCATCGACGAAGGACTGATACTGGGCGAAAAAGGCGTGGTAAAGGGTAGTGTTATCACTAAGGAATTGATTGTTTATGGCCTTATTCACGGGCATGTAAATACCCATTCATTAGAAATCAAAAGTACAGGCCGCATTACCGGCGATATCAAAACACAAGTATTACAGGTTGAACCGGGAGGCTCACACAATGGTAAGCTTTCTATGTCGCCGTCACACGATAATACAGCCCTCAGGAGCATGAAGCCTGAAAATGCTGCAGCTAATGGTAAGGATGCCAAAAATGGCAAACCTGAAAATGGCGCTGCAAATAAGGTTGTAAAGCCTGAAGTAGTAAATGGCAATGGCTCAAAAGATGTAAAACCAGAAAGTGTTGCTGTAGAAAAGCAGCCTGAAAAAGCAGAGGCAATGGCCTGATTTCATTAAGATATTTCTATTGCATACCTTTGCAATTCAAAAATCTTAAATGATATGTCGTCATCTGTAGAAACTACTTACATCAAATACAAAGTAAAAGATTTATCGCTGGCCGAGTGGGGCCGCAAGGAGATTGGTCTTGCCGAGGCAGAAATGCCTGGCTTAATGGCTTTGCGTGCCGAATATGGCCCGTCTCAGCCGTTAAAAGGCGCCCGTATTGCAGGCTGTCTGCACATGACTATCCAGACTGCGGTTTTGATCGAGACCCTGCAGGCTTTGGGTGCGGAAGTTACCTGGTCATCATGTAATATTTTCTCAACCCAGGATCATGCCGCTGCTGCTATTGCTGCTGCCGGAACTTCAGTTTATGCCTGGAAGGGTATGAATGCTGAAGAGTTTGACTGGTGCATTGAGCAAACTTTATATTTTGGTGAAGACCGTCAGCCTTTAAATATGATTTTGGATGATGGCGGCGACCTGACCAACATGGTACTGGATAAATATCCTGAACTGATTGCCGGTATCAAAGGCTTATCAGAAGAAACTACTACCGGTGTGCACCGTTTATATGATCGTGTAAAAGCCGGCACCCTGCCAATGCCTGCTATCAATGTGAACGACTCGGTTACTAAATCAAAATTTGATAATAAGTATGGCTGCCGCGAGTCATTGGTTGACGCTATCCGTCGTGCTACCGATGTGATGCTGGCCGGTAAAGTGGCTGTTGTTTGCGGTTATGGTGATGTTGGTAAAGGTTCTGCTGAATCACTAAGCAGTGCAGGTGTTCGTGTTATCGTAACTGAGATCGATCCGATCTGTGCTTTACAGGCTGCAATGGAAGGCTATGAAGTTAAGAAGTTATCAACCGCTATTGCTGAGGCCGACATCGTTGTAACAGCAACCGGTAACTGCGATATCGTTCGCGAGAAACACTTCCGCGCATTAAAAGATAAAGCTATCGTATGTAACATCGGCCACTTCGATAACGAGATCGATATGGCATGGTTGAACAATACTTATGGCAATACCAAAATCGAGATCAAACCACAGGTGGATAAATATACCATCGACGGCAAAGACCTGATCGTATTGGCTGAGGGCCGTTTAGTAAACCTGGGTTGCGCCACCGGCCACCCAAGCTTTGTGATGAGTAACTCGTTCACTAACCAGACCCTGGCTCAGTTAGAACTTTGGTTACACAGCGATAAATACGAAAACCAGGTTTACACCTTACCAAAACACCTGGACGAGAAAGTTGCCCGCCTGCACCTGGCCAAGATCGGTGTGGAACTGGAAGAACTGGATCAGCATCAGGCTGATTATATTGGCGTAGCGGTAAATGGTCCGTTTAAGCCGGAGTACTATCGTTATTAATGAGGTGAAAGGTTAAAGGCGAAAGCTGAAAGGTTTTCTGCTTGAATATATTTAAGGCACGGTTTTGGGATCGTGCCTTTTTTGTTAGAAATGCCAAAATATTTTAGGTAACTTTATAAAAATACACCATAAAGGTAACTCGTATGGATACCCTGATAATACAGCTGACTAATCAAAAAGCCATCGGACTTCTGCATGAGATGGAAGAATTGCATTTGATTAAAGTGCTGAAAGAAAATATTGCTGAAAAACCAAAGTTGTCTGATAAGTACAAAGGAATAATCAGTAAAGAGGAGGGATCTGAACTGGATGAGCATATCAAAAAAATGAGAAGTGAGTGGAACAATATCTAATTGATACAAACGTAGTTTCAGATTATTTTTCTGCTTCGCTTTCAACTGCCGGAATGACTTTTATGGATACTGTTATAGACGCTGTGCCCAATCTTTCAGTCATTACTCAAATAGAACTGCTCTGTTGGGATACTAATGCAGTAACAGAACAGAAAATTAAGGAGTTTATTGATGACAGTATTATATTGGATATTAGTACCGATGTTGTTGCCCGGTGTATAAATCTGCGCAAAGGGAAGAGAATAAAAACACCAGATGCAATTATTGCTGCTACCGCTTTAGCATATGGTTATACTATTATAACCAGAAATGAAAAGGATTTTATCAATGTGAGTGGATTGAAAATTGTTAATCCAATGAAGTTATAGAATAATGGATTATTACTCAGGTTTCTCAAACTCTAAATAACACTTCTTAATATAAATCATCATTTCATAGTCGCTCATGGTACGGGCAACCCCGGCGGATGGCCTGTATTTGTCCATAAAGTTTTGGAGGGAGTCGCCTTTGAGATGAGTTAGCTCTACCACCTTCTGCCTGGAAAATACCTGGTCGACATAATTCATTTGTTCATCTTTGAGAAGTACCTGCTGCAGCTTCGTTGTGGGTGATTTGCTTTTGCCAAGCCAATCAAAAACCTGGAGCAGGTTAACACTAAGCAGTGTCGCAGTGCTGTGGGTTGACGTGATAAAGTCGTTGTAAGGTTTAATATAACTCGAATTGGACATAAAAACATCCTTAAACTCGGTGCCTTTGTAATTGAACACTGATCCAAACTCTTTTCTTAGCTTAATGGAGTCGGTATTAGAAGGACGTTTGCCAATGATGACTACACTTTTCAATGATGTCACGGTTTGCTCTAAATAGACCGGAATGGTGTCTGCTACCTTCTGCGAATAAACCAGGAAATGTGATTTGTATCCTACGAATGAGATCTTGATAGTATCGCCACGATGAAGATTGTAGACAGTAAACACTCCCTTATCCGATGTGAAAGTTGTCTGTTTCGGGGTAATGATAGTTGCATGTGGAATAGACTGCAGCGTATTGCGATCAAGTACCCGGCCACTTAATTGCTGAGCATAAAGTGCGGGGCAGGATGCCATCAGCAAGAGCACAATTGACAGTTTTAAACTCTTCATTACAATGGGCCGATCAGGTTTAGTATAAAATTAACGGTTATTTTAGTTGACCGCTAATTTTTAACAAAACTTAACTTTTTTAAATTAATTCTTAGCCTTGTGCTTGTGTGTGACAAGGGTGTATCCCCACAAGTTTTTAGAATGCAGAAAGGTAATGGCCCGTAGGGCAATGTCATTAAGTTAAGAAAATAGCAAAGGTTACAGAATTTATAGTTTTGAGGTATCGAATCTTAAAACCAAAATCTGTAACCCAATGCTGTCTGTAAATGTAAAAATCATTGAAGAATTAAAGAACTTTTTGTTGT
>NZ_DATCRU010000029.1:0-39987 GCF_036568825.1 Mucilaginibacter sp. | reverse complement strand
ATTTTACGTCTAAATAAGTCTCTCTATGGAAGATCAAGTCTGTGAACACTTAAGCGCCATCAAAAAGCTAAAACATCCCGAAGCATACGTATGCGAAGAATGCATTAAACACGGCGGTAATTGGATGCACCTGCGTACCTGCCAAACCTGTGGCGTAACGCTTTGCTGCGATAGCTCACCCGCCAAACATGCATCCAAACATGCACGGGAAGCCGGCCACCCGGTAGTTATTTCTGCTGAGCCGGGCGAAAGATGGCTGTGGTGTTATGTGGACGAGGAATTTGCGGAATATTAACAAATGCAGTGCTTGTTGGTGACACCAACAAGGGCGGAAAGAAGTAGTCCTATGACAACGTTTGACGGCGTACCTGACATGAGTGGAGAGTTAGCAAGTCTTATTGTGTATATCGTATTTTTAATATTGTGTTACATTTTTTATAAAATAGCTGTTTCACTCAATCGTTTTTGGTTTATTTTATCAATAGCGATCTATGTCACCGCTATATATTTTTATTTCGAAGCAATAAACCAAATTCATTATTATTTAAGGGATAATGATATACTTTATATAGAATTTGGTCATGCAAGCCTCCTGTTAGGGTTGCTCATGATATTTTTCATTTTTAAACGCGTTCATATTGATTGGATTTATTGTATACAAACGCAGTTCAAAAAAATAAAGATACTTTGGTCTGACTGGTATATAGTCTCCTGAAAACACCAACAAGGGCAAAAAAATATTTATCTATGAGACTAAAATCATTTGCATTATTACTCTCACTTATCATAATTTTTTCGTGTTGTCAAAACAAAAAGAAATCCGATTACCATCCTAAAAAGGTTGCAGTCAAAAAAGACATAATTCCTAAAACCTTATGGGATTCCACAAATACTTTGGAGAATAAAGTTCAGACTTTAAGATTGCGATTTGTAAGCGTAGGATGTGCATGTCCGGAATGGGTTAGATTGGAAGATCAAAACTTAGAAAATGTTCTTAATTACTGTATTTATATAGAACCGGCTGACACTTCAATATGGAATCCGGAGAATGATTCTGTTGCATGGAAGACAGGCATTGTTGTTACTGGTCAATTTTACGTTAAACCCAGTTACCCCAAAGGGGCGTTTGAAGGAATGGAAGATAAGCCTCCAGTTGGAAAAATATTTCGATACACCAAAGCAAAGCGAGATATTCACTAAATCACATACGCAGGTATTAAAGATAAGTTCTTTACGCCTTTGTTCGTGTCGCCACCACTAAAATTGCAAATTAGGTTCCTTTAGAATTCTTCTTGTCTTACCTTTCCCTCTTTCTTAAACTCCCCGATAGTAATCTTTTTAGCGCATTCTGAACATGCCCACATATACGTGTCCTCGGTCTTAATAACAGTCCATTCAGTCACCTTGCCCAGGTCTTTGCAGTGAGCTTTTATAGTTTGGCCTTCTTGTGGGAAAATTGACATTTGAGTAGCTAGGAATTTTCAATCTAAATGCACCGTCAACGGCTGAAAACGAGGCTGCAATCTTTTCACCGATTCAGCCATACGTTTGATGAATAAGTAATTGGTGGTACCGCTTATCACTGCTCCTACAACAGGAATTAGTCGTGCGGCAGTTTTTGATCCCAGGCGCAGCAATATGCGTTCGGATCCGCGTTCCAATATATTTTTAGTGATCACAATTCCGGCTTCTACCTGCATAGCGGCTGCCATGATCGACACAAATTCGTCGAAAGTGATATGATAAGTGCCACGGTTGTAATACATAATGCCCAACGTCACCCTGATCTGCTGTGTAAGCATATTGATCAAGTCGAAAGGGATACCGATGGCCATTGTGAGCGCTCCGCCACCGCCGGAGATAACCCCGGTAGTGGCGGATAGACGCGCACATTGCTCTATAAATCGTTCCAGTCCCAGTTTATCAACTCCCTGTTTAATACCAAGCTGGTCGATATTGGTAAATATTTTCCGGAAAGTATCCTGCTGCAGGTCGTCAAAGCTGAGCCTGATATTTGATATGGTCTGTTTTAAGCTATCCATAGTGGTAATGATGTTATTGGTATAACATCATTTCTACGTTATTGTTGTCGGGCGCTTAAATGTGATTAAACAAAGTGACAAACCAGCAACACTACAAACATCAAAGGGATATCTAATAACATAAACACACGGGCCAATTGCACACTTTTAGCGTCGCCGTCGATAAACACATGGTGTAAATCATTTTTGAGGTTTTTCAAGGTTTCCATAAGACAATATTTTTTAATTAATAAAATGGTTATCAGCAGGTTAAATATTTTATCTGCTATTTATTATTATGACTGCCCTGGTTAAAGAAGGTTTAAAAAGGGAGCAAAAAATATTGCAAAATGTGCTTATTGACTGAAGTTGAAGTGCAGCACAGTTTCGTAAACTGTGTAATTCTTGCCGTTTAAGATATAAGGGTTGCCGGACTGGTATTTAGTTATTTGCGAAATGGCAAGTTTATTGGATAACAGCGTGTCGATACCATAGGAATACAGGCCTTCGTCACTGATAAAATTAATGTATTGCGTATTGTCCTTTGTAGAAAGATCGTAGCTATTATTAGTAGCGATGCCGGTATAAGCGGTTATTTTACAATGCGTGGCATCAGTAAATTGCATCTGGCTAAGCGCCTCGACGCCCATTTTATCTATACCCAGTAATACACCATACTGATTATAAATTGAGGTATAACCCGTTACGGGTTTCCATAACGCGAAAAGGCTGGCGCCATCCGTATGCGTTTGAGCATAGTTATCCGGAGCTGTTTTAGGGCTGGTCGGTGTCTGATCCGGAGTTGGCTTTACACCTGATTTACTGCAGCCCAAAAGCAATGATCCCGCTAAGCATAGGGTTATTAATCCAGTTCGCCTCATTATCGGTTTATGGTTTGGTTAATCTAATATACAAAATATTAAATAATTAGTTGATCACTAGATAAAACATCAACTCAGATTCTGATCCAGGGTTTCAATTTATACGTTTAAACACGCAAACAGTAGTTTTGTCGAATTAAATTCATTTTTTAAAACATTATTTTGAATTATATTCTATAGTTAGGTAAATTTACTGTATGATAACAGAAACAGAATTAGTACTCGACAAGGTTGACCTGAATATCCTGCGGTTGATGCAGGAAAATGCCCGCATCAGCAATGCCGATATGGCCCGCGAGCTGGGCATGGCGCCATCTGGTGTATTGGAGCGCGTAAAAAAGCTGGAACAAAAGGGCGTAATACAACAATACACCGCCCGCATCAACCCGGCAGCGCTGCAGCAAAAAATGCTGGCTTTTATCTTTATGAAAGCAAGCGACGGACCAGGATGCACCGATACAGCAGAGGCGCTGGCCAAAATACCCGAAGTGCAGGAAGTGCACCACATAGCCGGCGACGACTGTTACCTGGTAAAGGTACGTACCTATGATTCATCGACCCTGGTACACCTGATGCGTAACAGTTTCAGCCAGATACCCAATATACTAAGTACGCGCACCACCATAGTACTGGAAACGGTGAAAGAGCAACAACAATTAGTAATACCTGAAAACTAAAAATTTATGACACCTGCTGCCAACAAATCCGCCTCACCCCTATTAGTAGTTATCGCCTTTGCAACCGTTTACATTGTATGGGGTTCTACTTACTTTTTTATACAGATGGCTATCCACGGTATACCTCCGTTGCTGATGGGCACTATGCGATTTTTCACAGCAGGTTCCCTGATATTGATCTGGTGTGCTATAAAAGGTGAAAAGTTATTTAATCGTAGCAGCATAATAACCACAACTATAACCGGAATATTGTTATTATGTGGTGGTAATGGCGCCGTAATATGGGTTGAACAAAAACTGCCCAGCGCTATGGTGGCCATATTGGTATCGGCCGCACCGATCTGGTTTGTGTTGTTGGACAAGCAGAATTGGGGTGTCAATTTTAAAAGTAAATCAACTATAGCAGGCCTTATCGTTGGCTTTGCAGGTGTGATCTTACTATTTGGAGAACAACTGGATACCATATTTGCCGGAGGCTCGGTAGCATCCAAACTTCCCGGGATGTTATTACTGATCCTGGGCTCCGTATCGTGGTCATCTGGATCATTATATGCCAAACATCATCCAACAGAAGGCTCAGGGGCGGTAAATGTAGCCTGGCAAATGATCATCGCAGGCCTGCTCTTTCTGCCTGGCAGTTGGCTCAACCACGAGTTTGATCACCTGAATCTTTCAGAAATACCATTAAAAGCCTGGGGAGCATTAGGCTATCTAATAGTTTTTGGGTCGATAGCCGCTTACAGTGCTTATGTGTGGCTACTGCAGGTTCGTCCGGCCACGCAGGTGAGCACCTATGCCTATGTAAATCCGGTGATCGCCGTGATACTCGGAATGTTCTTTGCAGGCGAGCATGTATCATTGCTGCAAATAACCGGTTTAGTCATCATTCTTGGCAGCGTATTGCTTATCAATCTTTCAAAATATCGCAAACCGAAGACTGAGATCATTGCTGACAATAAGAAAGAATCAGTAAGTGTCAACTCCGATGGATCGCTACAGGAATGTGTAAAGTAATGATAAGTTTTGGAGTGGGTTGGTGAGGCCGAACCGTAACAAATGCTTTACACAATAAAATTACTCTTTTATAACCATTTGGGGTTTTGAGGCGTAAAAGTGGAATTAAGATAATTGTTTTTTTAGCCGCCTCATCCCCGCAAGCATGAATCTCAGACTGTTCAAGATCCCTGTTGGTTTTTTAATCGTGGGCATATTATGGGCATTGTACAGTCACCCTTTACTATCTGGGTTAGACAGATTTCTCAATCCCGCCGGTCGCGAAATTGTCAGAAGTCTCAATCACCTGGGTTTTGTGGCCATAGTTGCGATAGTTTTATACTTCCAGATCAAAAAGCAACAAAAGCAGATCATACTTTCCGAAGAGCAATACCGCAATCTGTTTGAACGCAACCCCAGTCCGCTGTGGATTTTCCGTGCAGACAATTTCCGCTTTATAAAAGTGAACAAGGCTGCAATTAAAATGTACGGTTATAGCGAATCGGAATTTTTATCAATGCGTGTAACGGATATACGCCCTGAAAAGGAGATAGAAGGGTTTATAAATAATTCTAAAAATATTTCTCCGGGACTAAGCGATCAGGGAGTGTGGAAGCATAAAACAAAAAAAGGCGAAATTATTTATACATCGATTTTTACAAGCGACCTTAACTTTGAAGGCAACGATTGCCGAATGGTAATGGCCACAAATATCACCGATTCAGTAATTAAAGAAGAGCGTATTAAAGCGCAAAATGCTGCGCTTCATGAGATTGCGTGGTTAAACTCTCACGAAGTGCGCAAGTCGTTATGCTCAGTCATTAGCCTTATTCAATTAACGAAAGACAGCCAGAGTGAGCTGGAACGCAGGCAATATATTACCATGATGGAACAATGCACCGGCGAACTTGATGAAGTCCTGATTAAAACCAATAAACGGGTTGACGAGTTAAAAGAGCACGATAATAGTGTTCAGGAACCTGTAACACTTTGAGTACCCACTATACGTTCAATTTCTTCGCTGTTTACCGGCTTACTGAGAAAATCCTGCACAAAGGAGTATTTTGATGAGGTTGCCTTATCATCGGGACGCAGAGACGAGGATATCACAAAAACAGGTATATCTTTTGAAATTTCATGCTGCATCTGTTCCATTCGTTTCAAAAAATCCCAACCGCTGAACATTGGCATGTTCAGGTCGACGAATATCATGTCGGGTAATTTTTCAGGCTCTGATTTATGTTCTTCGATATAATCAAGCACCAGCGAACCATAAACGGTATAGGTGGTCGTGTCGAAGTAGTTTTTTCCCCGAAGAATATGCTTCATAAGGAAGTGATCGATCGGATCATCGTCGATAAATACAAGTTTTCGCATAGGTAGATGTTGTGTGACTTATAATTAATAAATTAACCAATTATTTGTTTTGATTAATTTAAAAGAATTTTCTTCACAGGTGTTAATTATGTAGGGTAGAATAGATTGCGCCTATTGATAATACAAATAATCTAATTGCCCGGTTTCCAGGTGATCCCTTACCTCACTTATCGCATTCAGTGCGTGCTTGCGAAAAATAGCCTGGTTAAATGCATCCGGGTGCTTGGATAAAAATATCTCCTCCTGCTCCAGACAATTTAACAGATCCTCTTTTGAGCTTGCATGCTCCGAGCATTTTTGATAAACACTATAATAAGCAAGGTCGGCATCATGCATTGCCTGGAAGCTGGCGAGGTTAAACAACTCCTGGTATTTGGCCAATTTATATTTTTCGATGCCAAGCTCACTGTGCATTTTCTGAAAATACTCGGATGCCTTTTTCAAATCTTTGTTAGAACGGGTAGTAAAAGAAGTCATAGTTACAATATGATATTGGTATTGTTTATACAAACTTAAGTCATATTATAACACTATGAAACCCGTGTTTTAACGGTATTTTTATGTAGGTTTAAACCCGGAAAAAGGGCGTATATCCCGAAAATTCACAGCATTTCCAGGGCAATTCAGCCGCATTCTGGCTTGAAAAATACGAGTAAATAATTGGATATTAGCAGCTTGTTCAATACACTTAAACAAACTTATCAATGAACAGAAACCTTGGTATCATTTTAATCATAGCCGGAGCAGTAATGCTCATCTGGACGGGAATTTCCTTCACTAAAAAAGAAAAAGTAGTGGATGTTGGCCCTTTGTCGGTATCCGTGGATAAGAAACAACAGCTCACCTGGCCGCCGTATTTGGGTGGTGCGCTGCTTGTAGTTGGCATCATATTTATCATCACTGATAAAAAACGGAGGTAGATTAAATTCGGGTTTCCAACCATGTTCCGTGTTGACTCACCCGGTCATTGCTTCGCTCGACCACCCTCTCTAAGCTGCGCTTAAAGAGGGAATTTTTTATTTTCCTTTCTTCTCCCTCTCTGCCGCCTGCGGTAGAGAGGGTCGACCAGCGCAGCGTTGTCGGGGTGAGTAAAATGGGCGATTGGCTGAAACCTAGTAAGCATTGTATTCCTCTTTGCGCTGCGAATCCTTAAAAAAGTAAGTCAGGAATATTTTCTGTTCAGTTCTGACCGAGAATATTGCCGGATAATTTTTCAGGTACCGGTCGTCATAGTATTGGAAGTGTTCAAAACCGATGCTTAAATTTTTATAAAGGCGTACATCGATACGCGGCCTCAATATGGCTACATAATTGTTTCCCGCAGGGCCATCAAATGTATGCAGGATATAATAATAGTAGGATAATGATGTACTTACCACATTCCCAATATTAAGCCGGGTTTCAAATTTGGCTTCAAGACCAGTATTATAAGTATAATCCCTTACCTGGCTGGTGTCAGGACCATACCGGGTGCTGTTACCGGCAAGCGGAGTTCCTGCTACATGAAAATTGGTAAACAACTCTATCTTTTTAGTTATAGGATATTTGGTAATCAACCCACCACCAAATCCAAGGGCTCCCAGCTCGAAGGTTTTATTATCCCAATAATCGTAATATTGAAAAGCGCCATACAGCACAGAGAGTTTTCCCCAGTTAGTGCTTTTGCCTGCCAATAGTCCGTAGCCTAAAATATTGTCCAGCAGTTTACGGCCTGTCCCGAAACTGAACTCCGTTTTAAATCTGAAAACATCAAAAGGTTTACGATTACGTATCTCGAACGGGTTACCATAATCCAGCTGAACATTGATCATCGCATTTGTCGGCCCGGCTCCGAATATCGTTTTATTATCCAGGTTTATTTTATGCTCGCCGGCAGACACCGTTACATTCAATGGCTCCTGCTGATATACCTGTGTCCGGGTATGCCTAAAGCTTTTACCTTCCAACAATCGGTTAAGCCCTCTTACAGGGTCGATAAGACCAGCCACAATTTCCCTGAAAGCTCTGTTACCGCCTGAGACGCGGTCATCCAGGATATTGGAGCTCACCCTGTAAAATACTTCGCCTAAAAAAGCGCCGTTTACCGGGGTATTGATCACATCGTTGTAAGAAGGCCTGGTATTTTCGCCAAAATACTCCCACATCAAACTACCGGCTACAGCATAAGGAAAAGATTGTAAATAATTATATCCCTGAGATCGGGCCGCATTGAAGTATAACGATCCGGAATATGGATGGCCGACGAAATTAATACCAAAACGGTCATCATCCCACTCCCACCCCTTTTGAATATTATACTTCCAGGTGCTAAGGCTAATGCGCGAATAAGGTTCATTTAATGGAAACCTATCCATCGACCAGATAAACGCATTAATGCCTGCCACTTCAACAGCCGGCTTCCATACCGGATATTTTTTATTATATTTAATGTCATCATTTAACAGATCACCATATTTGTTCTTGACAGTAGTATCAATCAAAGGGCTTTTTGGCGGTTCATTTTTGCCGGGGCGGTCACTTAATTGTTGTTTTTTTATTTGCTTAAATTGCTTGATCTGCTGTTTTGGTGTTCCCTTTCCGGGTGCTATCGTGTCTAGGTGGGTGGTGGTTTTTTGAGCTGATGCGTTATTAAAAATAAACATAACCGGCAGAACAGCAAATACCATTGTTCGCAGTAAGCGATTAGGTATGCGGCAGAAAAATAATATATATATTACCGCCGCAAGGGGTATATAAATAATCATAATAGGTAGAATAGTTGGTTATTATTATTAACTGACAAGCACCTATATATGTTTTAATAGCAATATATCACCTTATTATATAGTACATTATATTTATTACCTGAACAAATGGCGACCCAATTTGATACTACAATATGCCTGAGGTTTATTTAAAATCTGTTATTACCTGCCCGGTATGCGACCATGCTAAAGAAGAGATGATGGCCATAGATTCCTGTGCCTATTTTTATGAGTGCGAAAACTGTAAAGCACTATTAAAGGCACTCCCGGGCCATTGTTGTGTTTTTTGCAGTTATGGCAGTACCAAATGCCCTCCCGTACAGTTATCAGGATCGTGCTGTAATTAAAATAAAAAATGCCGTTCTTACCACGGAACGGCATACCACTAATTAACCAATTTATAATTCACAGATAAAGTTCAGATAGGAATATTTTATTATCCTATAACGGTAAACTCGCTCACCGTCCGGATTTCCTTGTTTCTAATTGTTCAGGCTCTTCAGCCAACAGATATTGCATTTGTATCGCACTTTCCAGATCGTCAAACGTACTGGCGTCCGGGTTTGTACGCAGGATGGTACCGCCATCCGTTTCTATGTACTCTACCTTAGCACCATAGCGCCATTGGATCAGGTGATAATTCCAGGTTATGGTAGTAATCCGTGCACCATCTTTCAGCAGGTTCACAACATCGTCTTTGTTGGTTTTTATACCTTTCCCAAATCCGCTGCTTGCGTCATGCAGATATACATCGGTGATATGTTCGGCATCACCTGTCCTTAATTTCCAGATACCGGAAATGTAATAATCCCAAGTTTCCATACATAGTAAAATGTGATAATCCCCTACAGCACATTGCTAAATTACCATGAAAAAAAAAGAAAAACACCCCGTTTTTTAACGGTATTTTCAGGGGTGTAAAATGTGGAAAACTAAAAAAGCAGGATAAGACAAGCCTATCCTGCTTTCAAAATATTTAATTAACTGATCAGAAAGGCATTTCGTCTGCACTCGGTCCATAACTGCCGGGTATAGGAACATTTAGTAAACGAAGGTATACACCCAATTGTGCACGGTGATGCACTATCTGGCAATAGGCCATGCGTATCACTTCACTTTTGGGACGAACGCTCAGCACTTGCTCGCCATTGGCCAGTGTCCATTCTTTTTTCAATAATTCCTCATTGGCTTTGCTTAGTGCCTCACCACCTTTTCTTACACTTTCATCCATAAATTGTAATAGTTCGGTAGTGTTATTAATCACAGGTTCTTTATGGGTGCTGGTGGCAAAGTTCAGCCCGTCATCCTCAATTGCAAGTTCTACCCACGATGGGATATCGGCAATGTGTGTAGCCAGGCGACGCACGGTCATACTCTTTTCGTGCGGCTGCCAGTCATATTTATCATTGGGTATACGCGACAGCATTTTGCGGGTGGTTTCTGCTTCCTGGTGCATTTCTTTTAATAATGATTCGATGGTTGTCATAGCTTTTGTTTTTGATTTATAATTCAAAGTAACCATGCGCAAGTGACAGCCTTATGTCAGCAGTGTTTTTATTTGTTTTTAACCACAATCTAGAATAGTTGTTAAGCACATCGCTCATTCTACTCACCCCGAATGCGCTACGCTGTTCGACCCTCTCTACCGCAAGCGGTAAAGAGGGAGAAGAAAGAAGTAAAATTCCTCTTTACCGCTTGCGGTAGAGAGGGTGGTCGAGCGAAGCAATGACCGGGTGAGTAGAATAGAGGTGCGCTCAAGAAGACTTAAGTAGAACCCGAAAACCTGCTTGCGTAAAAACACCCAATTTTAAACTATTAAGCAGATAGGCTATGCGGAGCATCGTAATTATTTGTAACTTTATGGCTCAACCATACGTTTCTAAGAGCAAATTTTGATTACGAAAAATATTCGCCTATAAAACCTTATTTACCTTAAGCATATTGCCAAAAACCCTTGCACAAACCTGTGTTTTTGACATTTAGTAGACGAGGATAAAGTCAGTTTTTAATTAAAATTGTTTTGCAGAACCATTGCACTTTTGAAGCTAAGAGAACAGAGAAATGACTATAGATAAATCTTTCTACCAACATATACTGGATAAGCAGCAGATCACCGGGGCTGTGCCATCCAACAAAGAAATAGCGGAATGGGCTCTGCAGGTTATCCGCTTGTTATATCCTGAACAATCCGCCCGCCTTTTTACTTATGTGCACCAACTGGAATCAGAATTTAAAAAGCTGGAGCACATGCTTTATGATATCCTGAACGCCACTAGGGGCACGCTTGACGAAAAGAACGAACAGCTATCGATAACATTCTTTAACGGTATTCCAGAATTATACCGCATATTAAATAACGATATACAAGCTACATTTGATGGCGACCCTGC
Source organism: Mucilaginibacter sp. (assembly GCF_036568825.1). Lineage (GTDB taxonomy): Bacteria > Bacteroidota > Bacteroidia > Sphingobacteriales > Sphingobacteriaceae > Mucilaginibacter. Next base: position 28,904 of record NZ_DATCRU010000029.1, on the reverse strand, counting down.
CGCAAAAAGCGAATTTGAGGTAATAAGGGCCTATCCGGGTTTTTATGCTATTTCATTTTATCGCCTGGCACATGCGCTGCACCTGTTAGGCGTGCCACTTATACCACGTATATTGACCGAGTATGCCCACTCAAAAACCGGGATCGATATTCACCCTGCGGCACAGATTGGTGAATTTTTCCATATTGACCACGGCACGGGTGTTGTTATTGGTGAGACTTGTGTGATCGGTCAGCATGTAAAACTTTTCCAGGGGGTTACTCTGGGTGCATTAAGCGTAAGCAAAGTCCCGGCGCACGCCCAGCGTCACCCAACGGTTGAAGACAATGTGGTGATCTATGCCGGAGCAACAATACTTGGCGGGCGAACAGTAATTGGCGAAGGCAGTATTATCGGCGGTAATGTATGGCTAACCAAATCGGTACCACCATATTCAAAGGTATACCATACCCATGAGGTGAGCTTGCTGAAGGAGAAAATTAAGGATTAGTGAGTGGTTGTAGTAGTTGTAAAAGTTGTAGTGATTGAAGTGGTTAAGCCTTCACTAACTAATACAACCAGTCCAACCAATACAAGTAATACAGCCATTACAACTTTTATAACAACTGCAACCTTTATAACCATTACAACATCTACAACCAATACAACCAAACAAAATGTCTACCATAATCGATCTCATTGGCAATACGCCTCTCGTTGAACTAAAAAAACTCAATCCCAACCCTAATGTAACTATTTACGCCAAGTTGGAAGGCACCAATCCCGGCGGAAGTGTAAAAGATCGTGCGGCATTGAATATGATCCGCAGCGCAATTGAGCGCGGAGATATTAAACCCGGCATGAAGCTAATTGAAGCTACCAGCGGAAACACAGGTATTGCCCTCGCCATGATCGCTTGTATCTATGGATTAGAGATGGAGCTGGCATTACCCTCAAGCTCTACAAAAGAACGCACTCTGGCTATGGAAGCCTTCGGCGCCAAAGTGACTTTGCTGGACGGCATTGAGAAATGCCGCGATTACGCGGAAGAAAAAGCAGCAACGGGTGAATACTTTATTCTGAACCAGTTTGCCAACCCCGATAATTATAAGGCACATATCAAAACCACCGGACCAGAGATATGGCGCGACACCCAGGGTAAAATAACCCACTTTGTGAGTGCAATGGGCACAACTGGTACTATAATGGGCTGCTCCAGGTATTTAAAGGAACAAAACAGCAATATACAGGTAGTAGGCTGCCAGCCAACCGAAGGATCGTGTATACCAGGCATCCGTCGCTGGCCCGAGGCTTACCTTCCAAAAATATTCGAACCAGCACGTGTTGACCGTGTAATGGATATCGCTGAGCCCGAAGCAGTTGAAACAACTAGAAAACTGGCAAAGGTTGAAGGGATATTCGCAGGCATGAGCAGCGGCGGAGCAGCAGCGGCAGCCATAAGACTGGCAAAGGAACTAAAAGAGGGTGTTATCGTATTTATTGTATGCGACCGCGGCGACCGATATTTGAGCAGCAATTTGTTCGGTTAATGAAAATTTGATAAAAATCACTATAGTAAATTACGATATTGATATAATTATATCAAATTTAAGGTACTTAAATTATCAATATATCAAAATTTCAACCAAAAAGCCTGATTTTAGTCACTGATTACTCTTTTCATCAAAAGTTATTAACATTTTTCGCGGAAAATGGTGTATTTTAATATAAATGTTGAAAAATTAGCATTAAAATAATAAAAAAATATTAGTCTGTTAACCCGATAGACTTTATATTTGTATTGATTCTTAATTATCAATCTAAAACAAAACCCTCGTTCTTTATGATTTAATTATGAGTTCAGTTAATTATTGAGAAGAAGAGAGAAAGCCCCAAACTTTCTCTTTTTTTATTTCTACCTATTTTCAAGCCTTTTTCCGTCTTCAGTTTTTATCCAAACAATATCCCGCATTCTTCCAGATTGGTGTTTTATACTTGAAGAAATCAAACGCAGATATTATGAAAAAAACAGTTTTTATTTTGCCCGCACTTTTTGCTTTTGCAACGAGTGTAAATGCACAAGACATTAAGGCCAAAGATGTGCCGGCAGTGGTTAAAGAAGCCCTGGCTAAAAAATATCCCAAAGCGACCAAAGTGAGCTGGGAAAAAGAGAAAGGGAACTACGAAGCCAACTGGGGTGGCAACTCCGGCGAAGACACATCTGTTCAATTTACTCCTTCCGGAGCATTTGTCGAAGAGGTGAGTGCTATACCGGTTAGCCAATTACCGGCTGAGGTGGCAACTTATGTAAAATCACATTATAATGCAGCCAAAATAAAGGAAGCGGGTAAGGTAACGGATGCCTGAGGCAAACATTTTTTTGAAGCAGAAATAAAAGGGAAGGATTTAATTTTTGATGAGAGCGGCAAGTTTGTGAAGGTGGATTGAGACCCCTCTGTGAGCTCTGAGACTTTCTCAGTGTTCTCTGTGGTTAGAATTTTACCACAGAGAACACTGAGTTTTGCACGGAGGTCACGAAGGAGTATCATCTAAAATCCGAACTCGGTCTATTTTCTGCTTAAATAAGATAAATTTGCAGTTTTTATCGTTCTAATTAAACTTTTTGAAAAATAGTTTGTTATCCCTCTATACCATCAGTAATGATAGTATGCCTTTTAAATAATTAATTAGGGGAAAATAGCCGGGTTCAATGCCCGGCTATTTGTTTTAAGATCATTTTTTCAGTTGCGTTGCGATCAGTTTTCCGTCATTCAAGAATTTGTTCGATAGGAATTATCAATAACTTGTTATCGTCGCGCCATTTTACCCATCCTAGTACAGTTGTCTTTATTGCTACTTGTACCCAAAAACCACGAACTTCGACAATTTGGATTGCGTATGGAGTATTCACTTTTACGCGTTTGCCACCGGGTTTATCAAAAATAATTCTGCTAATGTCATCATTTAATCCATCTATCGCCGCCAATCTCATTAAGTAATGTTCCCAGCTTTCAAACACAAGATTTTTATCTCTCTTTACTACAGCAGTGATGTTTCCTTTTTCAGAGATAACCACTTCGTATAAACTGTCATTATGCCTAATTACTCTAAATGCCAATGCCGGGCTGCCGGGCCCTAATCCACTATTTACCAACTCTTTTCCCTCTTCTTCACTACTCCCCCCTGTCATCCGAAATGGGTCAAGTGAGTCTTTCAACGTATTACTCTGAAACTCAAAACTTCCTTTTTTCTTTCCCTCATTTACCCTGACAATTCTAATAGTATCAAACGCTTTGCTAATATCTTCGGACTTGTATAGTTGGACATTTTGCATTTTGTCTACATGCAGCAATCCCTCTCCAACTGGGTCATTTAACGATTTTTTTTGTGAATGTTGAGCGTAAATGATCTGACTATTTAGGAAAAAAGACAAAGCAATAGTCGAAATAAAAAACTTCATCATTTTATTATATAGTATCAAGATGCAAAACATAGCCACTTTCCATAAGTTAAATAATTTATGATCAGAAAGTCATCGCACGAATTATAGTATCCCTTTTTAACAACAATTGACAATGCAGTTAACGATGAGGCATCAAAGATGGATTAAATGGCCGGATCGTATAGTCCGGCTATTGGTTTAAGATCATTTCTTTAACTGTGTATCGATCAGTTTCTCCAGCTGATCCAGGCTTTGATTAAGGTAGGTGATATCTCCTGAGATTTTGGATACCGTGATGCCACCTTCTATCATAGCAATCATCAGCGAAGCAAATGAAGCCACATCCACATTCTCCTTTATCTCGCCAGAACGTATGCCCTGGTGAATAATTGCCGATATACTGCGATGCCATGAATTTATCGCCTCTCCTACTTTTTTCTTAAGCGCAGGATGGGTATCATCGGCCTCAATACCTGTATTTACAATCGGGCACCCGGCTGATAATGTCGGATTAAAAAGTCCTTTACGGTATACGCTGATATAAGCGCGCAATTTGCCCAGTGCGGTAGGGTTTTCGCTTTGGGCGGTCATTACCCGCTGCCGCGTTCGCGCCAGGTTATAATCAAAAGCAGCTAATGCTACTTCGTCCTTGTTTTCAAAATTGCCGTAAATGGCACCCTTGGTAAGCCCGGTTGTCTCTGTCAGGTCCGACATGGATGTACCGGCATACCCCTTACGATTAAATACGGGGGCAGTCTTCTCAACTATAAACTCCCGCGTGCGCTCTGCTTTTCCCATATACAAATATACTAAATTATACCGATGGGTATAAACATAAATATTTATTTTACACTCAGGCAGATAAGTAGGCAAAAATCAGGATAGCAATTAAGATAAAAACATAAACGGGCCACCGGGCAAAGTTAAATGTCCACCCTGTCAATCTCGACCGTTTAGATACTACCGTACGTATATCGGATTTGTTGTAATAAAAAATGCCCCACTTATAATTCATAGGGTCATCAATTGGATCTATAGAGTTCATATCAAATCGCTAGTTTACTGATTGTAATTTTTCAAGCAACTTCATTCCATCGTAAGCGGTCTTCATAGCTACTGAATTATGGTCATCCTGGTCGTAGAATTTATAGCTGAAATGCAATCCATTTTCCGGGTTTTGCTGCAGAATATCGCCTAATTCAAAAATGCTGCGTACGTGATTAGTTTTGTTAGAGGTATCGGTTTGAATATGTTCTATATCTTTAAAAGCCGGGGCAGTATTAGCTATGCTGAAATAAAGCCACTTATTATCAAACTTTTCCTTACCTAATATTTCGCGGGCCTCGTTCAACATCATTTTATCATCCCACCACATGCTGGGGTCGCTGGCGATATAGCCGGTGAACATCTCCGGATGATGCAGCAGGATATTGATCGTTGTCAACCCACCTAAGGAATGCCCCATCAAAATACGTTCGGATGATACCGGGTATTTTTCTTCAATATAAGGGAACAGTTCTTCCTTAATAAAGGCAATAAAATTATCCCCGCCACCAGATGGTTTGAACTCTCTTGTTCTTTTACCTTTAGAATCACGAACAGAATGTGTAGGCGTCAGATCGCGGCTACGGTTGGTATTACGGATGCCTACAACAATAGTATCCTTAAACACCTTACTGCCATCCGGGTTTTCCTTTTGCATCAACTCACGAAAACCGGCGTATTGCTCTTCAGCATCAAACAGGTAAACCACTGGATATTGGTGCTGCTTTAATTCGGGATCATCTTCGGTTTTGGGCAGGTAGATCCAGATGTCCCGTTTCTCGTGCAATATCTCAGAGTAAAGACAATCGCCCTTGCAGATAAAAACCGGTTTGCGCTTAAGTGTACGCGCACTGATAATGATCATCAGGATTACCACTGCCAGAAATATCGCAAGCGCCATATAATGATATTGAAACCCTAAACTATAGATTTTTGATAAAATAAGGAAATTAACAGTACACTACACGGAAATAGCTTAAAGGTATATCGGCGAAAGGAGGCTCCGCTGGAGCCGAATGCATTTTTAGACAATATACCTATAAACAGGCGACTCCTATGGAGTCGGCTACCTTCTTGCCAATAGCTCCATTGGAGCTTCCTGTTTATAGAAAAATTTAATTGATTTTTTAGCTCCATAGGTGCCTCCCTTATGAAAGCGATTCCACAGTGAATGCTTACCCAGCAGTCTTTTGCTCTTCAGAATTATGGTTACCCTGCAGCTCTTTTAACTGCAGTTCAAACACACGCATTCGGGCATGCAATATATCCACCTCGGTGCGCAGCATTTGTATTTCGGTGATGAGTTTGGCAGAATCTGGCTTATCGATCTTCTTTTCGCCTGTGCCAAGGATAAGCCATTCAGGAGAGTATTTAAGCTGAAAGCAAAGCTTTTTGATAAGATAATAACTTACCTCCTGCTTCCGGTTGATGACTTTGCTGATGAAGCCCTGGTCGACACCTATAGCGTTGGCTAGTGCCAGCTGGCCGCCATGATCTTTTACAATTACCTTTAAACGTTTTACTATTGCGTCGTCAGACATCGGGGCTGTTTTTCTGCAATAATAATTATTTGGGCGGAAAATGGAAAAGGTTGAAAAAGTAAAAACTTAATCAACCTTCACAATCAATCAATCAACTGATATTATGATAATAGAATTCTTAATTAGGCATGTACCTGAACCGCTGCGCCCGATACTGAAGCTCTGAACTTGTTCACGCTGATGAGCAGCGAGCCAAGCTTGGCGTAATATGCAGTAAGCGGCATTTCGCGGTTTTTGTAACTGGCAACCAGTTTGTCCAGCTGCTTTATCAGGCTCTCTTTCGCCTGCTCTGTTTCAACATCACCGTAATCCGGGATGTTCAATGCCGACCTGATAGCAGCAATTTTTAACTCGGCCGAACGCAGCATAAACAGCGGCGGCACATTTTTATTAGCTCTTAATATATCGTTAACTTTCTTTCTGTTTTGGATATCATATATGATGATCATTAAAACGATGAAAGACCCGGCTCCTAGAAACAAGTAAAAATAGTTCATAACAGCGTAAATTAATTAAGTGAAATGATTGCCTGATTATTATGTGTTATTTAAACACAATAAATAGTTCTACGCAATTATGATTTAACTAGTTACGCTGATTTTGAAAAATGTTATTAACATCTTATGGAAAATTCGAGGGGAAAGTAACAACCCACCCATCGGTGGTTACGGTCTCTTCGCCGGCTGCGCTTATATCGCCAACTATCGGCAAGCCATCTACATAGGCGTTAATTGCCGTGTGCAGCACATTACCTAATACATCTATTTTTAATTGATCCCCCTCATTCGCCGGTATAGCGATCAGGTATGGATGATTGATGTTGGATACACTGTCAACTAACTTAGTTGCACCACCATGGGTCAGGTATACTTTTACACTGTAGACCGAATCGTGTGTTACAGCAACACGCACCAGTTGTCCGTTAATATCAGATGAGTTAAGTTTTTGCATCGCCGTACTGGTTACAGCAACCGTTGGTGTTAGCACGCCGTCATGGTAGTAAACATATGGTTGTGTTGATGCTATAGTAAGCGAAGTGCTGTTAAGTTGAGTGATCTTAAAGTCCTGGGTAGTATTGTCCGGGTAAACTATATGAATATTCAATTGCCCGTCAGTGGTTCCGGTTAAAGCGTATGTTCCTGTTTGTACAGTTGTAGGGTCGGGCCTTATGGTAACTGTGTTTAAGCCATCAAAAGCAAAAGCAGCCGCGGGCAGGTTCTGACCAGGCAATAAAGCTTTGCCATTATTGTCAACCACTGTAAGGGTTTTAACGGGGAATACCCAGGTGCCCTTAAGCTGTGTATTTACGGTGGCAATATCAGCCTGAGTGAGCGTAACACCAGATTTTGACGCATCCTTTTTACATCCGCTCAACGCAATTCCAGCGAGCAACAAAACAAATAATAGCTTTTTCAAAATAATTCGGGTAAGGGTATCCGTTATATAATTTGTAAAGGCAAACCGCGGTATTATCCGGCTTGCCTTTATACGTACAAATATATCTATTGTTTCAGCGTATATGCTTAAAGCTCACGCACTTTTATATTTCTGAATTCAATGTGATGGCCGTGGTCCTGCAAAGCGATGTGCCCTTTGTGGTATTCAGCAAAGCCTTTCCATCCTTTAAATTTACTTTTTGCAACCAGTGCTTTCCAGTTATCGTCCCACATATGGGTTTGTACGGTTTGCACGCCATTCAGCCAGAAAGTAAGCTCGCCATTCTTTAGTCTTATAACGGTATGGTTCCATTCGCCTGCAGGTTTTTCAACTTCTTTGGCAGGTGCTATCATGTCATACAAAGATGCCGCCAAATGGTTTGCCTGTTTGTTATCTTCTGCTTTTTTATCGTCAAGTAACTGATATTCAGGACCGGTAAGATAGGTTGCATCAAAGGCTTTATCTTCATGCACCAGGAAGATAATACCGCTGTTACCTTCAGTCGAAATATTCCAGTCGATAGATAACTCAAAGTTTTCGTATTCCTTGTCGCTCACTATATCACCCCTGCCATCCTTCACTGCAGCATCGAGTTGCAAGGTACCATCTTTCACCGTCCATGCAGGGCTTGCTTCCGACTTAAGGTAGCTGTGCCAGCCTTTTGTTGTTTTACCATCAAACAGCAGTTGCCAGCCTTCTTTTTTTTCTTTAGCAGTAAGAGCATTGTTGGTTTGGGCCATAAGGCTGCTGCCGGCCAGCAACAGAGCTGGTACAATTAGAATTCGTTTCATTTACTTAATTTTTAAAGGTATTTGTTTTAAAACAGTAAATGTAATTAAATAAGGATTGTTTGAAAGCCTTGTGGGTAAAAAGTGTAAATGTGGAATGTTATTGTTACTTCACACGACTATTGTAAGCAGCAAAATGAATTACAGCCTCTTTGGAGACAAATCCAACAATGACGGAAAAGAAGAATCAGGCTAAAGCAGGTGCATTATTTCCCGGATTATCTGTTTCATGACCGGGGCGAGACAAAAGCTTTACCAGGTAATTGCATTGCTTTTGAAACGAAGGGCAACAACATTCTATGTGTATGTGATCACCATCAACAGAAACATGAGGGTGTTCTTTATGAGCGGGACAATAAATCGACTCAATAAACGACTTTACTTTTACTGCTTCCATAACCAACTGTCATTTAATGGAACATGCTTGAATAACAGTGGTTTGGTGTACTGGTTTTCGTAAATGTTAAATATTTTTAAACAAACTTAAAATAAATCGCTGATCCTAAAATTGCTTATTCTGAACCAGTCCAAAATCAGGCCAGGGTAAGCGTATCAGACTGGTATGTTTTATGGCCCGGGCGGAATAAGATATTTACCAGGTAATTACACTGCTTCTGAAACTGCATACAGCAACACTCTACACATACATGGCCTTCGCTATCTATGGAAACCTGCGGATGCTCTTTGTGAGTAGTGCAATAGATCGACTCGATAAATGCTTTTACTGTTGTTGCTTTCATATCAAATTGAAATAATAAGTCCGGTACAGTGAGTGTAACAACAAACTTTCGTAAAGGTTTTCGCAAATGTTAATTTTTTTCATACAGGGTAAAAATGGCTAAAAATTATTCTCAAATATTTTCTAACACATAATCAATTGGTAATCAAAACCTAACCAGCATTCAACTAAACAGCTCTTGTGGAAATGTTCATATCTTTTTCCTATTCCTCTGCATACAACGATCAGTAAGTCAGATAATATGCTTAAATTAATATAAATCTAAACCCTGATTGATATGCGCAAAGATGAAGTGATCCGCTTTTTACAACTATTGATGTATTATGAAGTATTACCCCTGAGTGCCGAAGAAGCAGATTATAACGAAATTGGTAAATATTGTCTTCGTACAAAATTTGTAAATGCAACACCCGACGGAAATTACATTATATCCATTAAAGGATGGGATTTGTTAAATGGCAAAATTGAATGGGACGACCAGCTTCCTTCATTAAGCACTTACCCGCCGGTAACTGACAAGGCCATGAAAGCAACCTATTTGCTTGCAGGAGCAGCCGTAGGCGGAATATTGGTTTACGAACTGGTTATAAAAGTATTTTTCTGATAGTCAGCAACGCTTTTCGTTTAAAGAGGCAGCGTAAACCAAAAGGTGCTTCCATCACCTGGTTTACTATCCACTCCTATTTGCCCGCCATGTTTTTTTATTATTTCCGAGCTTATGTATAATCCAAGTCCCAGCCCGGAGTTATTAAAGTTATTTACTTCAGCACGATAATAACGGTCAAAAATATAAGGCAGTTTTTCGGGAGCTACGCCGGGACCATTATCCTTTACTGAAATTTTTGCGTCACTGTTAACCCGTTCTACATTTAAAAATATATCCTTTGATTGCGGGGCATACTTAATGGCATTATTTACAAAATTCACTACAACCTGGTCAATCCGGCCCTTATCTGCACAAACCTGTAAATCGTTATCTCCTTCGACGATCAGATTATGTTTGTCGGCCGCATGTATATGATGGCAGCATTCTATTAGTAAATCAGTCACTATAAAATCCGTTTTAGTAAGTTGAAGATGCCCCTGCCCTATCTGACTGGCATTCAGCAACTCCTCAACCAACTCAGTTAGTTTATCGACGTTTCTTTTCGAGCGGTCTATCAGCTTGGGCAGCATATCGTGTGAAGGATCAGTTTTCATCCTGTCCATTAGTTGTATCGATGCTTTAAGGGTAGTGATGGGTGTTTTCAGTTCATGACTGGCAATGCCTATAAAATCATCCTTTTTTTGCTCCAGTATTACCCTTTCGGTCACATTATAAAAATTGGCCACTATTGCACATACCGACTCATCGTCCAGCAGGTTGGTAATTGAATTCTCCAGCCATATCCACCTGCCATCCTTATGGCGCATACGATGGATGAACGAAATATTTTTGCCCGGATGTTTCTGCAGATCTTCCATTCTGGTTTTCATTTCCTGCAGCTCATCCGGGTCGGCCAACACCCAGGGCTCCATCACCAGGAACTCTTCTGCTGTGTAACCGATGATCCGCTCGATAGACGGACTAACATACACCCTTTTTCCTTCGCGATTAGTCAGCACAATACCTTCTGACCCTTTCTCTATCATAGCCCTGAACAAGGTTTGTATCTGGTTCACCCGCCGGTAAGCCGACATGATGGCCGAGCTTAAAAGAATGATAAAAATACTCTCCCCCAAAAAAACAGCTATTTTATAAACTGCAATAGCTGTAAAATTGAAAGCATTTTTTGGTAAGATGAAAAAATAATCGGCCGCCACAGCCGACAAGACAATAGCCACTACTGCCGGACCAATACCAGCCATAACGGTAGACAAGCAAACTATCGCAAAGTATAGCAGGAATGGGCTACTTGCACCAAGCGAACCCAAAAATTGAATTTTTAAAAGAGTAGCAATTATCACCAGGACAATAGGAAACCCATACCTGAAATAGAAAGGTCCGTTTTTGCGTTTTTCAGACCACATCAGAAACCTGTGTATAGCGCTTGTTTCAGTGAATAATGGTCTATCGTTTTTCATCTTGCAGAAGGTATTGGCAGCAGATAAGGCAGTTACAAATATAATAATTTAAGCAACTTAAATGTTTTTACTCTCTTACAGATAGGCCATATAAGCAGAATTGCATAATTTCGGAGCCCATCAAACTAAAAACTTCTGCCAAATAACATGACTATCATCTATCGTATTGCAAACACAAATGAAGACTTTGAAACAGGCAAAAAGCTCTTTCAAGAATATGCCCGGTCTTTAAATGTTGATCTCTCATTTCAGAATTTCGCCACGGAGCTGGATGCTATTAACCAGCAATATTACGAACCTTTTGGTGGACTACTGCTGGTATTCAATGATGATTTACCTGTTGGGTGCGCAGGTGTAAGACGATTAGATGGCGACACAGCCGAACTTAAGCGCATGTATGTAAAGGATGAGCATCGCGGGTTAAAAATTGGGGTAGAACTTTTACAACGGTCTATTGATCTGGCTAAAATATTGGGATATAAAAAACTCAGATTAGATACGCTTGCAAATATGGCCAAAGCGCAACAGCTTTATCGCTCATTTGACTTTTATGAGATAGAGCCTTATCGTTATAATCCGCTTTCCGGGACGATTTATATGGAAAAAGATTTGTCCTGAACAATCTTAAATAACTTCATCATCAAAAACTTCCCAGGTAAGCGGCTCATACAATTCGCTTAGTTTTTTGAGCACATGCGGAGGCAACTTTTTTTGTCTTGTCCTATGCCGCTTGCCATAACCATTAGGGAAACTTGATTTGTAGATATATTTCCTGGTTGAGAAATCAAAATCCGACGAGCGTTCATACCCACCGTCTGAGCGGCTAGTACGGGTAGCACCTATCAAATAAAAATCATTCAATTGATATTTGATCATATATAACAGCTTATCCTCTCCACCATCATGCACCAGGTCGAAATGAATATATAGGGCGCCCTTGGCTATCGTAATATCTTTATAAGGATCAGTATCATACATTTCCCTGCTGCGTAATATAAAATTATTCTGCTGTAGTTTCAGTTCGTAATGATTGCCTGCGTTGAGCGCTATCATCAATATTCTTGGATGAGTGTCCTCTCCGTGCTCTGTAGCACGATGGCGGCCCTCTAATACCATTACCAGGTCTGCTGCTTTGTCATTATTAAGATCTCCGGTTACTGTATCTTTTATTTTCCAGCCTTTGGGTACGAAACCTTCAAGTCTTTTGGCATATTTAGGCAGCACAGGAAATATCGAGGGCTTTACTTTAGGATGATGCTTAGATTTCTGGTGATGCTGACCGGAAGCGACCTGCATACTCATTGCCTGAATAGCAAGCAGCCAAATCACAACAAGGGGGGCTCGTTTCATTGGAAATTGGAAAGGTTTAATTATTATACGATGCCAACCCCATCAGGGTTTAGCTTAAATAGTCGATCATGAAATTTGTTGGAACTAATATATGAGAGAATAAAATAAATCTGACACCTTATTTATTGCAGGCTGTTATTACTACTAATAATAACCATTCAAATGAGGTTTACAACAAGCATACAGGCTATCAATCCATATACAGGTGAGTTATGTTTATATAATGGCCCTGTAATAGAGGCGGATAGCTGGGAACAAGCACAATTTATTTGCGACAATAACGAAATGGGGTATTGCCGCATAGATGGGGAATTTAAAGGAGAGCACCCATGTATTTTACGGCACGAGCTAAATTGACTATACACGTATTCGGTTTATGTGGTGCCGGCAATGATAAAAGCGCAGCTATAAAGACGGGGAAATTCTGCTAGCTAACTAACAGGCTTGAAAGCTATTATGTACCGAAACTTACGGACTTGATATAAAATAAGAAAAGCCTTAAAAAAGGCTTTCTTCTAAAAAAACTACTTGGAAATGATACCTGTTTTGTGCCCAATTTCACGCCACAGGGTTTGCTGTTATGTTTGGTAAGATTTTAAGCTGCTTCTGTAAATTGCGAACCACTATAATTGTAGTTCGGAATGGTTTTACCGCACTTGCTGCATGTGCATTTACTGTCGTGTTCGTGCCAGTCATGTGCACACGGCGTTTTTGCATTTAGCTTTGCAGTAACTAATCCTATCACTGCTACTAAGACGATAATTGAAAGTATGTAAATCATGGTATTAGTTTGTTTTATGTTTTTCGTTTTATCTATAGGCAAAAGTCAGACCAACCGTTTTTGAACTTAAAACACCATTTTGGAGTGTATAGAATTGTGGAATGTGAATATTTTATTCCCCATCTGATACTCTTTCGCCCCAATTTGTGTATCCCAAACCGGGCAAAAAATGAGGCCAGACCACATATTTTCCACAAAAAGCAATCAGGAAATAAAATAACAGGACACTGTGATTTAAATTTTGGTCAATGAATTTTGCAAGTGTCCCGGGAAGCCCAATAAACGCCCTTTTGTCGGGTTAAAACAATATTATTTCTTAATAAAGTTTTTCTCGTAACGGCTGTTTACTTTTACCACCATGATCATCCGGCTGGCCACATTAAATGATATTCCCGGCATTATGAAACTGATAGCCGAAGTAGTACCTGTAATGAATGCAGGCGGAAATTTTCAGTGGGATAACTCCTACCCCAATGCCGCCGTGTTTGAAAAAGATATTGAATTGCATCAGCTTTGGGTCGCAGATGCCGATGGCGATATAGCCGGTGTCTCGGCCATTACAACCGACCAGGAGCCTGAGTACGCACAGGTGGGCTGGGATCTGAATGAAACCGCCATCGTGACACACCGTCTGGCAGTAAGTACCCGCTATCGCGGACAAGGTATTGCAGCCAAACTAATGCAGCAGGCCGAAGATGAAGCAATCAGACGCGGCATAAAAACTCTCCGCATCGATACAAATACCAGCAACCGGGCTACACAGCAATTGTTTCCGAAGCTAGGTTATAAATACGCCGGGGAAATAGGGTTGAGCTTTCGTCCCAACCTTCGGTTTTATTGTTATGAAAAAAGACTGGATTGAGAACCCTGCTTAATTATTGGTTATTAAAAGCCGCATTTGTAACAAAATTTTTATAAAAATCATATTCAATTGAAGTACAAACAGATACAACTTTTATCTGCTTGCACATGATTTTATGCGTTTTTACGGAAATTTTGTATCGAATTGATAATCAACGCTTAAAATTTAAAAAATTAGAATCTTTTCATTAAGGCAACAATCATCACAAATAGGTTAATAAAAGTCATTGTTTATTCTTATAAGTTAATTAAATTTACAGAATAATTAATTCTAACTGTATTTGCATCACCCCTGTGCACACTTGCTTTTTTAAGTTTTAGTTACGTATATTTATTCCCCCTGACTATGGCGAACAACCTTTTCCAACTCATTATCAATAACTTCGGCGTGGGCACCTGGCTGCAAACCCTCGTTTTTTATTTTGTTTTGTTCGTAATGGCTCACATCATCCTGGTTCAGCTAGACCTGTCGATTATCAAATGGGGAAGCCGCAGATCGTCGCTTGACTAATCGGGTTTTATTCTTTCCGGAGTAATTCTTATAACAAATTCGGTTTATCAGTTACCGATCAGATTTTGCAGGATTTTTTAATGCAAGTGCATCAATGCCAGATAATTTGACTAAACTTGATCATACAAAACCTTTACCCGTATGAAAAAGATATTACTTGCCGCAGCTTTTTTAATCCCCTTGTTTGCATCTGCTCAAACTAAACAGGACCCGTTTAATTACAAAGCCGAAGACCGTTACCTTTATTATGGCGATGTGGTAAAAGTGGATACCTCATTTACGGTTTCTGATCTGTACAAGGATGCAAAATTATTTATAACCAAGCTTGCCCTGGTTAACACTAAAATTACTACCGACGATGCCACGGGAGGCACAGTAATAGCCGATATAGAGGAACCTGCAACTTATAAAACCCAAACCGGCATAGGCGACGAACCTATGACGCTGAAATATGCCATTAAAATTGAAATGAAGAAGGGGCGTTACCGCTATACCATTGATAATATCACTGTGAGCTACGAAGATGGGAATAAAACTGATCCGCATACTTTGTTCGACCTGAATAAGGAAAAAGGCGGTGGCGTTATTGGGGTAGGTAAAGAGAAACGTGTGCTAAAAGCTATGGACGCCTTATTCTTAAAGAAGATCGATTTGCTAACAGCCACTATGAGCAAACGCTCTGACGATTTTTGATTAAATAACATCATGAATAGTCCTGAAATAGGTTGACTATTTCAGGACTATTCAAAAAAGACCTCTACTTTTTCTGTGGTTTTTTCATAGTGTCTCTCTTCATTGTGTCGCGTTTCATCTTATGTTTCTTGGTAGTGTCCTGTTGCATAATTGGATGAGCTGACACAGCAATTGTTCCGAATGTGAATGCTGATAACAACAGCGCTGCAAATAACTTTTTCATAGTTTTTAATTGATTTTTTGGTTAATCAATAAGACAATTACTTAAATCAACCTCATTTGTAACAACATTGTTTAAATTAATTTTATTTATTTTAATGAAAATAACCGTTACAACATCAATACTTATAGTTAAATAGTTGAGTGGTGAATAGTGAATGGTCAATATTTACTATTCACTATTCACCGCTCACTATTCACTACTCACCACTCACTAATTCCCCCTTGCATTCGATAAAAAATTTTGTTAACTTTATATATAGCGATTTGTAATGGAAAAGTTACAGTGTCCGAAATGTAAATGCGAAAATATCGCTGTCCACAGCAGGCGACGTTATTTTCTGTTTGCAGCAGTATGCTTTGTCTTTATTGTTCTCGGTTACCTGGTAATCCGTGCCCCCTTGCTAAAACCCGGCGAGTGGAACGCCGGATTGATGTTATTTATCATATTTAGCGAAACAGTGTTCTGCATCGGCATAATTCTCGCTATTTATTATATCGCCCTGGGTGTCCTGAAAAAACATACCACCTATTTCTGCCGCAGTTGCAAACATGATTTCGATCATGCTCTTATAGTCCACCATAGTGCCCACGGCAAATAATACTACTGCTTTTTCCTCCGCCTCAGTTTGAAGTAACTAAAATTCTAATTATCTTAGGATAAACCTTATTGCCGATGCCTGATCGTACTGAGTCACTTAAAAACCCAAATGTAAATCCAGACGTATCTGAATACGTCTGGGATATAAAAACCAAACGCTATAAACGCAATCCCGATTATCGCGCCGATAGTATTGCCGCTCGTTATATTTTATGGGGAGTCGTTGTATTGGTTATGATGATTGCTATAATATGGTGTCTGCGATGGACATAATCTGTTGAAATCAATTTTCGTAACAATCATGCGATAGTTTAAATTGTAATTCGGACAGATAATATTTTCGATAGATTTGCCCGCGACAATTAAAACCACATCATTTTTTTCCTTATGCGTAAAGTAGTTTTAGCCGCCGCATGCCTTTCGCTTGCGTTCACCGTTGTTTCGGGCTGCCATAAAAGTAAAGCGCCCGCCAAAGCTAACCTAAAACTGCCCGATGGATTTTCGGCTACAATAATTGCAGACTCATTAGGCCCGGTAAGACATTTGGCTGTAAACAGTCAGGGAGATATCTATGTAAAACTAAATGCTCTCAAAGATGGTAAGGGTATTGTTTTCCTCACAGATACCGATCATGACGGTGTAATGGAACAGAAAAGTGCGTTTGCAGGCTACCCTGGCACAGGCATTCGCATCAAAAACGGATACTTATATTCATCATCCAATTCAGCCGTATACCGGTATAAACTAAATGATAAGGAGGAAATTGCCGATACCTCAAAAGGCGAAATGATTGTGAAAGGTCTGGTAGATAGAAAACGGGACAATTCCAAATCAATAGCACTCGACGATCAGGGTAACTTGTATGTAGCTGTCGGCTCCTATAACGAGAGCTGCCGTAAAGAGGGGTCGGGAGAAGGTATTCCGGGCTGCCCGTTATTGGATTCCGTTGGTGGGATATGGCAATTTAAGGCGGATAAATCCAATCAAACTTACAGCGATGGCGTGCATTATGCAAAGGGGTTAAAAAATGTAGTGGGGATAGATTGGAACGGCAGTACCAACTCATTATTTGCAGCGCAACATGGCCGTGGTTCGTTCGATGATAAATTTCCGCAATATTATACGCCTCAACAAAGCGCTGAACTGCCTGCCGAAACAATGTACGAACTCCGCAAAGGCGATGACGCGGGCTGGCCATTTATTTATTACGACCCTTTTAAGAAAAAGAAAATACTATCGCCCGAATATGGTGGCGATGGCAAAAAAACAGTTGAAGATAAATACCTGAACCCCGTTGTGGCTTTCCCGGCACACCTTGGCCCTAACGATTTATTATTTTACACAGGCAACCAGTTCCCTGAAAAATATAAAAATGGGGCTTTTATTGTTTTTCACAATCAATCGAGTCAACTTAAAAAAGGCTTTTTCGTAGCTTTTGTACCATTTAAAAATGGCAAGCCATCGGGTGATTGGGAGATATTTGCCGATAATTTTTCAGGCGTCGATTTAAATAAACCTTCCGGCCCCATAAAATATCGTCCAATGGGTATAGCCCAGGGCCCTGACGGTTCACTATATGTTGCCGACGACCTTAAAGGAACTATCTTCAGAATAACTTATTCTTCTAACAGCAAATAATTGAATCTCTAAAAAAAGCCCAACCACTATACTATTTCACTATTCACTAATTCACCACTCACTATTTCACCATTCACTAATTCACCACTCACTATTTCACCACTCACAAATTCACTAAATAATCCTCTCTGTGTCAATTCGATTTGCATTTTTCTGAAATTTTTTTAAACTAAAGTTAATACTCATTGGTTATCTATTTAATCAATCTTTCGATTATGGAATCTGCCGAAACTGTTAAATCAATCATTGAGACCATGCTGTGTCCGGTTCATGATGTGCATCCTGTTGTAGAAATAATGGGAAACGAGCTCCAAATTGGCTGTTGTTGCAGTGAGTTTCATGAAGAATGTATGAATGAAGCCAGGGGTTTGTTCATGCTCAATAAAGAATATCCATATTGGGTATTGCAGGATTAAAATTTCCTTTAAATTAAAATACTTATCCATATCAGAAAATACTGGCACAATACTTGCATTGAAAATAACGTAGTTAAATTAATTAGATAACTGTAGCTGGGCGCGAGGCCTGGCTATTGTTATGTTTGGGGGATGCTATATTCACTGTTGGATTATAAGTTAAATATTACGTAAAAACCGCAATCAAGTCCGGTGTTTTCACCTGGCCTTTTCCCCCTTTTTGTATATAATTTTACAATGTTGATCAAAAAATCACAGATCAGGAGTATATATTTTTAAGCATCATATATGAACAATAACGAACAGGGAATACTAATAAAAAGCCAGATGTGCCCTATACACCAGGCTCATCCGGCGCTAGTTATTGATAGTGACCGTTTTACAATACGATGCTGTTGCATTTTCCTTACACGACAATATATTTCAAAATTAGAAACCAAGTTAAAAGGCCTATCCTTTGAAACCATATTGAACAATTGGGAGAATGATCTGTTAATAAATGAGTTACAAGCAGACAGAATAAATAATCCCGGTCAGGCTATCAACACAATGTTGAGAATTAAGAAAGTGCAAGAGCAATAATTGACCGTAATTTTATACCACTATTATCAAATAGTACCTATACCATGAATTACTCTACCATAAAACTAGACCTCGAAACCAGTACCTGCCCATTGCATAACATCAGGCCGCTGGTTAGATTGGAAAATGGGCAGATCACGCTTCGCTGCTGCTGCGATTATTTTACACGCAAATGCATGGCAAAGCTTGAGCAGAAATTACAAGGCAACGGACTGACAAACAGTGTAGTTGATGCCTGGCAGCATGACGGCACAGGCCACGAACGCCAGGTAGCCTAAGCCCGCCTCTCCCCGTTGAAACGGACGTAAATACGACCGAACGGATAAAAATCCCCCTAATATTTTACAATTACCCGCAACCCATCCTTCTTTTTGGGGTAAAATAGCTACTTTAGTCGCGGTTTGATACCTGGTATGTGTTAAACCCTGCCTTGAAAACGTTTTATCATGACTGAACCCGACGCGAGTGATTCCTTACTTTCGCCGCGAACAAGTTTGCAAACTGCATTATTATGTTCGGGCGTAGCAGGCGCCATATTATTTAGCACCGTTTATTTTTGCTTCGGGGTGATATCGCCCAACTATTACATGATACACGAGTCGATCAGCCGGCTTCAGCTGCAGCCTTATGGCTGGGTTCAATCGCTGAATTACATCATATCCGGCTTTCTGATCTGCGTGTTCGCCATCGCTTTGCGTAAAGAACTTGAAGGTGGATTTGGAAGTACACTAATCCCATTTTTTCACTTGCTCACGGGGTTAGGTTCAATCATACTGGGCATTTGTCTCAATCACCAGGTGCAGCTTTACACAGGTGGAATTATATTTTTGTCACTTATCATGGGGCTGCTTTTGTTTAACGGCCGCTTCTCAGCCAACCCACAATGGCATGGATGGACAACATATACAATTTTGAGCGTATTGTTTATGATTGCACTAAGCATCCTTTTTACTTACTCTGCAACACACAAAGGCAGCCTGACCGGAGTGTTTGAGCGCTTGATAGTAATTACACGACTGGTGTGGATCTACTTTTTCACTGCCCGTTTGCTTGGTGGCCGCAGCCTTGTACCGATGACTAATATCGACACCAGGCCTACCGCAGAAAAGAGTTAAAATAACTCTGCTCTATCGGTCAGCTTAAAAATGTATTCCTCTGAGCCTGGAGTCACCCCATTAAACCTCGTATTAAATTTGTGACTGAATATGAATTGCGAGGATGTCAGCGAATATATTTTGCAGTCTTCACTATAGACGTTTGTCACTGATTTCTGAACTAATCCTTTTATCCTAAATAGGTTTTGAGAAACTACTTACTTTATCAATTTTGAAATCAAAACATAAAGAGCAATAGCCATAGCGACAAGTGAGATCTATGCAAGTTATCGAAAAATTTCCTGCAACCAACGCGAAGTTACAGAAAGTCCATTCACTACTCACTACTCACTACTCACCACTCACCACTCACTAATGATTATGCTTCTTATGAATATCCTTCACAAGGCATAACTTTTTGATATCTTCTTTTTTAATAATGAAAGGTGCATATTTCAACCGGTCACCGATAAGCTCAGTAGTATTGTCGCTATGAGCGATCACCTCATCCTCATTATCACCGGCGAGCAGGCGTTTATACATGCGGTAGTCCCCCCATTCAATATAGTACACTTCGCCGGGCAGTATTTTATTGTCATGGATCACCTTCAAAGCCACCCAGCAGCCATTTTCCAGGTAAGGATACATCGAGTGTCCCCAAACAGGCAATGCAAAATCACAATCCTCTATACCCGGAAAGTTCATGTGGCCAATTGGCGTACTGTCATTAATATCTTTATAAACTTCCACACCAGATGCTGTGGCCACCACCTCATACATCGGTATACCCTCAAAATTCGTAGACTGAGGTTGAGTGTTTGCGACAGACTTTGCATCATTCAGGAAATCTTTGTATTTATCTTTAAAAATTTGAAGCTTATCCGGATCAATATTCTGCCGGCTCTTTATGATTTCAGTGATCGAAGCAGGGGAATTGAAGCCGAGCACTTCCGCCAGCTGTGCATTCCCATTAAAAGCTTTCCCCCTGAGCTGGTTATAAAGGATTATAAACTCCAGAGTTTCAGGACGAATCCGCTTTACCTTATTTGTTTTTGACTGATCTTGCATAAATGTGGAAAAGTTTTTCTTTATCTTATTT
Organism: Mucilaginibacter sp.; assembly: GCF_036568825.1. Classification (GTDB taxonomy): domain Bacteria; phylum Bacteroidota; class Bacteroidia; order Sphingobacteriales; family Sphingobacteriaceae; genus Mucilaginibacter. Next base: position 8,025 of record NZ_DATCRU010000029.1, on the reverse strand, counting down.
TGTAAAAATACTGATAATTCTTTATAATTGCATTATAATTCCTCTCGAAAGTACAACAAAATTCTGAAGGCTTGGTTTCAAAATTACAGAATTTAAAGAAAAAACTTTTCAAGTAAAAGAATTATATACCAAACCATCATATTGTAAAGATCAGTGATTATGTACTTAGCCTATTCCGCATTACGAACACCTTCCGACCAGAGCGGGAACCATCCCGAAACAAACCCTGAATTACTGTTACGCTACCAGGCCTACCTAAACGCCTGCAATAGGTACAGTACCCACATTGCCGAGATACAAAAGTATTTCCCCGGCTGGCTGCCAAAATTCAGGTAGTCATTTGTCACTTGCCATTAGTTATCAGTTATTCTTCCCAAGAGAACCTGGTGACTAATGCCCGATGACTAACCTGCTCCACTTAAAGCACCCACCAATGAACCATTGAACAAATGAACCAATAAACAATACACATGATAAAACTAAACCAAAAACTCAAAGACGAATTATGGTGGCTGGTAATCTCTGTAGATTACGACTACAGCCGCATTTCTATTGCCGAACACGAAATCAACGGCGATATGCTAACCCTCTGGTTAGAAGACAAACAAGATTTTAAAAATTCGCTTGACGAATGCCTGCAGCTCGATGTCAGCCTGAAAAACTTCGCCAAAATAATACGGGCCGAAAACCTGAACAGCTATGAGGGTACAAAATTACACCCAAAGGGAAACTTTGCTTACAAAACCCGCATCGAGATCAGTGAGGCCATTAAATGGTATCGTGAGGATGCCAGCCCCGTAGAACAACAATGGGCACGTGAAGCTGCACTTAAGACCATTTTAACACAATTAGTTGAAAATGAGATTTATAGCAACGACAGTGATTAATTTTTTTACACGTTAAATTATGCCAATAAGCATAGTAAGCATTAAATTAACATCCTTATTTTTAATAAATTAATGCAGATAACCCTTTATAAAAAGCTCGTAAAACACCAATACACATACGGCAGCACCGGCAAGCCAATAAGTTGCTTTTACTGATTCATCTTTTCGCTGCAACTCTGTTTCCAACAATGATCGGTGTGCAGGCTTGCGGTTTTCATCAGTCAAGAGTTTAACACCTTTATCAGAAAGCACACACAGATCATCCGGAGTAACGACTACCAGCTCGTTCCAACGGCAGTATTTAACCATTTTTTTGTAGGACGAATGTTCTTTATTGATTGGGAACGCTTCGTAATATTTTACCAGTTGCAGAAACCGGATCACTTCATCTTTACTCATAATTGTTTTGGCTTAGAATGATGTGAATTTACATACGGCTTCAATACACGTAACTGTTTAGATATCAACATTTCAACACTTGTTAATTAAAGTTGTTAGGTATTGCAGTTAACCAGTGATCTGTGAACGGTTACCAGGCTTTAAAAAGAAAAGCCCTTCTCTTGGGGAGAAGGGCAGGTCGGGCCGAACCCCTTTGCTCAATTCGTTACATTCAACCCATTAAAATTACCACCCTCGTTATGGCCATGTGCAAAACGGGGGTATTTATTTTTGTATTTTTCAAACACAGTATCTGTCATCCTTTTGCCGTTTACCCACATCTCATCTGCATTCATACGCAGTGAGTGCACATCATCCTCACTGGAAACTATGCCATCTTTTACCAGATCGCTCATCATCAGTTTCAACACACGCTGGTCTTCTTCAGCCTCCTCCTGGTCATGTTTTGCCTGAACCTGGTCGCGTTGCGCTTGCTCCTGGTCACGTTTAGCCTGTTCCTGATCTCTGCCCGCTTGTTCCTGGTCGCGTTTAGCCTGCTCCTGGTCTTTTCCAGCTTGTTCCTGATCTCTCTTTGCCTGCTCCTGGTCCCTTATTGCTTGTGCCTGGTCTTTTTTTGCCTGTTCCTGGTCGCGTTTGGCTTGTTCCTGATCCCGCACGGCCTGTGCCTGGTCGCGCTTGGCTTGTTCGCGGTCACGTTTTATTTGCGCGCGTATTTCGCTTATTACTTCGCTGTACTTACCATAATCGGCAGGCGCTATTTTCTCACCGTCCACAACCAGCAAGGCTAGCTTACCGCCTACCAGTTTCATTTCATATTTATCGCCTTTCCAATGGGTCTCGATATATTCATGTAAAACCCCGCCTTCTTCATTATAAGTGTAGACATTGTTGCCGTACTCCGTACTTCCGCTTTGTACATACGCCGTTCTCCTTTTGCTCTTTTGCTGCGCCATGGCGGCCGTACTTAGTATTAGTACGCCTATCAACAGGGCACTTTTTAATGTAATTTTCATCTTCTGCTTGTTTTTAATAAAATATAAACTGTGATACACATGGTTAAAAAAACAGTAATGCAAAACGGTCCCATTGTTTTATGTTTTTGATGTTCGCCTTACCAATTATTTAATTACCAACTCTTGTAGTAACTAGTGTTAGTTAGTTATAATAATACCATCCCGTGAATAGTTGAACCCTCCGGATGATTGCTTGCTATACTTTTCTTTGTATTTTTTATACAACTCGTCCGGTTGTTTCACGCCGTTCACTGTCATACCCTCTGTATTCAGGCTGAAATATTTCAGGCTATTCGCATCCGGAATAATCTTATCATTCACAAGGTCTTTGGTAAGCTCCTTTATAAAACGTTCGGTCTCTGCGGCTTGCTCTGCATTCTTTTTAGCTTGTTCACCATTACGGGCGGCCTGTTCCCGGTTCAATTTGGCTTGCTCGTCATTTCGTACCGCCTGCTCTGCATTACGTTTAGCTTGCTCTTTATTTACTACATTCTGCTCATCATTACGCTGGGCTTGCTCTGCGTTGCGGGCATTCTGCTCGGCATTTTTCTTTGCCTGTATCTCATTCTTTACAGCCTGTTCAGCATTACGCTTTGCCTGCTCTTCGTTCAGCCGATCCTGTTCCTGGTTTTTCTTTGCCTGTATTGCATTTGCTTTTGCCTGCTCTTTATTAAGCTCTATCTGCACGCGGATCGCTGCTATTTCATCCGAATATTTACTCCAGTCAGCTTGTGGTATCTTTTCGCCATCCACATACAGCACGGTCATTTTCTCATTTACAAATTCCGCCTTATAGACTTTATCATTGCGGTTTACTTTTATATCCTCCACTTTTTTGCCTTCCACGGTATGTATGCGGTCATAACTGTTGTAACTGTCGTCATCGTAAGCTGTTTTAGCCGACTTTTTTATTTGTGCCGATACAGTCATTGCGGCCAATAGCATCCCCATTAGCCCAAGGTATTTTGCTTTCATTTTTGTTGATCTTAAGTTTAAAATTTGAACAATAATCTACCACCCCACCCGAGGGCGGATTTTTAAAAACATGAAATTTTAGATTTATAAAGACGCCTGATTTGTTTCAGCGGCTGCGCCTGCCACCTCCTTAAACCGGCCGGATTATGCTACTATTAATTCTGTACACTTACCTGGTTCTTTTTTGCTTGCTCTTTGTTTTTCTTAGCCTGTTCGTCATTCCTTTTTGCCTGTTCCTCGTTAAGGCGACTTTGCTCTCTGTTACGTGCGTTCTGTATCTCATTCTTTACTGCCTGGTCTGCATTCTTGCGGGCTTGTTCAGCATTACGGGCGGCCTGCTCGTTGTTTACCTGGTTTTGAGCATCATTAGCACGGTTCTGTTCATCGTTCACTTTCGCCATTTGTCCGTCGCGAACTGCCTGCTCCTGGTCACGTTTGGCCTGTTCCTGATCCCGTTTCGCTTGCTCCTGATCTAGCAGTGCCTGTTGTTGATCACGACGTGCCTGTTCCTGGTCTTTCAGAGCTTGTGCCTGGTCTCTTTTTGCCTGCTCCTGATCGCGGCGTCCTTGCTCCTGGTCACTTGACGCTTGCTCCTTTTGTTTTCGCTGATCGGATACCGCCTTTTCCTGGTCCCGTTTTGCTTGTTCCTGATCCCGTTTCACTTGCTGCTGATCCCTCTGATTCTGTTCCTGCGCACGTACAAACTCATCCTGGTCACGTTTCTTTTGCTCCAGTTCGGCAGCTAATGCCTGTTGAGCCTCTTGTTTTGCTTTCAGTTCATCTTCCCTGGTTGATTTATATGCCGCTTCCGCATATTCCACAGGACTCTTTAGTTCGTCAGATTTTACAATAGATTTATAGGAATAAACTTTTTTATCCTGATGTAACGGTTTGGCAGGTGGCGGAGTAGCATCAACAGACAAGATACTATTGATCTTTTCCTTAGCAGCTTTATATTCTGCAGGCCTTATCTGTGCAATTGCCGCAGTAGCCACTACCAGCGACAACGTTACAATGCCCATCATAAAGAACACCTTTTCAGACGGGCCGAGTGTTTGATTTTTATTGCTCATAATACGGCTTACACGGTGCAGCAGATGGTTCTTCTTACCCGGGAACGCTACGGCATATTGATTATTATTAAGCGCATGCTCTTTAAAGCTGATGAGCGCCTGCACAAACTCACGCCTATTTTTTGTTTGCTCCAGGGCAATATCGTCACAGCAATTCTCGCGTTCATCTCTCAGTAACGACGACATCCACAACAAACCGGGATTAAAGAAGAAGACCGTTTCGGCTAATGTTTGCAGAAAGTTCACCACATAATCGTGACGGCGTATATGTGCCAGTTCATGCAATAATACAGCCTCTACCTGTTCGGCAGGTAAACCGGCAAGCAATCCTACAGGCATCAGTATCACAGGCTTAAGATGACCGATCACCATGGGCACTTTTACATAGCCCGATTCCAGCAAGCGAACCGCTTTGTTGATCTGCAATTTTTCGCACAAAACCTCCACTCTTTGCTGCCAATTGGCAGGCGGCGCATAGGTATATTTGTTTTTTGCGCGATGGATATATACCAGGCTACCCATCATACGCACCGAGCGGAAAACAAACAAAACCGACCACAGCAATACCACCATTGGCGCATTGGCAGTAAAATAGCTGACGCAGGTTTTTGCAAAACGCCGGATACTTTCAGCATCAAAGCTGAACCATTGTGAGGCCTCATTACCAATGGTTCCGGCCAATGGTCCGATAGCCTTTATATGGGCATGATACCATTCCCATACAAATGTGCAGCAACAGGCCGCTATAAATAATAAAAACTGAACCGCTACCAAATTATACCTCAGCCTTGCTCCCGACTTCTTTGTAGCAATAAGCACAACCGCTGTTACTATAGCCAGCACCAAGCCTTGCCAAAGCGAATGGATCAGCATCCAGCTGAAGGCCTGTATGATGCGTTGCGCCGCGGTATCAAGGTGGAGGTTCATATTGGTTTTTAATTATTTACCATCAAATTCGTTTAGCAGATCCTTTATCTTTTGCAATTCCTCTGCCGATGTTTTGTCGTTGCCCAGTAAAGCCATCATCAAACTGCTTGGCGACCCATTATACATCGAATCCACAAAACGGCCAAGCATATTCCCTTTCACCTTATCCTCCTGCAACGCTGCACTATAGACGTGTTTCATGCTGCTTTCGTCACGGTCAAGCATCCCTTTTTCTTTCATCACCTGCATCAGCTTCAATGTGCTGGTATAAATCACCGCCTCTTTCTGCTCATTCAGCTTATCATGCACAAAACGCACAGTCGACGGGCCATACTGCCACAAAACCTGCAACACGTCCATTTCGGTTTTTGTGGGTACCATTTCAGCGGGTGTATCCTTCTTAAACAAACTCATAAACCAAAGGTATGTATTAAAAACGTACGTTGCAATAGTTGAGGTAAAAAATATTTTTTTTATGTCCAGAATATCCCCATCGCTTTAATTGGTGAAAATTCAATAGCTTTACGGTGCCTAACCGTTCTTTATATTACTCTGTATCCTTAACCTTATTTCACAACTTCTCTAACTAAGCTACACATGAATTTTACTCTTGACGGTAAACTATACGGCATAAAATGTGCTATCGTTATCACAATTGCTTTATTTTCAAATTGCAATTCAAAGACAGACCAATCATCGTATCTTCCACTTTTCCCATACAGCGATGCCCAGAGATTTAATTGGACATCCCTTGAAAAACAGAATGCCCCCCTTAAAGAAAGGTTTATAAAACTTGCTTCACATTTACTCGAAAATGAATACCCGACATATTGCACGGATCAGGATATTACCAAATTGCGTAGAGCTGAATTTGAAAAAACTTTACACGTACTTGATTTTAATGGTGATGGATTGGACGACATAATTTACGAGGGCAATAGTGGTGGAGAACCTCAGGAAGTGGCTTTTTTGCTGAACACCGGCAACGATTTTAAATTAGTATTCAGGGAGACACAAAGCGTAGCCGCCATGAGATTTACAGATCACAAATTGACAAACGTTTACTTTGTTGACTCCGGTTGTTGTGAAGATTATATTGATTTCTGCAAAGTTTATAATGTCAAATATGACGATGGGGCATTAAAATTTGTCAATACTTATACAACCGCCAGTATTAATAGTACCTATTGGCCAAAAAAATTTTTAAATCATCCTATATATTTTGAAGTATTGAATAACAATTATAAAATGCGTTTAGCGCCGGTTATTGACGACAATACAATTAATGATCGGGCAATTCCACAGGATTCACTTATAGGAAACACGATTGATACCCTAAATAAAGGCACAAAAGGCAGGGCTGTTGCAGTACAAACGGATAAAACTGGTCGCGTGTGGTGGTTGGTAGAAATTGACCGTGATTATAGTTCATACGGACATTATTTCTACGAGCAGGACGCAAACCTATTTTATAAGGAATCTGAAGATACTACTCATAAAGCGGCCAAAATGGGATGGATAAGCAGTCGGTATGTTAAGAAAATTAAACGTTCAGCCGACCAGTAACGGAGTTCTTGTCATATATGCTGTTCGAAATGATAAGTCCCAGTCTTTTTTACATAATCCATACAATTTTAAACGTAATTGGAACATCATCAATCCGGTTCTGTTCCCTACCTTCGTTGCGGTAGATAGCGCGGCCTAATCTATCATGGAAACTTATCATCAACCATTAAAATCAAACCAATGAGTAAAATTACAGTAAAAGACGGAACCGAAATTTATTACAAAGACTGGGGAACCGGCCAACCAATTGTTTTTCATCACGGGTGGCCATTATCCGGCGACGACTGGGATGCGCAGATGATGTTTTTCCTGCAACACGGATACCGGGTTATCGCCCACGACCGCCGCGGCCATGGCAGATCGAGCCAGACTGCCGACGGGCACGACATGGATACCTACGCAGCCGACGTAGCTGAACTTGCCCAGGCGCTTGACCTGAGAGACGCGATCCATGTTGGCCACTCAACCGGAGGCGGTGAAGTGATCAGGTACGTTGCAAAACATGGACAAGGCCGTGTGGCCAAAGCTGTGCTGATTAGCGCCGTTACACCGATAATGGTTAAAAATGAGAATAACCCTGACGGTATTCCAATGGGCATATTTGACGAAATACGGGAAGGCACAGCAAACAACCGGGCGCAATACTTCCAGGATTTTACCATTCCGTTTTACGGCTTCAACCGCGAAGGCGCAAAAGTATCACAAGGAATCCGCGACAACTGGTGGCGCCAGGGAATGATGGGCGCTGTAAAAGCTCATGTCGACTGTATTAAGGCTTTCTCCGAAACAGATTTTACAGAAGATCTTAAAAGCGTAGATATTCCGGTATTAGTTATGCACGGCGAAGACGATCAGATCGTTCCTTTTCCCCTTACGGGCGCGAAGGCTGTAAAGCTATTGAAGAATGGAAAATTGATTTCTTACCCAGGTTTCCCTCATGGTATGCCTGCCACAGAAGCTGCGACTATCAACAAAGATTTGCTTGCTTTCATCCAATCATAACCACTTTTTATTCGATCATAAACAGAAAGGCACTCTAAAGGGCAGTGATGGTCGGAAGAATAAATCTTCCGACTTTTTCATTTTATGGGTGTTAATATGTTGATATAAATATCTGATTATCAAATATTTAACTTGTTTTTCTCATGGATTTTAAGTATATTAAATGCTGTAAATCAATGAGAT
>NZ_DATCRU010000028.1:0-28273 GCF_036568825.1 Mucilaginibacter sp. | reverse complement strand
TATCCGTTCAACGCTCCAAAGCAGGGCTATCATGAGCAGGACCCGGAACAAATATGGCAGGCATTTATTGAAAGCATCAAAGTTATTATTAGCCAAACTGGAGCGCCGCCATTGGCGATCAGCTTAAGCAGCGCCATGCACAGTTTCATTGCTGTTGATAAAAACGGCAATGCATTAGCACCGATGATGACCTGGGCTGATAACCGTAGCGCGGAAATTGCGATTGACGTAAGGGCGAGTAACCTGGGTATGTCGATATATAAAGCTACCGGCACTCCTATTCATTCCATGTCGCCATTATGCAAACTGATTTGGCTAAGAGAGAATGATCCTGAACTATTTCATAAAGCTCATAAGTTTATTTCGATAAAGGAATACATCTGGCATAAGCTGTTTAATGAGTTTGTGATTGATTATTCTATTGCCTCAAGTACTGGCCTATTTAACATCACCAACTTTGAATGGCATGAGGAAGCTTTAAAACTGGCAGAAATTAAAGCTGATGCTGTTTCTAAACCTGTTTCAACAGATTATTCTAAAACAAGCTCAGCATTAGATTTTCTTAATAAAAATGTCCCTTTCGTAATTGGGGCAAGTGATGGTTGTCTGGCTAACTTAGGAAGTATGGCAACTGAACCGGGGATTGCTGCAATGACCATTGGTACCAGTGGCGCAGTTCGGGTGGCAAGTAACAAGCCTCTGCCAAACACTGAAGCGATGACCTTCAGTTATATCCTGGATAAAAATACTTATATCTGCGGCGGACCGATCAATAATGGCGGCGTGGCCATGCAGTGGTGGGTAAAAAATACAGCCGGAGCTAATGCGACTGAAAAAGACTACGAACATATTTTCAGCCAGATCGAAAAAGTGCCGGCGGGAAGCAATGGTTTAATCTTCCTGCCCTATCTCACCGGTGAACGTGCGCCGATATGGGACAGCGAAAGCTGCGGCAACTTCTTTGGAGTGAAATTACAGCACACCCAGGCTGATTTTTCAAGAGCTGTTTTGGAAGGGATTTGCTTTGCCATGCGGGATGTGTTGGATGCCGTACAGGAAAACTCCGAACCGATAAAGCAGATCAATATTAGCGGTGGTTTTACCAAGTCTGAGATATGGGTACAGACACTGGCTGATATAACAGGCAAAAAATTAGCTATTCTGCAGGCGGATGATGCTTCGGCTGTTGGGGCTGCATTTATTGCTTTGAAACTGATCGGTGCTTTGAAAGAATATCCAAAAGCCAGTGATGATTTAATTATCTATCAACCCAATCCCGGAAACCGGGACGTTTATAGCAGGAACTTTAGCATCTATAAGCAACTCTACACCGATCTGAAGGCAACTATGCACCGGGTTTACAAGGCATAAAAAAAGCCGCCCGATAAAATCGGGACGGCTTTTAATCCAAATCCAAAGTCGTGCTTATTCAAGTATAGTTAAATCATCATTATTAGCTGTAGTAACTGTATTGATCTTGTTATCGGTAAAGTGTTCTGCTTTAAAATCGTTTTTAACTACGGTTGTATTAGTATTGGCCGTTAATCCGAACTCTGTTGCATTACCACTTAATTCAGCTTTGGCATGATCGTTCAATTTAACGTTAGCACTGTAAGCATCCAAATTCAAATTTGCAGATGCGTCGTTGTGCAGGTCAACATCGAACTCAATTTTAGAAAGCTTTCCGAATGTTCTTACTTCAGCGTTGTCATAAGCGGTTACAGCGCGAAGATCATCAGTGCTTACCCACACGATCAGCTTTTCAGCATTATAAGAAGTGATCCTTAAAGTACCGTTGTTGTACTGAACCAAAGCATTTTCAGAATAGTACTTGTTGTAAACTTTAACCTGTTCAACCGGACTGTCAGAAATAAATAGTTCTACATTTCCGCGAACTTCGATCTTATTAACAGCTTTGATCTCTTTTAAAAGGGTATAATCTGCATTACTTGCAGCAGCATAAGTTGATTTTGAAAATCCTGCAATTGCAACGAATAACAGGATGATAGATAAAATTTTGGTTTTCATTGTTCTTAAGTTTTATTGTATTCATCAAATGCTAACAGCATCATCTAAATACAATACAAAGGTACAATGAGTTATTGAATAATTTATCATAAAAGTGTAATTTATACACTAAGTTAAATTACTAAAAATCAATTTGTAATAAAGAAAAAGACAATTACATACTTTAATTGAAACTAATACATTAGGCGATACCTGTTTTCTTAAAATAAAAATGCCCCTGTTTTGGCAGAGGCATCGGGCATATATGAAAGTGGAATACTATTAATTCACGGCTGCTTTTTCAAGATTCTGGTGATATTCAACCAGTTTCAGCATTACGTTGATAGCATTCTCGTAGTTTTTGGCGCCAACCACTTTTTTGTATTGATTTTCAAGAGTCTTCATCTGGCTTCTCAGGTGTTCGTAAAAGCCGATGCCTTCATCGGTTAGGTACAACATTATTGACCGTGCATCGGTGCTGCATTTTTCGCTGCGCACCAGGTTCAATTCTTCTAGTTCCTTGATCACTTTGCTGGCAGCCTGTTTAGTTATGTTCAGGTTTGCGGCCAGTTTGGTAGTGGATATTCCTTTGGTACCGATGCTCATAAACATCGGTATATAAGAGTTGTTAAAGCCTTTCAGGTTAGCATGGCATAATTCAGTACAATACCAATCGTCTGATAGTCTTTTCAGCAGGTATAACAGTCTGCTGGCAACTCTTGATGTATCTTCGTTTAACATGTTTTTCAATTTTACTTCTTTCGGGCAAATAGTCAATCTGGTTTACGAATTTAACGAATATTTTCGCCAATAAGTATGTCTTAGAACTGGAATTTAACCCTTGCTCTTATTCCCCATTTTGGAGCATCGGGATTATCAAGGTAGCTTAATCTTCTAACAAGGTCCAGCCGTACAAGTTTGAATATATTCTCGATACCTGCACTGGCTTCCATATAGGGGCCATTGTTCAATGAGTGCGTAATTGTCCGGCCATCTTCTCTTACCGGGAACTGGAACAAAGAAGCGTCATTAGCCGGATTATTTTCAGACCTTAAACCACCCCAAAGGCTCTTAAATGACACCACCTCTCTTAATTTCAGATTATCCAACAACGGTATCCTGTTGAAAAATAAGCCATTAAAGTGATGATCTATATTCAAGCTGGCATAATGGTCGCTCACAAACTCCAGGTAATTCATTAAGTTGTACGACTCCAGTTGCAATGCATAGCTCTGGTTAGCATGGTGAATATCCAGCAATGGGAACGGCAGCTTATTAAAGATATACCCGCCTTCAGCCTCAACATCGGTAAAACCCAATTGAGATAGGTAGAATCGTTTGGTAATATCAGCAGTTACGCTCTGGTAGTTGTATTGTCCTTTAAGTAATCCTTTAAAACCCTGATCATAGCGCAAAGTGAAGATCGGGTATTTATCAGGGATTGGTGTACGGTACAGTTTTCCCTGGTAGAACTTTTCGTGAGGCGCATAACGCAACTCAACCGACAAATCAGTGGTTTGCAGGGTGTTGATCCTATTAGAGACACCATTTTCTGTGTTTTGAAAATAAAGCGCACCACCGGGAGCCTGATCCCAGCTTCTAAATTCAAATTTATAAGAGAAATGGTTCAGGTATTCATGTACATAATCTATCTTGAACTGATCGTTATAAGTCAGCAGGTCGCTTTCACCACGTTTGATAGAAAGCAGGAAGTTATCTTCTTGCACGAAGCCTAATTCAGTTCCGGGTATTTTGGTATCGTGCTGAAAACTTGCCCGGATATATTCCTGCGGGAATGAATAAATAGACTTATTATTGAGTGAATAAGTACCGCTAAAAAAGTACTTGAATTTGTCATCTTTCACACCATAAGCACCATAAGTTTCAAAATAATAGCGCTTACTCAGAGCGGTTGTTGTACGGCCGCCCAGGCGGGGCCTGAAACCTTCCACGGAGTTAAATGTATAAAAGGTATTTGTAGGGCCAATTTCAAACGGACCTTCGGCTTTATATCCTGCTACGAACAGCGTAACCAGGTCCATTGTCCGCTTGAAGGATGGAATGGTTTGCAGGCTATCGATATTCTTATAAATATCCAGTTGCGATTGTTTAAGTGTATCTGGGCGATTTGCTTTCCAGAACTCATCTCCTTTTTCTTTGGCATCAAAAGCAATCATTTGTGCAGGACCAGTGTAGGTTGATTCCGGGCGTGGCTTGTCGACAGCGAAATTATTGATCAGCACTATGCGCTCACCATACACACCGCCACCTTTATTCTTATTGATACCGAAATCTATTTTCAAATCACTTTGGCTTAAGCGGTAACGACCGGTTTCTGTTTTGGTATACGCCAGGGTAGTTTGCATTTTACGCACAAAGTTCAGGTTGACGTTTTTGTTAACTGTCAGTTCTGCCTTTTGTACTGCATAATTGCCATCCATAGTGATGTATATCTTACCCTCAAACAGCATATTATTGGTATTGCGTGGGGTAAAGCTCAACTCAATCAGTTGCGGACTAACATCTTTAATAGTATCAGTAATAAAGAACTTATAAAAGGCCGGTGCGCCATCAGCAATAGGGCTAAGCAGCTGGTTACCCAGCAAGGGGATATTGTTATCATATATCTCGATATCCATATATAAACGGTTAAAGTAGGTTTTCAAGCCTTCATTATCCACAAAGTTCTCATCATATTTCACCTGTTTATTGGCTTCAATCACCTGTTTTTTCACATAAGGTGATTTGCGATAGTAATTATCAGACAACTTTTCTTCCAGGTATATTGGTAGTAGGTTCTTACCGCCTATGGCATCTGAATCTTGTTCAGTAAACAGGAATTGATAGTTTTTGAATATTCTCTTTTGTTTGAACTTATCAGAAAGGTCGCTCAACGAAAACAACACGCGTTCATACTGCTGGAATTCGGCATAGTTGTAATTCTCTATACGGTTTTGATCTTTATGGGCGATGACCTTACGAATCAGTTCAACAGCAGGATTATTTTTATTGGTGTATCTTGTCTTTTTACCGCTTTTGATAACAACTTCATTTAAGGTTTTACGATCTTCAACTAAAACAATATTGACTGTTTGGGTTGTGCCTGGAGCGATATCCTTATACTGAGTTTTATAGCCGATAAATGAAATTTTGATGCGGTTATAATTGCCATCAGTGATGATCCGATAGTTACCTTGCACATCGCTGCTGTTACCAATCGATGTGCCGTCAAATGATACGCTTACGCCTGGCATGGTTTCATGAGTGCGAGCATCGGTAACCACTCCTTTTACGATAGTTTGCTGGGCCATCAAGGCAGTTGATAGCACAACGAACAACAGCAGGAGTGCGCTTTTTATAATATTATATGTATAATTGGTTTTCATGATCTTACTACTTACGGTGATTGGTATTAGGCGGCTTTTGTATAGCTTAAATTTTCTTCAGCGGCCAGTTCCACTACTTTTGCATTTTGTTTTTTGAGGCCTTTGACAAAATCAATTACCACATTGTTACTTAAAAATGCGGTGGCTGATATGAAGCAACTTTTCAGAAAAATGAGCACCATACCGGTTTCTGCATCGGATCCTGAAAAATTATCGCTGAAAATTTGTTTCAACAACAGTGTCAGGTAATAATTTACCCTGTCGGAGGTAATGCCCGACATTGCCAACAACCTGCTCCATTTGAAGCTCTTAGCTTCGTTTATCATCATTTTAGCGCTGTCTAAAACTGACTGATCGAGATGTATACATGGTGTTTTCATAACTGTTGTGATTGATGATACAAAGGTAAACTAAGTTGACTAAATTAGTCAACTTAGTTTACTAAAAAATTCATTAAATCAGGTATTGTGACATTGCCGTGATACGGCTGACTTTACTGTGATAAAAGTCTTAAGATGAGCGCTCTGTTAGTTTTCTACAGATGCAAGAGTTGTATTTTTATAGGCAGGTTTTTGCAGTTGTACCTTCAGATTCTCGAAGATTTTCAGAGGAGCATCTGTTGCAAAAATGTTTACCAGCCATGCAGGCAATGAGCCTCCCGGGTCAACATGTATCGAATATTGAACATGTACCTGGCTTGTTCCAATTGGCGTGATCACCCATTTGCCGGAAGAGTTGTCAATCCTCACAATTCCCTTCTTTACAGGTACATAGCCGGGAACAGCCGGACCATCAATAGTTATGATTTTAGTTGAAGGATCTTTGCTTACTGTCAGATGGGCAACAAAATCACGGTTTGCTGCTGGCCAGGGCAAACTAACTTCTGAATAATAATAAAGCTCAGAAGCTGATACCTGCTTAATTAACTTTGCAGACTTTACATGATACACCCAATCGGTAGCTGTGTTCACATCCATTACCACTGCAACCAACTGAGATGGCGTCGCATTTAAATCGCATTCAACCTTAACCGCTTTTATTTTTGAATCAGGAACAATGCTGGTATATACTTTAATGCCTTCTTTATCGGCACTCAGTTTCCAATCATTTTGTGCTGATGCAGTAGCTACAGTCAGCACCATAAAAAGTGAAGTAAATAATACTTTATTCACCCGGTTAATGATTTGATTAATTGCTTTCATCTCTGTAAGTCTAATGGCACAAATGTAGAATAATTAGTCAATCAAGTTGACTAATTATTCTGTTTTAGATTGTTTTGTGACGTTGTTATGATGCAGCAACTTTGGGATGATAAAAGTCTTGTAGATCGATCAAAAAATTACTGCGAAAGGTTAAAGGAATGAAAAATAAAGAGGTAAAAGGATGGCTTTACCCATCCTTTTATATTATCTCCAGCCGCCGCCCAGCGCCTTATAAAGGTCCGATACGGCGCTTAATTCTGATCTTTTAATAGTAGCCAACTCCAGCTCGCTTTGCAAAACATTGCTTTGTGCAGTGATCACTTCCAGGTAATTAGCCATACCGTTTTGGAACAGTAAATTAGAGTTGCTGATTGCCTTCTGCAATGTTTTCAGACGATCTTCAGCTATAGTTTGCTGTGCTTTCAGCTTTTCTATTTTCACCATTGCATCAGACACTTCGCCAACGGCCACTAACACAGTTTGCCTGAATTGAATCACTGTTTTTTCGCGGTTTACTTTGGCTACCTCGTAGTTGGTTTTTAACTCTTTATGATCCAACAATGGCTGTACCAGGCTACCTCCTACCACACCAAATAATGATGCAGGAATATTAAACCAGTTACTTGCCTTGAATGAGTTAACGCCACCTTGTGCAGTGATCCTTAAAGCAGGGTACATTTCGGCTTTGTTGATACCCACATTCGCATTGGCGATGGTCAATGCCAGTTCCTGGCTCCTTACATCGGGCCTGCGGCTCAGGATTGCTGAAGGAACACCGGTTGACAGGTTATCTGCAAAATGAATATCATTCAGTGAGGCTGATCTATCGATTTTACCAGGCAATGAACCAGCTAATATCTGTAGCGCGTTCTCCTGCAAAGTAATATCGCGTTCAAACTGAGGAACCAACTCGGCAGCAGCCTGGCGTTGTGCTTCGGCTTGTTGTACTGCCAGTGAAGTTACCTGACCGGCATCATATTGTAATTTAATGATGCGCAGCGTGCTGTCATTCAGATTGACGTTCTTTTTAGCGATAGCCAATTGATCGTCCAGCATTAACAAGTTGTAATAGCCCTGTGATACGCTGGCTACGATATTGGTTTGCACCAGTTTTTTAGCCTCAGCAGTTTGCAAATAAGTAGCTACTGCGGTTTTGTTCTGGTTATGGATCTTACCCCAGATGTCGGCTTCCCATGAAAGGGAAGCATTGGCTGAATAATCCTCGATATGCTTGGTTTTGATGCCAGCCTGTGACAGGCTCAAGCCATTTAAACTGTTATCTGACGGACGAGTTGTATTTGCAGTCACACCAAGATCAATCTGTGGCACATTGTTCCATTTCACCTGTTTCACCAGCAAATTTGAGGCTTCCAGGTTTTTGATAGCGATCTGCATATCATAGTTCTTTACAATCGCGCTATCAATCAGTTTTTGAAGGGTAACATCGGTAAAGAAACTTTTCCAGGGTATATCTGCAACACTGCTGGTATCAGCTGTTGCAGCCACATTACCAAAGCTTTCTGGCAATGCGGGTTTTGGTGTTTCGACATTTTTCGAAACTGTACAGGCGCTCAGTACTACCAGAGCCAAAGCTAACCCGCTTATATATGTTTTCATTGTCTTATTCAATTTAAATTATACAGTTTCTGCTTTTTCAATGGCAGGCACATGGTTACCGTTCAGATTACGCGAATCTATTTCACCTCCATTCAGTACGGCTACCGGTACACCGCTTACTCTTTCCTGCAAATGCTGGAAGATTACGAATAATACAGGTATGATGAACAAACCGAGTATTACCCCGGAAACCATCCCGCCTGCGGCGCCAATACTGATAGAGTGGTTACCCTGGGCAGATGGGCCTGTTGCTATACTCATTGGGAATAAACCGAAAACAAATGCCAGCGATGTCATAATGATCGGGCGTATCCTTAGCCTGGCAGCCTCAAGGGCTGATTGTACTAAGCTAAGACCTGCCCTGCGCCGTTGCACCGCAAATTCAACAATCAGAATCGCATTTTTGGCTAACAGACCGATAAGCATGATCAACGCTACCTGTACATAGATGTTGTTTTCGATACCTGTTAAACCTAGCACGACAAATACTCCCAAAATACCTGTAGGTATTGACAATATTACCGCTAAAGGCAAGATGTAGCTTTCGTATTGTGCTGACAGCAGGAAGTAAACAAATACCAAACACAGCATGAATATGATACCTGATTGTCCGCCCGAGGAAATTTCCTCACGTGTTTGACCAGAGAACTCATAAGCAAAGCCATTTGGCAACTGTTCTTTGGCAGTCTCCTCTATAGCCTTGATCGCATCGCCCGAGCTGTAGCCGGGTTTTGGTATGGCATTTACTTCGATAGAGTTAAACAAGTTATAACGTGAAGCAGTTTCTGAACCATAAACACGGGTTAGTTTAACCAGACTATTGATAGGCACTGTTTCGCCCGACTTATTTTTAACAAAAACACGATCAATAGCCGAAGGGTCTGTCCTGTCTGCAATATCAGCCTCAACTATCACGCGGTAATACTTACCAAAGCGGTTAAAATCTGACGCTTGTGCAGTACCAAAGTAAGCCTGCATGGTTGACAGGATGTCTTTGACATTTACTCCCAACTGATTAGCCTTTTCGTCATCAATTTCTAATTGGAATTGTGGATAATCTGCTTTATAAGAGGTAAAGGCAAAAGCAATCGCAGGTTTCTGCATTAGTTTTCCTATAAAGTTATTGGCTACGCCGCTAAATTTATCCAATCGGCCATTCGTCTTATCCTGCAGCATAACGTCCATGGCCTCCACGTTACTAAATCCCGGAACAGTTGGGAAACTGAACACAAAGAAGGTCCCGCCTGGTATGCCGGCTAATTTTCCCCTGATTATATTTTGTATATCATCAATATTCTTAACAGCTCCCCTGTCTTTGTTAGGTTTTAATAACAGGAATATCTGCCCAGCTGACGGGCTATTAGATAGCGTTAAAAAGTTAAAGCCAGCCAGCGACATAACGAATCTTTGTGATGGCAAAGTATTTAATTGGGCTTCTGCCTGTTTTAATATTTTATTGGTATTGCTTAATGAGGTTCCGGATGGTGTTGAAACAGCAATCGCCACAAAGCCCTGGTCCTCGGTAGGAATAAAGCCCGTTTTTGTTCTGTTTACCAGGAAAACAGTAATTGCGATTACCAATGCAAGCCCGGCCATACTGATCCATTTATTACGGATAAGAACTTTTAGGCCCCCAACATACCTGTTGGTCATATAGTTAAACCCACCGTTAAAGCCCAAATAGAATTTCTCTATAAAGCTTTTCTTAGGCGCATCATGACCACCTTCAGTATGTTTATTCTTTAAGAATAAAGCAGCCAAAGCAGGGCTTAACGTTAACGCGTTAACAGCTGATATAATGATGGCTATAGCCATTGTTAATGCAAACTGCCTGTAAAATATACCCGTTGAACCGGTCATAAAGCTGACCGGCAGGAACACCGCCGCCATAACAAGCGTAATAGATATAATTGCGCCGCTAATTTCGTGCATGGCCCCTGTGGTTGCCGCTTTAGGTGTAAGGCTCGGGTCGTGCTCCATTTTGGCGTGCACTGCCTCCACCACCACAATCGCGTCATCTACCACAATACCGATGGCCAATACGAGAGCGAACAGGGTTAAAAGGTTAACAGAGAACCCAAACAGGTTCATAAAGAAGAAAGTACCAATAATAGCAACCGGAACCGCTATAGCCGGTATCAATGTCGACCTGAAATCCTGCAGGAATACAAATACTACGATAAATACCAGCACAAATGCTTCTATTAACGTATGTTCCACCTGGTCAATTGATTCATCAAGATCGGTTTTGGTACGATAAAACTGGTTGTACTTGATGCCTTTGGGGAAATCCTTTGATAATTTCACCATCAACTTATCAATGGCGATCTGGATCTCGTTAGCATTTGAGCCCGACAATTGTATTACACCAATAGTGATACCATCGTGCCCGTTCAAACGGTTCACACTACTATAACTGTAAGCACCCAGTTCAACACGTGCTACATCTTTTAAACGTAATACAGAACCATCTGCATTGGCACGGATAGCAATATTCTGATATTCTTCTGGCGTAGTAAGCTTACCTTTATATTTAATTACATATTCAAATGCTACAGGGCTTTGCTCGCCAAATTTACCAGGCGCTGCTTCCAGGTTTTTGTCCTGTATAGCTGCCATTACTTCTGCGGGAGTAATTTTGTAAGCTGCCAGTTGACCAGGATTCAACCAAACACGCATAGAATAATCCTTAATACCACCGAATACCTGGGCAGAACCTACACCCGGAATACGTTTAAGCTCAGGAATAATATTAATTTGTGCATAGTTATTTACAAAGGTTGCATCATATTTTTTTGTATCTTCTGAATAAATACCTATTGCGCCAATAAAGCTATTTTGCTGTTTGGTAGTAGTTATACCATATTGTACAACCTCCGCAGGTAATTGGCTTGTTGCTTGTGATACGCGATTTTGAACGTTCACAGCCGCCTGGTCAGGGTTAGTACCTTGTTTAAAATAAACTGTAATGCCTAAAGTACCATCATTACTTGCGGTAGAGGTCATATAGGTCATATTTTCCACACCATTAATTGCTTCTTCCAATGAAGGTGTTACTGACCGTAAAATAGTCTCAGCATTAGCACCCGGGTACACGGCAGAAACCAATACCGATGGTGGAGCGATATTTGGGAACCGTTCCAGGGGCAGTTTTGTTAAGCCAAGCACACCAACTATCACCAATAAGATGGAGATAACAGTTGAGAGTACAGGCCTTTCTATAAATTTTTGAAACATGGCTTTAATTTTTAAATAGAAGTTTTAGTTTTTCAGTCGTCCCTCCTAAATACTTCCAAAAGGAAAGGACATTGAATACACATTCCTTAAGCTCCTCTCCTTTTGTCCGAAGGACTCCTTTGGAGGAGAGGAGTTGAGGTGAAGCTTAATTTTTTGCTACAGCGGCCGCTTTGTCTACAGCCTTTTCAGGGTGGATCACCATACCTTCTTGCAGGTGATCGATACCGCTTAATACAATCTGGTCGCCTATTTTTACGCCGTCTTTAACCAGGTAATTGCTGCCGCTTTTACCAATAATAGTAATAGCCTGCTTTTTCACCTTGCTGCTATCGCCTACTGTAAAAACAAACACTTTGTCCTGCATATCAATTGTAGCTGATTCAGGTACTATTAAAGCATCTTTATGCTGCAGGCTTAAGCGGACTTTACCAGTGTTACCAGAGCGAAGCAGGCCTTGAGGGTTTTCGAAATTTGCTCTCAGCGTAATAGCGCCGGTAGTTTTGTCAAACTGGCCGTCTATCATGTCTACCTTGCCTTGTTTAGCGTACACGCTGTTGTCAGCTAGTAGTAATGATACTGATGGCAATTGTTTCAGTTTATCTCTCAAAGTCTGACCAGGATATTGTTCCTTAAAATTCACAAAGTCCTTTTCGCTTAACGAGAAGTAAACATGTACATCGTGTACGTCTGACAACTGGGTTAAAGCTTGTGTATCTGTAGGACCAACCAAACTTCCTTGCTTTCTTTCCAGTCTGCCGATGTAACCATTTACAGGAGCTTTAATTAAAGTATATCCCAGGTTAATTTGAGCAGTTGAAACATTTGCTTTTGCCTGTTCAATATTAGCTTTGGCAACGTCAAGAGCTGCTTTTGCAGTTTTAAGCTGATAATCAGAAACCACTTTGTTTTGAACCAAAGGAGTTAATTTATCTACTTCCAATTGTGCATTGGCAGCGGCGCTTTCGGCAGCATGTTGAGTAGCGATAGCATTGTTTAATGCAGCGCGGTAAGGCTGATCGTTGATCTTGAACAAAGGTTCGCCTGCTTTTACGAAGGCACCTTCATCAACAAAAACTCTATCCAGCGTACCGCTTACCTGCGGACGGACTTCAACATTAACCGTACCTTCTACTGATGCAGGATATTCCTGGTAAGTAGTATCAGTACCTGAAGCTATAGTTGCAACAGGTAACGTGGGTGGCGGCGGTGGCGGCGGAGCCGCAGGGCTTGAAGAACAGCTATATATGAAGAGCAGCATCAGGCCCAAAAGAATCGCCATTGCAATGTTAAGGTATTTAACATTGTTTGATAAGTGTGACAGTGATCGATTTTCCATTGTTATTATATATTTAGATGTGGTGTTAAACTTTTATTATTCTAACGTTATTAAATTATTTAACAGCGTTAAGTATTATTCAAAAAATTACGCAGATAATGACCGCGTGATACCGCTGATAGCTGTTTTTAATATCTCACGGTTGATATCGTCTGAAGTAGTGCGTCGTGTAAGGTTGATCGAGATCAAACCATGTATCACCGACCAATAAGTGTAATATTTTACGCAGATATCATCTTCGCTCGGATTTTGTGATGCCATAATCTCCTGGATTACCTCTGTAACTATATTAAATGGTTCTTCTGCTTCAGGCATTATTTGCGCCATTTCGCAACAGTTTACATCTACACCGAACATTAACTGGTAAAATTCCTTTTGTGCAAATGCGAAGTTCCAGTAGGCCAGCCACATGGCTTCAATTTGTTTGGCAGGCAGACGGTGTTTTTCTTTCGCCTCTTTCATGTCCCTCGTCAGTAATAAAAACCCTTTGCGGGTTAGTTCCATTAATATTGCTTCCTTATTAGCGAAGTATTCGTAAATGATCGGTGCGGTATATTCAATCTTGTCGGCAATCTTGCGCATGCTTAGCGCCTGCCATCCCTCCTCCTTCACGATATCCAGCGAAGCGTCCAGGATATTCACCCTGGTTTCTTCTTTTAATCGCAATATTCTATCCTTACTTCCCATTTTATTTTTACGCTTGTAAATTTATTTAACAGCGTTAGGCAAAGGTAAATACGTTTTGAGGACGATAGTACCATCCGATTGTCATTTTGCTTAACAGTGTTAAATTATTTTTTAATGTTAGCAGAATTTATCATTTTTATCTACCAATTATTCAATAAATATGTCATTTCAAGCTTATTTAGATAATATTCAAACCAAAACGGGTAAAAGCCCGGATGATTTTAAGGCGATGGCCGAACAAAAAGGCTTTACCCAAAACGGCGAACTAAAGTCAACTACTAAAGCCGGTGATGTTGTAAAATGGCTCAAAGATGATTACGAGCTTGGGCACGGTCATGCGATGGCTATTTATGCGCTGCTTAAAGGGATAAAGAAGGAAGGCGATTAACTCCCTAATACCGCACGAATTAGTTTGTCAAGATTTAAAGGTGTATTCTCATTGTGTGGTAGGCTGTACCTGTCCTCAATATATTTCGCATCATTACAGGCTACCCAAACATTGCTGTTGTCATCTTCCCAGGAAATCACTTTTAATGGCAGATCAAGCGCTATTAAAGGACTTTGAGCCATCAATGCCCCTCCTGCTTTTGGATTACCAAACAGTATAAACTCAAGCGGAGCAATGGTTTGCCCTGTTTTCCTCAGTTCATCCTGCTGATCGATACGTGTGTAAATGGTTGCACCATGCTGTTCTAAAAATTGTTGCAAACGATCGATCGTTTCCTTTACAGAATATTTGCTTGAATAAATGTTAACGCCTTCTGGGTTCATAATATATAGATTTTTTTATGTCAAACTCTTGATGGTGCCACGCCGTACGCCTTTTTAAATGCAAAAGAAAAATGCGATAAGTCCTCAAACCCCAGTTCAAGATAAATATCTGAAGCGGCTTTGCCCTTTTCCTTGATCATATAATAGGCTTCCTGCAACCTACGCTGCAAAAGCCAGCGGCTGGGTGACAAGTGAAATATCTTCTCAAAATCCCGTTTAAATGTTGCGAGGCTCCGACCGGTCAAATAGGCAAATCGATTAAGTTCTACATTAAAATGGAAGTTCTTATTCATAAAAGCTTCCAGATCGATCTTGCCGGGCTCGCTAAAGTCGAACAGGATATCTTTCAGTTCTGGATTTACTTTGAGCAGTAATAGGATAGCTTCATTTAGTTTGTTAGCTAACAGCTTTTCATTACCCAAGCCGTTAAGCTCTAAATAAGGCAGTAACGAATCCATGTAATTTTTATACAAGGCATCGGATTTCAGCTTTAAAACTGTATCGCCATTCACATGGCTTTCTGATGCGTATTCAAACTCCATACTAAAATTGCGAAGTGTCTGCTGATCCAATCGTACTGAAAGTGATTTAAACTCCCCTCCTTCTGGTGGTACCTTCAAAAACTTCATCAAGTGGTTTCGTTTGCCAAACCGGAAACTGCCTTCATGAAAAACATATTCCTTATTACCATCATTCATTATCATGGTGCCTGCCACCTGGTAGGTAAACCCATGTTCAGGAACAAACTGTTCTCCTTCCCTGCTACGGTTCACATAGCAGGAATAAGCTATAGAAGGTAATTTTTTATCTGTTGATAAAAGCATGGTCAAATCTATAAATCTCTGTTCCCTCTATAAGCTATTTTTATCATAAAGGGAACAAAGAAATTTTATTTTATCTTTTCGAAGCAAACAAAGCCTTTCCTGCTTCGGTTTCAAGAGGATTTACTGCATCATCTGCATTGGTTGAGTAGCTTACAGAAATCCATTTTTCCATCTCTTCACTTCTCATAGCATCGGCTCGTTTTATTAATGCTATAGCTTCGCTTCCTAATACTAAATGTATAGGAGGCTCTGGATGTTCTGCTAATTCGATCATTACCTGCGCTGCTTTAGCCGGGTCGCCCATCGGTACAAATTTATCGCTGCCAAACAATGCTTTTCTTGCACCGACGGTCTGTTCGTAACCTTCTACCTCGGGAATATCAACTGTAGAGGCGGTAGACACCCAATCAGTACGAAAACCACCGGGTTCTACACTCGTTACTTTGATGCCCAATGGTGCCACTTCTTTAGCAAGGGCCTCAGTAAAACCGCCAACACCAAATTTCGCTGCCTGGTAAATGGTTAACCCGGCATTACCAACTCTGCCACCTACCGAACTGATCTGCAAAATTCGGCCAGAACGTTGTTTGCGCATGATGGGCAATACTGCCCTTGTGATGGCAATTGGTGCATATAAATTTGTTTCCAATTGGCTGCGTACCTGTTCTTCTGTATAAGCTTCGGCTGCGCCAATGGTTCCGAAACCTGCATTATTTACCAGTACATCTATCCTTCCAAAATGATCTACAGTTTGCTGCACTGCTTTTTGAATCTGATGATTATCAGTCACATCCAGTTTTAAAGGAAGTATCTGACCGGGGTATCGCTCAACCAACTCACTCAATTGTTCAGGGGTGCGGGCTGTTGCGGCCACTTTATCACCTTTAGCCAAAACGGCTGCTGTTAGGCTTCTTCCCAATCCGCGGGAGCTGCCTGTTATAAACCAAATTTTTGTCATTGCCTTAAATTTTGATAAGACAAATTTCCTTCAAATCCGGCCGCGCCGCTTTGTTGAAACGCTCAAATTACTTTGTTAAAACGCTCACTTGTTTATTGTACTTATCACTTAACTTTACCTTAACCGCTTTGTGACATTAACATGATGATTGCAACCGGTTTGGCTACAACAAAAACCATTATGGCTAATGGTGTTTTACTTTTATTACCCAATATTTGTAACCACAAAAAAACAGGAAACTTATGATACAGACCAAAGGCTATGCAGCCCAAACCAACAAATCTGACTTAGCTCCGTGGAACTTCGAGCGCCGCGAGGTAGGTCCTCATGATGTACAATTTGATATTCAATACTGCGGTGTTTGCCACTCCGACCTGCACCAGATTAAAGACGATTGGTTCCCGGGTATTTTTCCTATGGTTCCTGGTCACGAGATCGTTGGCCGTGTTGTGAAAGTAGGCAGCCATGTTACCAAATTTAAAGTAGGCGACCTTGCGGCTACCGGTTGTATGGTTGACTCATGCGGTCATTGCGAAAACTGCAACCACGACCTCGAGCAATACTGCCTGGAAGGTTGTACTTATACCTATAATGGTATGGAACGCGATAACTCAATGCCTACTTATGGTGGTTATTCAAACACCATAGTGGTAAAAGAAGATTTCGTTTTGCACTTATCAGACAAACTTGACCTTGCAGCTACTGCACCGCTTCTATGCGCAGGTATCACTACCTATTCACCGTTGCGTCACTGGAAAGTGGGCAAAGGCCATAAACTGGCAGTATTAGGTCTTGGTGGATTGGGCCACATGGGCGTTAAATTCGGTGTAGCATTCGGTGCGGATGTGACTGTACTGAGCACTTCACCTAAAAAAGAAGCGGATGCTAAAAAATTAGGCGCACATCACTTTGTGGTTACTTCTGATCCGGAGCAAATCAAAGCTGCACAGGGCACATTCGATTTCATTCTCGATACCGTTTCAGCTAAACACGATTTCAATATGTACCTGTCGTTATTAAAAACCGATGGTACCATGATGTGCGTAGGCGCACCTTCTGATCCTGCTGAAATATCAGCATTCAGTTTGCTTGCAGGCCGTAAAAGTGTTGCAGGTTCAGGCATTGGTGGTATAAAAGAAACCCAGGAAATGCTGGATTTCTGTGCAGAGCATAACATCGTTTCAGATATCGAATTGATCGACATCAAAGACATCACCACTGCTTACGAGCGTATGGAAAAAGGCGATGTACGTTATCGCTTCGTGATCGATATGGCGACTTTGAAATAAGCTAATCAGCATCCATGAAAAAAGAAACCAAACAGCCGCGTGTGTTCAATTCCGTTTCGGAGTTGAACCATGCGCTTGGTTTGCCTAAGCCGCTGCACCCGCTCATCAGCCTGAATTATTACAAGGACATGAAACCCGAATGGAGCAGCATTGAGGGTGGAATGATCATGAACCTGTATAAGATCTCTTATAAAAGTAACTTCACCGGCAGGTTTAAATACGGCCAGCACTTTTACGATTTCAATGAGGGCGGCATGTGTTTTATTTCTCCTAACCAGGTTATTCTGGTGGATGAGGAAGAACAGGATTACGGTGGTTTCTCTTTAATGATCCATCCTGATTTTTTAAGGAACTATCCTTTAGGCAAGCAGATCAAAAATTACGGCTTCTTCTCTTATACATCTGCTGAAGCTTTGCATCTTTCTGAGAAAGAGAAGGAAAGCCTTTTCGGTGTGATCAAAATGATCGAAGATGAATTGGCTTTACCTATAGACCAGTTCAGCCAGGATGTGATTATCTCACAGATAGAATTGCTGCTTCATTACAGCAATCGCTATTATAACAGGCAATTCATTACCCGTAAAGCTGCCAATCATGATCTTTTAACCCGACTTGACGAGTTGCTTTCAGAACATTTCGACACACAAAAAGCAATGCAGAATGGCTTGCCAACTGTTCAGGATGTAGCCGCACAATTACAAGTCTCTCAGCGTTACTTAAGCGATATGCTTCGTTCGCTTACGGGTCAAAATGCACAGCAGCATATTCATAATAAACTTATTGAGAAGGCCAAGGAAATATTATTAAGCTCCAGTAACCTTTCGGTGGCCGAGATCGCTTACCAGCTAGGCTTTGAACACCCGCAATCCTTCAATAAATTGTTTAAACAAAAGACTAACCAATCACCAGTCGCATTCCGGTTGTCATTCTTGCAGAACTGATCTATTTAGTCATTTTCACCGGGAGGATGTGACCCTCCTTATCAAAAAACAATTCATCTATACATACCACACGGTGATTACCATCGGTTTCGCCAAGCGGGCGACGGTGGTAAACGATGTAATATTTATCGTCTTTAACAGAGTGAATTACTGAATGGTGGCCTGCGCCAGTAGCTATGTTAGGATCTTGTTGTAAAACTGTTGCTAAACGTTTGAACGGGCCAAGTGGCGATTTCGACATCGCATAAGCTACTTTGTAATCCGGCCCTGTCCAGCCACCTTCCGACCACATAAAATAGTAGTAACCGTTACGGTACATCATATACGGCCCTTCCACATAACCTTCGGGGGTGATCTCTTTATATAGAGCACCATCTGGGAAAGGCGTAACGCCGCTGAAGTCATCCTTTAATTTTACTACGTTGCAATGCCCCCAGCCGCCGTAATACATATAGTAGCTTCCATCTTTATCTTTAAATACATATTGATCAATAGGCTGCGCGCCATTTACAGTATCATTGATGAGTGGTTTGCCTAGCAGATCTTTATAAGGGCCCTCGGGCTTATCTGATACGGCTACTCCTATTCCACCCACTTCGCCTTTGTGCACATCATTAGCGCCGAAGAAGAAATAATATTTGCCGCCTTTTTCCAAAACAGCCGGAGCCCACATAGCACGCTTGGCCCACTTAACGGCAGCAGTATCCAATATATCATGATGTTTTTCCCAATGAACCAGGTCTTTTGATGAAAATCCGTCGAAGAATACCTGCTCGCTATATTTAGCCGAATATGTTGGAAAAACCCAGTAAGTATCACCATATTTTATCCCTTCGGGATCAGCATACCAGCCATTAATCACCGGATTTTTCTGTGCTAAAGCATTCAACGAAGTTAAAACAGACAAGCTTATTATAGCTAAAAAGTATTTCATGGATAACATCAGATTTTAATTGCGAAAAATAGGAAAAAACGCGTTAGGTTTACCGCGAATCAGTTTTATTGTTAAAAAGAATGATCGTTAGCATTTTAGGTTGTGGCTGGTACGGCAAAGCATTAGCGAAAGATTTACTGCAAAAAGGCATTACTGTTAAAGGATCAGCAACTTCAACGGAGAAGCTGGACGGGCTAAGAGAGCTCGGTATATCTCCATTTGTTGTCCAGGTAAATGCCGATCAGCTAAACTATGATGCAGATTTCTTCAAATGCGATGTCCTAGTGATCAGCATACCACCCGGATTAAAGAAAGGCGAAGGTTCCTCTTATCTACCTAAGCTCAATCATATCATTCAGGCTATACAAGAGAATAACATCCAAAAAGTGATCTACATCAGCTCCACCGGAGTGTATGGTGATCATAATAAAACCGTAACTGAAATAGATGATCCGAACCCTGATTCGGAATCAGGCAAAATGTTATTGGAAGCAGAAAACCTTTTCGGGAGTAAGGCCGGGTTTAAAACCACCATTATTCGTTTTGCAGGTTTGGTTGGCCCGGGCAGGCATCCGGGGCGTTTCTTTGCAGGTAAAAAGGATATCCCAAATGGATTGGCTCCTGTTAATATGATACACCTCGATGATTGCGTTGGTATCGGCTCTGCTATTATTGAACAGGATGCCTTTGGCCATATATTTAATGCTTGTTCGCCAGATCATCCCGCTAAAGAAGATTTTTATAAAGATGCAGCCCTGAAAGGTGGTTATGAAGCTCCAAAGTTTCTTCATGAACTAAAGACATGGAAAGTCATCAATAGCGTCAAACTAAAATCCATTCTGAATTATACCTTTAAAATACAAAGCTGGAAAGATTGCGCATTCGATCCTCTTCCGCAATCGTCAAATTAATATTACCTTGTAATAACCGATTTGACCATGAAAAGAAAGACCTTTATCCAACTAAGCACTACCTTAATGGCTACTCCTCTTTTATCGCAGTTTGAAAGTATGGCTGCACAGCCGCGCTTAAAAAACTGGGCCGGAAATCTTACTTACAGCACCGACAATGTTCAATATCCAAAATCAGTTGCCGAGGTTCAGCAGTTGATAAAGAAGCTGCCTAAACTACGTGCATTGGGTACCCGGCATTGTTTCAATACCATTGCCGATAGCAAGGACGACCTGGTTTCAACACGCGATCTGAATAAAATAATTGCTATTGATACTAAAAATCATACGGTTACTGTAGAAGGCGGCATTAAATACGGCGAACTTGCCCCCTACCTGCATCAGCATGGCTATGCCCTACATAACCTGGCATCGCTGCCGCATATTTCAGTTGCAGGGTCTATTACCACAGCTACGCACGGTTCAGGTATTAAAAATGGGAATCTTTCATCAGCTGTTACAGGGTTAGAAATTGTGATAGCAGATGGCAGCGTAGTGCATTTATCAAAAGCTACTGATCCCGAAAAATTAAATGCGGCTGTAGTTGGTTTAGGCGCTTTGGGCATTATCACCAAAGTGACATTGCAAATTCAGCCAACTTATAATATGCGCCAACGGGTGTTTTTAAAATTGCCTATTTCGCAATTAAAGGCCCATTTCGAAGAGATCATGTCCGCCGGGTACAGTGTGAGTTTATTTACCGATTGGCAGAGCGACAGCATCAATGAAGTTTGGATAAAGAGCCGCATGGACGAGAAAGATCATAACCAGCCTGAATTTTATGGCGCTAAAGCTGCTACTAAAAATCTTCACCCAATAATAGACCACTCAGCCGAAAGCTGTACTGAACAAATGGGTGTCCCCGGACCGTGGTATGAGCGTCTGCCTCATTTTAAAATGGGCTTTACGCCAAGCAGCGGTAAAGAATTACAGTCCGAATATTTTGTTCCTCTAAAACATGCGGTTGAAGCAATAGAGGCTGTTTCTAAATTAGGCAAACAGATCGGTCCGCATCTGTTTATTACCGAGATACGAACTATTGCAGCGGATAAGCTGTGGATGAGTCCATGTCATAATCAAACTTCGGTTACTATCCATTTCACCTGGAAACAGGATACAGAAGCTGTAATGACACTGCTCCCGTTGATCGAAAAAGAGCTGGCGCCTTTTAATCCGCGTCCGCATTGGGGTAAAATATTTATTATGGCGCCTAAAGTATTGGAATCGCGCTATGAAAAACTGGCTGACTTTAAAAAGCTGGTGGCTGAATATGATCCGAAAGGAAAGTTTAGAAATGGATTCATCGATCATAATATTTATGATAAGGCGTAAGCATCCTTTTGCAAATCACTATATTGGCGGCTTTTAAATTTTACCATGTACGACATCTGCTGCGTTGGCCACCTTACGTCCGATAAAATTGTTACGCCCAAAACAACCATCTACATGGCCGGGGGCACTGCTTTTTACTTCTCTTATGCTGTTTGCAACCTGGACGTGAAGTATTTACTGATGACCGCCCTCGCTGAAGATGACATGCAATATGTAGATCGTCTTCGCGGCAAAGGCCTTGAAATAAAGGTACAGCCGAGTGCACACACTGTCTTCTTTGAAAATATTTATGGTGATAACCCGGATGTCAGGACACAAAACGTTTTAGCTAAAGCTGATCCATTTGCTATTGAACCATTACAGGATATTGAAGCGCAAATATTCCATTTGGGACCGCTGTTGGCCGATGATATGTCAACCGATTTTATCAAAGCAATATCTAAAAAGGGGAAAGTATCATTGGATGCACAGGGATATCTTCGTAAAGTCGAAAATCAGAAGGTACTGGCTGTTGATTGGGCAGATAAAACAGAAGCTTTGCAGTATGTAGATATTTTAAAGGTTGACGAAGCTGAAATGACCGTTTTAACAGGGTACGAACAGGTAAGCGATGGTGTAAAACTCCTGGCCGATTGGGGTGTAAAGGAAATTGTGGTTACCAATGGCAGCATGGGTTCTACTATTTACTACGATGGTACTTTTTATGATATCCCGGCCTACAGGCCAAAAGTTATTGTGGATGCTACGGGCTGTGGTGACACCTATATGGGTGGTTATTTATATCAAAGAGTGAAAGGAAAAAGCATACAGGAATCGGGCGAGTTCGCGGCAGCAATAGCAAGTTTGAAAATGGAATCGCCCGGACCATTCAGAGGAACTGAAGAGGAGGTTATTCACCGGTTATCAAAACCCTTTTGAGCCAAGTACCGTTTAACCCTCAAACCATTAACTCTTATTCATTATTTTTACTTAATTTTAAAAAGACCGGATACCAATCCAGATGAAAAAAGCCCTTGTCATAATTTTAGTACTGTTTTGCACTTCTGCTTTTGCGCAGGACTCGCTGAAATATTATAATAATCTGCGTATTAACACCACATCGTCAGGTATGAAGGTATTGGGCGCCTGGGGTATTGTCAATTTAGGTACAGGAGCTATTTGGGGTTGGAATAATAAAACCACCAGTGTGTATGCCGACCTGGGTGGATCGCAGGTCGTTTCTTCTAAAGGGATCAGTCGCGAAGGGCAATATTTCTTTCAAATGAACACTATCTGGGGAGCGGTTGACTTCGGAACTGCATTGCTGGGATACGCCAATGTTCAAAAATATCGCAGGAAAAATCTTACTGCTGCCGAAACATTGGAACAGCAAAAGAAACTTGAAAAGATATTTCTGATCAATGGCGCATTTGATATTGGCTATATAGGCGTTGGTTCTTATCTGAAATTGGTTGGTGATTCAAGAAAATCACCTATCATGAAAGGTTATGGCGAGTCGATCTTAATGCAGGGTAGCTTCCTTTTGATCTTCGACGGAATAATGTATCATGCCGAAAAAAGAAACGGCACCAGGCTTGGAAACTTTCTCGAAAAGCACCCAATCTCTTTTGACGGTCGCCACATAGGTACCGTGATCACCATGTAATTTCTTGTTACTTTTCAAAGTAACAATTATGTGCATAATTTTATGCATACCTTCTGATAGCTATATTTGAGCATGCATTTTACAAAACCAATAAACCTAAAATGCCTGCTTCTTGGTCCTATCTTCAGTTGCCAGGCAATATTTTGTTTAGCTCAACAATCCGTTGCAGGTGCCACAACCGTTACTGAATGGCAGTATGGTAAAAATGGCGCTGTATCCATCACTTACGACGATGCTTCGCGAAATCAATTTTTAAAAGCGTTGCCGGTAATGGAGAAAATAAAAATGCCTGCAACCTTCTTCGTTATTACAGGTCCAATTACAGGCTCAAAATATCATGGCAAATTTGTGGGCCGACCGGTTGCTGAAATTATCAAAGAATCTGCTACTATTCCGACCAATGATCAGAATTTTTTAGAACGATGTTCAGCTGCAGGCTACCTGGGGTATAAAGGCACTATCAGTTATCATACAAAAGCCGGCGGTATGTATGATTCTGGCAAAAAAGACAAAGCCTTTAAATTGATGGACTCATTATATGCAAAAGTTCGCCACGGGGATTTTCCAAAAGGATATGAACCTTGTCCTGAATATTTACAGGCAGAGGGTTCTACCTGGGAAGAGTTCAAAAAAGATGCCGCTGAAGGTTATGAAATTGCCAGTCACTCTATTACCCATGCAACAATGCCGGGATTAGACGAAGCGAATATTAAATACGAACTGGAGAAAAGTAAGGAAGAGATACTTACCCACCTGGGACCAAAATATACTTTTTCGTGCGAAGTGCCTTATGGTTATGAAAATGAAAGGGTGATGCAGATCGCGTACCCAATCTATCCGGCTTTTAGAAACCGTATGCCTGAACCATGGCTAAAAGAGATCGATCGCGCCAGCAAAGTAACACCAGGGCCAAATACTAAAGACTATGTACAATGGCAACGCGGAGGTACTACCAAAACGCCTTTGCCGCTGATGAAATCGTGGGTGGATACTGCCGCCAACAGGAAAGATACCTGGCTGGTACTAGTATTTCATGGAATAGATGGAATGGGATATGAAGCACTGCCAAGCACCATGCTCGATGAATATTTCCATTACATTAGGAGTAAAGAAGACAACCTATGGGTGGCTACTTTCGGCGATGTGACCCGCTACATGCGCGAACGCGAAGCCTCAAAAATAATGACTGATAACAAGGGCGGGAAGATAATGGTATCCCTTAATCACACACTTGATAAGTCGCAATATTATTTGCCATTAACGCTTAAGACATATGTTCCTTCCGGCTGGAAAAATGCAAAAGTAACCCAGGGTAAGCACACGCATCAACTACAGGTAAAGAGTGACGATAAGGGAAACTATGTTCTTTACCAAGCGGAACCGAATGGGGTTAATATTGTGCTTATGAAGGCCTGATCAGTGTTTTTCATTAGAAAATATCAGAAATCAGGAATAATAAACGCATTTATATATGATTTAGTAATTAAAATATTACATTCATAATCAATGCTTTTCCAAACAATTTTCCCGTTTTTAGCTTTAAGTCAATTACATAATACTTGACATATCTGCCAAAACCGGATAACCATGTTTTATAAAAGGATATTATTCGTATTATCTCTTTTCTGTTATTTACATGCCGCAGCACAGGATAGTACCCTTGTAGGAAAATCGGTTAAATGGAACCTGGAGCAGTGTATTGATTACGCCAAAAAGAATAACATCCAAATCAATACGCTCCGGCTCACCCAGCAAACCAGTCAGCAGGAATATTTGCTGGCAAAGGCTGCGCGTTTGCCCAGTCTTTCAGGTTCAGCTACACAAAACTTCGAGCATGCTAAAAGCCGCAACAGTAAGGTTGATGCTAATGGAAATGTAATTGGTGGCGGCGGGTCAGGGCTTTCAGCTTATGGGTCGTATGGGCTTAACTCTCAGGTCACCTTATATAATGGTAATTACATCAACAATACCATTTCGCAAAAGAACCTGGCTGTACAATCGGCTAACCTGAACATTATTCAGCAGGAAAATGATATTACTTTACAGGTCACACAAGCCTACCTGGCCATTTTGCAGGACAAAGAGAACATTATTTTTGATACCGACCAGGTAAACACCGCAAAAGCACAGACCAAACTAGAACAACAACGTTTTGATGTGGGAAGCGTGGCACGCAGCGCTCTGATTCAATTGCAGGCACAACAGGCTACAGATGAATATACCCTGGTGAATGCGAAAAACTCTGAGCGTGGCGACCTGCTTACACTGAAAGAGCTTTTGGTACTGCCGAGCGACATGTATTTCGATATTATGCGACCGGATACGATAGTCAGAACCGATAGTGTGAAAGCATTTCGCGAAACAGAACAAATCGCCCTAAGCACACGCCCTGAAGTGAAAAGCGGCGAATTGGGTGTTAAGATCGCCCAGTATGATGTAGAGAAAGCCCGTGCGGGTTATAAACCTACCCTTACTGCCGGTGCATCCCTCAATTCAAGCTATGTTACCGATAACGGCACCTTCCCATCCCAGTTGAATAATAACTTTAACCAGCAAGTTGGCGTTACTTTATCAGTGCCTATTTTTACCAAACGCCAGGTAAAAACACAGGTGGAAGAAGCCAAAATACAGGTCGATCAGGCGCAGTTAGATTTAAAGAATACAAAGGTCACCCTTTCTCAATCCGTTGAGCGCGCATACATCAATGTGCAAAACGCTAAAAGTCAGTACGATGCTGCCCTGGAGCAATACAACTACAACAAGGAGAGTTATCGCATCGCCAGCGAACAATTGAAGGTTGGCGTGGCCAATACGGTCGATTTTCTATTGCAGAAAACTTTATTTGTACAAGCTCAGCAAGCCTTCATCCAGGCCAAATACAACGAGTTGCTAACCTTGAAGATATATGATTTTTACCGGGGTGTCCCCATTAAATTGTAAAGCAAGCTATCATGAAACCTGGCATAAAAAGATTGATCATAATACTTTCCGTACTGATAGTCATTGTGCTTGTCTGGCTGCTGTTCTTCCGTAAAAAAGAACAGCCGGTAACCGTACAAGCCGAAAAACCGACCAAGGGATACATAGCGCAAAGTGTTACTGCTACTGGTAAAATAGAGCCTGTGGATACCGTAACCGTAGGTACCCAGATATCGGGTATCATTCAAACGCTGCATGCTGATTTCAACTCGAAAGTAAAGAAAGGACAGTTGCTTGCTGAACTGGATAAATCATTGTTGCAGGCCACGCTCGATCAATATAAAGGCAACCTGGTAAACGCGCAAAGCCAGCTTGAGTATGCTAAAAACAATTTTAACAGGCAGAATTTACTTTATAAAACAGACGCGATCAGCAAGGCTGATTATGATAATGCGCTAAACACCCTCAATGCAGCAAAGGGGGCTGTAGCAAGCACCCAGGCACAGATACGATCAGCAGAAAAGAATTTATCGTATGCGGAGATCTATTCGCCGATTGACGGGGTGGTTCTGAATAGAAACATCAGCGTTGGACAGACAGTCGCAGCCAGTTTCAGCACCCCTACTCTGTTTGTGATTGCTAAAGACATTACTAAAATGGAAGTTCAGGCCAATGTGGATGAAGCCGATATAGGTGATGTAAAATCAGGCGACCGTGCTTCCTTTACTGTGGATGCCTTTATAAACGATCAGTTTGGCGGGACCGTGGAAGATATACGCCTCCATCCTACCGTATCAGCCAATGTGGTAACCTATACGACCATTATCAATGCGCCAAATGATGATATGAAGCTGAAACCTGGCATGACCGCCAATATTATTATTTACACCAAAGAAGTGAATAATGCAATGTTGATCCCTGCAAAAGCATTAGCATTTACACCGGATTCAGCATTAATGAAGGATTACCAGATAGAAGGTAAAGTACCGCACAAGCGCAGTAGTAAAGGTCAAAATGCCGGCGGGAATGCACAGACTGTTGGAGGTAATCCGGCAGCTAACCAGGTATCACATACAGCCAAAAGCCGCTCAGATTCATCCGGTATAACCAAACAACGGGCATCGGTTTGGGTACTGCAAGGCAAAAAGCTGATTCAAAAAAGAATACAGATTGGCCTTAATGATAACACTCATGTGGAAGTGCTAGGCGGGTTGAGTGCTGATGATCTGGTAGCCACAGGTATAACTGGTGGCCCGGCAGGCGCTATATCTACCACGCCAAATAGTGCAAGCCCGTTCCTGCCTCAAAGAAGAGGCGGCGGTGGCGGAGGAGGCCGCGGCCGATGAGCAAAAAAACTTTAGAAATAAGGGAGCTTCGGCGCGATTTTGTGATGGGCAGTGAAACCGTGCATGCGCTTAGGGGGATTTCATTTGATGTGGAAGCCGGAGAATTTGTAACCATCATGGGAAGCAGTGGATCGGGGAAAACAACATTGCTGAATATTCTTGGCTGCCTGGATAAGCCGTCTATAGGCAATTATTTCCTGGATGGGGTTGATGTTAAGCAGCTTTCACGCGATGAGCTGGCACGTTTGCGAAATCATAAAATAGGTTTCGTTTTCCAGGCATATAATCTACTTCCACGAACTACAGCGCTTGAAAATGTGGAGTTACCATTGCTCTATAACCGTGATATCAGTGCTGCTGAAAGACGCGAAAGAGCTATTCATGCACTGGAATCAGTAAAGCTGGCTGAACGTCTCGATCACACACCAAGCCAACTATCCGGCGGACAGCAGCAACGCGTGGCCATAGCAAGAGCATTAGTAAATCAGCCAGTGATGATATTAGCGGATGAGGCTACTGGTAATCTGGACAGCCGTACATCCTACGAGATCATGGCGTTGATGCAGGACCTGAATTCGCAGCAGGGCAAAACCATTGTATTTGTTACGCACGAGCCGGATATCGCTTCGTTTAGCAGTCGTACTATACAGTTGCGCGACGGGCATATTCAAAAGGATACTAAAAACGAGAACAGGCGTTCAGCAAAAGAGGTATTGGATAATTTACCTGTAAGCGATGATTATTAAATTGATTGTCATCCTATGTTTGTGGATAGGATAAAAACAATGTGAGTTAAGAGTAGATTTAGTGCAGAAGAAAAGGGTAAAGAAAAAGATTACGATTTGTCATTGGCTGTAGGAAGCCGTTCGGAATGCTAATCACTTTACCCCTT
>NZ_DATCRU010000027.1:0-36619 GCF_036568825.1 Mucilaginibacter sp. | reverse complement strand
TTGGTTTAATATCAATACTTTCCCTTCTTATAGAAGGTATTCTGTACATTATAGGAGAAATAAATAATTCACTAACAAAGGATCAATAAACCCCGCAATAATTTGGTTAGATTTGTATATAAATGCCAGAATCTGCTTCCTACATATCTTGAGTCCCCAACAGCTTCACGGAATAGATGCTTCACTGCGTTCAGCATGACAAGTGGGTAAAACTAGTCATGGTTCAGACAATATGCAGTAAGCCCCTCGCACCGCACTTCGAGAGCCTCAGTGTGACACCCATTGCACTCTCATTTCAAAACAAAAAAAGCGACAGGCTCTCAACCCATCGCTTTATATTCTTGCGGATTTTCGGTCTTCCCGAATCCGGTCTTAATTAAATCAAAATTCTAACCGGCTCTTCAAGCAACCCTTTCAGCGTTTGCAGGAAGGCTGCGCCTGTGGCTCCGTCTACTACGCGGTGGTCGCAGGTGAGGGTTAGTTTCATTACGTTGCCTGGTACTACGGCGCCGTTCTTCACTACCGGTATCTGCTGTATGCCGCTTACGGCCAGTATGCAGGCTCCCGGAGGGTTGATGATGGCGGTAAACTCGTCGATGCCAAACATGCCCAGGTTAGATATGGTGAAGGTTGAACCTTCCATCTCCGGCAGTTGCAGCTTCTTGGCTTTTGCGCGACCGGCAAAGTCTTTCACCTCGGCAGATATCTGCGTAAGCGATTTACCGTCAGCAAAACGAACCACCGGTACCAGCAGGCCTTCGTCAACCGCTACGGCTACGCCAATGTTCACGTGCTCGTTGGTGCGAATGCTTTCGCCCATCCATGAGGAGTTTACCACAGGGTGTTGTTTCAGGGCTACGGCGCAGGCTTTCAATACCAGGTCGTTAAAGGATAGTTTCACCGGCGCTACCTCGTTCATTTTGGTACGGGCGGCAACAGCCTGGTCCATATCAACAGAAATAGTGAGATAGAAGTGCGGTATCACAAAGCTCTCAGACAAGCGGCGGGTGATGGTTTTACGCATCTGGGTAAGCGGCTTATCGGTATATTTCTCCTGACCAACGTATTGTGGTATCACCACTGCTTTTTCAGCCTTAGGAGCTTCGGCAGCAGGTGCGCTTGTTGCAGCGGCAGCAGCCGGTTTAGCAGATGGCGTAAAGTCCTCAACATCCTTCTTGATGATACGGCCGCCTTCGGCAGTGCCTTTAACATCATTCAGGTTGATGCCTTTTTCTTTAGCTATTTTACGTGCTAACGGAGATGCTTTTACTCGACTATCGTCGCTCGTTGAACTGGTTGTAGCAGTTGTATTGGTTGAAGTGGTTTCAGCAGGTGCAGCTTCGGCAGCAGGTGCTGATTGTTCAGCTTGACCGCCTTGCGCCTCGCCCCCTCCGCCTTGCAGCAAAGGAGTAATATCAGTTCCTTCTTTGCCTACAATAGCAATGATGCCATTTACCGGAGCGGCTTCGCCTTCTTTTACACCTATATATAATAAGGTACCGGCTTCGTAACCTACAACCTCCATGGTAGCCTTGTCGGTTTCCACGTCGGCCAGCGAGTCGTCGGCCTTTACTTTATCGCCTACTTTAAAGTTCCATTTCTGTATCACGCCCTCTGTCATGGTATCGCTCAGTAGCGGCATCCTTATAACAGTAGCGGGTATATTTGATGTATCTACCTTTGGAGCAGATTCTTTAGTGGCAGTAGCAGTTGCAGCAGCAGGTGTCTCAGCAGGCGCAGATGCAGTTTTCTCTTCAGCGGCCTGACTGCTACTGCCACTGCCACTGCTACTCTGATCTAACGCTGGCTTATAATCCTCGCCAGCCTTACCTAAAACAGCGATCACCGTATCAACCGGAACAGCCTTGCCTTCTTCCACACCTATATATAATAAGGTGCCGTCCTGGAACGACTCGAAATCCATAGTGGCCTTATCAGTTTCCACCTCGGCCAATACATCGCCTGATTTCACCTGGTCACCAACTTTTTTATGCCATTTGGCCAATACCCCTTCGGTCATGGTATCGCTCATTTTTGGCATTTTTACTACTTCGGCCATACTATTAATTGTATAGTGTTTATAAGATTAGAATAATAATTAGTCCCTGATGAAAGGGTAGTTCGGCTCAACATACACATCGGTGTATAGTTCTGATGCCTCAGGCCATGGCGACTCTTCCGAGAAACGAACGGACTCGTCAACTATGTTCTTGATCTTCTCATCCATTTCCTCGAACCATTTTTCGTCGGCATATTTCTTTTCCAGGATATCAGCTTTTACCGCGTCGATAGGGTCTTTGGCTTTATAGCTTTCCAACTCTTCTTTGGTACGGTATTTCTGAGGATCTGACATAGAGTGACCTTTATAACGATAGGTACGCATCTCCAGGAAGGTTGGGCCTTCACCGGCACGTGCGCGTGAAACGGCTTCATCCATTGCGTTGTGAACCGCAACCGGGTCCATACCATCAACTGGTGACGAAGGGATACCGTAAGGCAAGCCTAATTTATAGATGTCGGTTTGGATGGTGGTACGTTCAACCGAGGTCCCCATGGCGTAACCATTGTTTTCGCAGATGAAGATCACCGGCAATTTCCAAAGGGCGGCCATATTAAAGGTCTCGTTCAATGCACCCTGGCGAACAGCGCCGTCGCCCATGTAGCAGCAGCATACCGCATCAGTACCTTTATACTTTTCGGCAAATGCGATACCGGCACCCAGCGGGATCTGACCGCCTACGATACCGTGACCACCGTAAAAGTTATTTTCTTTATCGAACATATGCATTGATCCGCCTTTTCCTTTTGAGCATCCGGTTGCTTTACCATATAGCTCGGCCATTACAGCATTAGGTGATGTACCTTTAGCCAGGGCGTGCGCGTGATCGCGGTAAGCGGTGATCATGCTGTCCTCGTGTTTCAATACCGACATAGCCCCAGCCATTACAGCTTCCTGGCCAATGTACAGGTGGCAAAACCCACGTATCTTTTGCTGACCATATAGCTGGCCAGATTTCTCTTCGAACCTGCGCATCAGCAGCATAGACTCATACCACATCAGGTAGGTGTCTTTTGTTATTTCGATTGAACTCATTATTTCGGTTGAACTCATGTGTGTAAAAGCTCTCTTTCCATTAAGAAGCGCAAATCTAATTATATCCATGAAAAAATCGAAACTGCAACGAATTTGTTGTGAAGATTTTAATATTGCGTAAAAATTACACCGATATATAGTTAGTTGACTGTTAAACAATTAGTTAAATTACTTAACGTCGTAACTAAACGAAAAATTTATACGTATAAGACCATTACGAGATTGGAAAAAAAGGTGTCATTAATTTGTAATTATCAAAATTAAAGATAGTTTTGCACGTCACCGAATGTTAATAACTCGGAAAAAATAGCACTTGTTGCCCCCTGTGTACAACAAAGACTAATGATTAAATGAAGAAAATTATCCTGGCTATTGTATTGTGTATGAGTGTGATTGCTGCTCAGGCACAAACAAAAACAAGTACGGCACCAACACAAGACAAGCCCAACGATGAGCAGGATGGTTTGATTAAAGAATATTTCTCGCAAATAATGGGTGTTGCAGTGTCAACTACCTCCAATATCAAGCTTTTTCAATTTGTGTACGACTGGGTAGGTACCCCTTACCACTTCGGCGGCGACTCGCGCAAAGGCATCGATTGTTCAGCTTTCACAAAAGAATTATACAGCAAAGTTTTCAACCTGACTATCAAACGCAATTCGCGTGATATTTTCAGCATGGTTAATCCTGTAAGTAAAGACGATTTGCAGCAGGGCGACCTGGTTTTCTTTAAGATACACAGCCGCAGCATCAGCCACGTTGGTATATATTTAGGCGATGGCAAGTTTGCTCACGCTTCATCACGTGGTGTGGCGATCAGCAGTTTGGACGATGGTTATTACAACCGCTACTTCTATAAAGGCGGTCGTTTGCTGGATGTGTTCAAGAAAGAATTGGAAGCATCACCGGATGGCACCACCAATGTAGGCACCGGCGATCCGGCAGCGGCTGATAAGCAGTAAAGATTTTTATATTTGTTGAAATCCTTTCTTAACCGGAAGGATTTTTTTTTGATAATGCGATTTTTTGATTGGGTTTTCATGGGCTTTATCGTGATGATGCTGGCACAAAGCTGCGAGCAGGCATCATCTATGGCCAATAGCAGCGCCGTAAATCATAAAACAAAAGCAAAGAAATCCGATGCTCCAAGGTTAAAGCGCGATAGTCTGCGTGATACCATTTGCATAGCAGCAGTAGGCGATATCATGCTGGGATCATCCTATCCCGACAGCAGTAAACTGCCATCCGACAGCGCAAAAGGCAGCTTCAGATCAGCACAAAAATATTTTGAAGGAGCCGATGTAGTATTCGGCAACCTGGAAGGCACACTATTGGATTCAGGCATGCCGGATTCGCACAAAAAGAAATTAGAGACAGGCTATCTTTTCCGAATGCCTACACAATATGGTAAAGTATTGAAAGATGCAGGCTTCAACTTACTCAGCGTAGCCAATAATCACATCACCGATTTTGATAACAAAGGCTGTGTAAGCACCATCAGGACTTTGGCTGATAACGGCATTCATTACGCAGGTCTTGAAACCTGCCCTACAACTATATTCGAGCGGAATGGCATTAAATATGGCTTTTGTGCCTTCTCACCAAATTCACGTACCGTACATCTGTTAGATTCAATCAACCAAAGGCGGATCATCAGCAAATTGAAAGAGCAATGCAACGTGGTGATCGTATCCTTCCATGGCGGGGCCGAAGGTGCACAATACGAACATGTGCCTTTTAAAATGGAATCCTACCTGAATGCTAAACGGGGTGATGTTCACCAATTCGCTCATAATGCTGTTGATGCAGGGGCCGATATTGTATTAGGAAACGGTCCGCATGTAAGCCGTGCAATGGAAACCTATAAAGGTAGATTGATAGCCTATAGCCTCGGTAATTTCTGTACCTATAAAAGCGTAAGCGTAACTGGGGTATGCGGTATGGCTCCGCTATTAAAAGTATACCTGAACAAAAGGGGCGAGTTCCTTAATGGTAATATTATCGCCTTCCGTCAAACCCATGAGAGGGGTTTATCCCGTGATACTGCTAATCGTGTTGTTCAACGCATCAAAACCCTCACCGAGTCCGATTTTCCGGAAACGAAGTTGAACATAGATATGGACGGACAGATCAGTTTGGCTGATTGATTTATAAAATATGTCATGCTGAATTTATTTCAGCACCCCACAGGACATTCACGCTTGCTTAGTCTGCGATTTGCATGTAGCAGACCTTTTTATCTCATACCTTTCAGATGGGGTGCCGATCCGCTAATCAACGGACATCATGACGGTAAATTATTTAGTTTGATCAGCCGTAGTCTTCACCAACCCTATTCCCGAGAAGAAAAACAATAACGAAATAATCCCTACCACGGCAAGGGTGGTGAAATGGGCCGTATGATCGATGATATTGGCGCCGGTATAGATCAATCCGATGATTCCCAAAACGGTGAGGATTGCGCCGAAGATGCGTTTCAAGTTCATGATTTTGAGTAGATGTTGGTTTACTGTGAATTATAAAAACAAATAGTGCACCAAAAAATAAAAAACCTATATTAGTTAACCTAAAACATTAATTATGGCTGCGCAGATAATATTTTACATCATTATTTTTTTCGGGATCATTGTATTCTTCTCATCATTTGTGACCGTAAAACAAGGCACTATCGCCGTTATTACGGTCTTTGGCAAATACCGCCGCATACTCAAACCAGGGCTAAATTTGAAACTGCCTTTGATCGAACAGATCTATTCCCGTATATCAATTCAGAACCGCTCTGTAGAGCTGGAATTCCAGGCGGTGACTGTCGACCAGGCTAATGTTTACTTCAAGGCGATGCTACTTTATTCGGTGCTCGACCAGGGCGAAGAGACGATCAAAAATGTAGCATTTAAATTTGTTGACGAGCGTAACCTGATGCAGGCCCTCATACGTACAATTGAAGGATCGATAAGGGCCTATGTGGCTACCAAAAGACAGGCTGACGTGCTGGTATTGCGAAAGGATATTGTTGAACACGTAAAAGAGCAATTGGATACTGTGCTGGAAACATGGGGCTATCACTTACAAGATCTGCAGTTGAACGATATCACATTTGATGATGCGGTAATGAAGTCCATGAGCCAGGTAGTAGCATCCAACAACCTGAAGGCAGCTGCCGAAAATGAAGGCCAGGCTTTATTGATCACCAAAACCAAAGCCGCGGAAGCAGAAGGTAATGCAATAAAGATCGCCGCGGAGGCTGAAAGGCAGGCTGCGCAATTAAGAGGTCAGGGTATTGCCCTGTTCCGCGAGGAAGTAGCAAAGGGTATGACTGCCGCTGCAAAAGAGATGGAAGCCGCACACATGGATACATCGGTAATATTGTTTACGATGTGGACGGAATCCATTAAACATTTCTCGGAACATTCACAGGGCAATGTGATCTTTTTGGATGGTTCGGCAGATGGGATGGAGCGGACAATGAAAGAAGTAATGGCTTTAAACCTTTTGCACCAGGATAAAGTCAAAAAGTAAAATTTTACTTTAATACATGAGGTTGATATTTATGAGGGTGATATGCGTAGCTTTGCTTTGCGCATGCAAATTGGTAGTTCATGCACAAGGATACCGTTTGTTAACCGTTAATGATTTTGGAGGAACGCCCCACCGCAATTCAGGTGTGATAGCTTATACCAATTGCAGCATAGATTTTAAATATGAGGCTTACAAAAGGAATGGCTACTACCAGCTCTACTTTAATATCAATCTAAAAGTAAACCGCGACCGTTCGTGGATGGATAAAGGGAATATCACTTCATCCGAAATGCTCTCCGAAGTTTTAAAGCATGAACAAGGTCATTATATCATCGCCTACCTGGAGCAACAGGAACTATTGCGCGAAGTGGGTAAAACAGTATTTGGCTCAAATTACCAGTACCAGGCCCAACAGATATTCGACCGCATAGATGCCAAATACAAGCAGCTCAACCAGGATTACGACGAAGATACCCAGCACATGACCAACCGCGTGCAGCAAAACAGCTGGAACAAATATTTTCAGCGCAAGCTGGAATATATGCCGCAGGGTGATGAAGGGTGATGCTTCTTCGCAAATGGAATTTGTTATACCATGCGCCATCGGCGCAAAATGTTGGTAGACATAAAACAATAAACCATTTAGCATGCCGTAGGTATGCAACCTGTTCCGTACCTACGGGACGGTCTGTGGTTTTTGCGTGGCTACTACCAACATTTGACCCCCATGGGGTCTTATATAGTTGGGTTGCTTCCTCAATTACCAAATTTGATCGCATCCGCCTTAATCGATGCCTCCTCCGAGCTACCAGGTTTGGCGTATAATTCCACGAAAATGATACCATCAGCGCCTATGCTTTTGGCCCTTTCGATCATTTGCGTTTTGACGGATTCCAGGTCGGTACTGCTTGATTGGCCGCCCGCTAAGTGCCCGATGACCTTATAATTTTGCTTTACATCTTTGGCATCATAATAAACTTGTACCGAATTGGATGCAGGCAGATGATCGCCGAGATACATTACGCCGGAACATGAAGAAAGAAAAATGCAGCCGGCAAGGAAAAGTTGAGAAAATCCAAGCTTTTTCATAACAGTGAGATTTAATGATTTATCATTTCGACACTGCCAAATAACTGAGGTTTAACAACTTATGGCACGTAACAGAAAAAATACAGATTTAATGAAATAGCATCATTGATACTCCATCATAACTATGCGCCATCGGCGCAAAATGTTGGTAGACATTAAATAACAATCAATTTAGCATGCCGTAGGTATGCAACCTGTTCCGTACCTACGGCACGGCTATGGGTTCGTTTCGTGTAGCTACCAACATTTGACCCCGCTAGCGTCGGAAAGAGATGGGTTACTTCTTATAATCCGAAATATTCAGCTGATGCTTACAAAAGCTGTATTCATGGAGCTGGTTAGAGCAAATAATAGTAAGACGGTCAGCCGCGAATTGTTGAACCAGGTTAAGATACCAATCCACACCCTGATTATCAAGATTTGAAGTTGGCTCATCCAGCATCAGCATAGGTGTATCCGAACAAAAGGCCAAAGCCAATTTCAAACGCTGTTTCATCCCGGATGAGAAATATTTGATCATCTTATTCCGTCCACCCTGTAAGTTAAGCAGATCGATCACTGCATCTTTATTCATTCCGGCACGATACGATTTGAATTTAAAATGAAAATCTGTCATCTCATCCATTGTAAATTCCTCGATCAGCTCCAAATATGGCGCAGCAAGACTGACCTGCTTAAAAACGGTATCCACCTCAAGCGGATTATCA
This sequence comes from Mucilaginibacter sp., assembly GCF_036568825.1. Lineage (GTDB taxonomy): Bacteria > Bacteroidota > Bacteroidia > Sphingobacteriales > Sphingobacteriaceae > Mucilaginibacter. The sequence continues at coordinate 28,210 of NZ_DATCRU010000027.1, read as the reverse complement.
TTCAGAAAATATTTGATGTCGCCGGTTGACGGTGCAAGGCTACCATTCAGTACCTGTAGTAAAGTAGATTTACCCGAACCATTCGGCCCGAGTACAGCATAAGTTTCACCCGAAGTAAACGAATAGTCGATGTTCCTGAATATCCAGTCGCGGTTAAAACGGCGGCCTATGTTCTGGAGGGTGATCTTCATTTCAGTTTGCAGTTATTAGTTTGCAGTGGGCAGTTATTCAATTTGCAGTTTACAGTAGTCAGTTTGCAGGATGATGATTTAAATACTCGAGCTTCTGCTGGATTTTCATGTCAACTGCGAACCGTCTACTGCAAACTGTCAAGTAGGTTTTGCGAACTGCCAACCGCAAACTGCCAACTCAAATACCGAATCCCTTCATAATACCCCGCTGAGAGTTCGATACGAAATTAATGATCTCGTCGCGTTCAACGGTCGGTGCGAAATCAGCTTCAATGATATCTAAAGCTTTGCTCACATTGTATTTCTTCAGGAAGATGATACGGTAAATTTCCTGTATCTCGTTAATGGTCGCAGCTGAGTAACCTCTTCTTCGCAAGCCTACTGAATTGATGCCGATATAAGACAAAGGCTCACGACCAGCTTTAGTAAACGGAGGAACATCCTTACGTACCAATGAACCACCCGAGATCATGCTATGCGTACCGATCTCAACAAATTGATGAACGGCTGATGTGCCACCGATAAAAGCATAATCATATACATTGATGTGCCCGGCTAATTGCACCGAGTTGGCAATGATCACATTATCGCCAATCACGCAATCGTGCGCAACGTGAACGTAAGCCATCAGTAAGCAATTGCTGCCTATGGTGGTAGTATTTTTATCCAATGCGGTACCACGGTTAAGGGTTACGCATTCGCGGATGGTAGTGTTATCGCCAACTGTAACTGTGCTTGGTTCGCCTTTATATTTTAAATCCTGAGGTGGAGCAGATACAACAGCGCCCGGGAAAATGCGGCAGTTTTTACCGATACGCGCACCGTCCATGATCACGGCGTTTGAGCCTACCCAGGTGCCTTCACCGATCTCCACATCCTTGTGTATGGTTACAAAAGGCTCAATCACCACGTTGTCGGCAATTTTGGCCTGCGGGTGTATATATGCTAAAGGTTGTATCATGCTTCTTTATCTTCAGTTGTCTTTTTAACTATCTGTGCCATCAGTTCGGCCTCAACCACTATCCTCGATCCAACCATACCGATGCCTTTCATTTGTGCAATACCGCGACGTATAGGCGCTATCAGGTTGCAATAGAAAATGATCGTATCACCAGGAGTCACTTTATCCTTAAACCGCGCGTTCTCAATTTTCAGGAACAGCGTAATATAATTCTCAGGATCAGGCACCGTATTCAATACCAAAATACCACCGGTTTGCGCCATTGCTTCGATCTGCAACACACCCGGGAACAAAGGCTGTCCGGGGAAATGGCCCGCAAACAATTCTTCATTCATCGTTACGTTTTTCAACCCCACAACGTGGCTTTTGCTGATCTCTAAAATTTTATCAACCAGCAGCATAGGCTGACGGTGTGGTAAAATTTTCATGATATCAACGGTATCATACACCGGTTTAGCGTTCGGATCGTATAATTTAATGTGCTTGCGGCTTCTTTCTTTTTTGATCAGCGTTTTGATCTTCTTCGCAAAAGCAACATTCGCGGCATGACCCGGACGCGCCGCCATGATATGTCCCCTTAAAGGAACACCTACCAACGCCAAATCACCTATCATATCCAGCAACTTGTGGCGTGCCGGTTCATTTTGATGACGTAATTCGATATTGTTTAAAATACCTTGAGGGGCAACTTTGATGTCTTTACGATTAAACATTTTAGCCAGGCCAGCTAGTTCTTCATCATCAACATCTTTATCTACCACCACAATAGCATTGTTCAGGTCGCCGCCTTTGATCAGGTTATGTTTTAACAACATTTCCAGCTCATGCAAAAAGCAAAAAGTACGGCAGGAGGCAATCTCTTTATTAAACTCAGATATCGTTGAAATACTGGCATGCTGGCTACCTAAAACCTGTGAGTTGTAATCAACCATGCAGGTAAAGCGGTAATCATCCAATGGCATAGCAACCATTTCCACCTTACGGTCTGGCTCCGAGTAATGAATATTATAAGGAATATGATAGTATTCACGGTCAGCGTCTTGCTCTAAAAAGCCAACCGCTGTCAGCGCATCGACAAATTGGATCGAACTACCGTCCATGATCGGCGTTTCAGGACCATCCATATCGATCAGCACGTTATCGATCTCCATCCCCACCAACGCAGCCAGCACGTGTTCGATAGTGCTAACGCTGGCGCCGTTTTGCGAAATGGTTGTTCCGCGCGAAGTATCAGTCACATTATCACAGTCAGCATCAATAACCGGCGAACCTTGTATATCTACCCTTCTGAATTTGTAACCATGATTCTCAGGGGCAGGGTTAAAGGTCATTGTTACCTTTTCGCCTGTGTGTAAACCGGTGCCCGAAACAGATACGGGCGTTTTAATAGTCCTTTGTTTTACGTTCATTTTTAACAGCGTTCATTAGTTCATTAGTTCAGTTGTTCATTGGTATAATAATAGTTTATTATTAGCCTTAAAGGACTAATAAACCAATGAGCCAATGAACTAGTGAGCGTCCTTCTTCAATTCGGCAATCACTTTTTCTAATTCTGATATTTTCTTTTCCAACTCCGGCAAACGGTTTGTTACTACCTGCGAACGCATATGATCGCTGTAGTAGGTCGCCGGAGAACCCATCCATTTCTTATTTTCTTCGGTAATGGTTCTGCTAATACCCGACTGCGCCTGTACCTGTGTCCCTTTAGCTATGGTGATGTGCCCAACTACACCTACCTGCCCGCCTAAGATTACATTCTCACCTATCTTAGTGCTACCCGATATGCCAGTTTGAGCAGCGATAACGGTATTAGCGCCTATTTCTACATTATGGGCTATCTGGATCAGGTTATCCAGCTTAACACCTTTGCGGATTATGGTCGAACCCATCGTAGCGCGATCAATTGTCGTATTCGAGCCGATCTCCACATCATCCTCTAATACCACATTTCCTATTTGTGCAATTTTAGAATAAGTGCCATCCGTATTCGGTGCAAAACCAAAACCGTCACTGCCGATAATAGCCCCTGAATGCACAATCACATTATTGCCAATCACACAATCAAAGTAAACTGCAACGCCCGGAAACAGGGTTACATTATCACCCAGCACAACATTATCTGCAATGTATACACCCGGATATATTTTGCATTTATTGCCTACTCTTGCACCCGGACCAACATAAGCGAAAGCACCGACATAACAATCATCGCCCACTTTAGCAGTTGGATGAATAAAACTTGGTTGCTCAATTCCACTTTTATTTAGCTTGATGGTATTATATCTTTCGAGTAAAACAGTAATAGCGCTATAGGCATTTTCAACGCGGATCAGGGTTGCTTTTACCGGTTCGGCAGCAACAAAATCGTTGTTGACCAGCACTACGGAAGCATCGGTGGTATACAAATACTGCTCGTACTTTGGATTGGCTAAAAAAGAAATAGAGCCGGTGGTGGCCTCCTCTATTTTTGCTAAGCGGCTCACTGTCACCTGGGGGTCGCCCTCTACAGTTCCGTTCAGCAGTAAACTTATCTCATGTGCAGTAAATTGCATCGGGCAAATTTAAGTGTTATAATTGAAGCCGCAAAGTATAAATCTATCAGCCTCAATACGTTTATAAAAGGTCTTTGGTATAGCAAATAATGTACTTTTTTACCGTTCGGGCCAATGCTTCCAGGTTGGAATTATCGCTGGCCTTCGCGATGTCCTGTAACGATCCGTCTTTCATCAGAATACGGATGCTTCCATCGCCCGGTTTATAAGCCATGTTTCTTATGGTATCCGTAAATACAAAATAGTCGGCTATTGGGTATTTGGCTTCTGCCTTCTTAATCAGTTTGTTTATCAATGCTTTGCTCGGTGGTTTGTTGCTGATCTCGACATGATAAAGACGACGCTGCATCATCATTTTACACAATGTGGAAAGCACCGGATCATCGCATTGCGTCCAAACTTTTATAGCCGACATGATATCGGTATCGTCCAGGGACGCAAAAATTTCTAAGTGATGATCCTGGCTGATGAATTCCTGCCTGCTGATCTTCTTCACTAAAAAATGTTCTAAGGCAGGCGTAGTAAATAGTTCTTTACCACCTAATGCAAGCTCACGTGCACGTTTTAATATTTTACCTAATAATAGTTCGGCAGCAATAACTGTTTTATGCAGATACACCTGCCAATACATCAACCTGCGTGCTATAAGGAACTTTTCAATGGAATAAATACCCTTCTCCTCAACAGCGATATGATCGCCTGAAATATTCAGCATTTTAATGATGCGGTCAAAGCTGATTACACCCTCCGAAACGCCTGTAAAAAAGCTGTCACGGTTCAGGTAATCCATCCGGTCCATATCAAGCTGACCCGACACCAGTTCATGCAAAAACTTTTTATGATAAGTTCCATTGAATATTTCAATCGCCATAGATAAACGTCCGTCGAACTGAACATTCAGCTTATTCATCAGCAAGGTTGAAATATCCTCATGCGAAATATCTTCGACAATGGTTTCCTCAAGGGCATGAGAAAACGGCCCGTGACCAATATCATGCAATAGTATGGCTATGGTTACTGCTTCCTCTTCCTCATCGGTTATCTGGTGACCTTTATTGCATAAAGTTTCAATGGCCAGACCCATCAAATGCATAGCTCCCAAAGCATGATGGAAGCGGGTATGCAAAGCGCCTGGATACACCAAATGGGTCATTCCCAGCTGCTTAATATAACGTAGTCTTTGGAAGTACGGGTGCTCGATAAGGTCGAATATCAGCTCTGTGGGAACACTGATAAAACCGTATACCGGATCGTTTATGATTTTCTTTTTATTCAAGGGGTAATATGCGCTACAAAAATGTTAAATTATCGTAATATTCTGTTTTATAATTGTTAATTTTTGTTAATTAAAACTGATAACCAGTAACAAAAGCCGTCCTTTGTGGTTAATTGATAAAATAAAAATATTATGCAGGATACGACAATATTATGGGCTGACGATGAGATAGATCTGCTGAAACCGCACGTACTTTTCTTAAAAGAAAAAGGCTATAACGTAACCACAGTTACCAATGGTAACGACGCCGTGGATTCATTCAAAAATAATTACTTCGACCTGGTGTTCCTGGACGAAAATATGCCGGGGCTGACCGGCCTGGAGACACTCTCTGAAATAAAAAACCTGAATAACGAGGTGCCTGTCGTTTTGATCACCAAAAACGAGGAAGAATACCTGATGGAGGATGCCATCGGTTCAAAAATAGATGATTACCTGATCAAACCGGTTAACCCGAAACAGGTATTGCTTACAATCAAGAAGCTGACTGAAAATAAACGCCTGGTGACTGAAAAAACCACCATGGCCTATCAGCAGGACTTCCGTACGCTGGGTATGACCCTGAACGATAACCTGAGCTACCAGGAATGGGTGGATGTCTACAAGAAACTGATATACTGGGAACTCGAACTGGAGAAGCTGGAAGATGAAGGCATGCACGAAATATTGACCCTGCAAAAAGCAGAGGCCAATGTGCAGTTCTGCAAGTTTATTGAAAAGAATTACCAGAAGTGGATACAAAATCCGGATTCTGGTCCGATCAGTTCACCGCAATTGTTCAAGAAAAAGGTGCTGCCAAAACTGGATGCTAAAACCCCGGTATTTTTTATCCTGATTGATAATCTAAGGTTCGATCAGTTTAAGATCATCAACCCATATATTTCCGAATATTTCAGGATGGAGGAAGAGGATACCTATTACAGTGTTCTTCCTACCGCTACCCAATACGCCCGTAACGCAATTTTCTCTGGCCTGATGCCGCTTGAAATGGAAAAGCGCTTCCCTGATATGTGGCAGAATGATGAAGATGAGGGCGGTAAAAACCTGTATGAAGAAAACTTCCTGGCCGATCAATTAAAGCGTTTGCTACGCCGTGATGTTAAATACTCTTACAATAAGATATTGAATATTGACGAAGGCCGTGCGCTGAACGATTCGGTGAACAACCTTATGAATAACGAGATTAATGTGGTGGTATATAATTTCGTGGATATGCTTTCGCATGCGCGTACCGATATGCAGATGATCCGCGAGCTGGCAAGTGATGACGCAGCATACCGTTCGCTTACATTGTCATGGTTTGAGCACTCACCTCTATTCGATCTATTGAAATATTTATCACAAAAACAAGTAAAGGTGATCATTACTACCGACCACGGTACCATCCGGGTTAAAAACCCAAGCAAGATCATCGGCGACCGTAATACAAATACCAACTTACGCTACAAGCAGGGTAAAAACCTGAATTTTAACCCAAAGGAAGTATTCCATATCCGCAATCCGCATGATATTATGCTGCCGAAGTTGCATGTAAGCTCAAGCTTCGTATTTGCTAAAAACGACAGTTATTTCGTGTACCCAAACAACTACAATCATTTCGTGAACTTCTATAACGAAACCTTCCAGCACGGTGGTATCTCGCTCGAGGAAATGATCATACCGGTTGTTACTTACGGGACAAAGTAAATTTGGATATCGTTGTAGAAATCAGAAAAGGGGACGCATCCGGGAAGGAGCTTTTGTCCCCTTTTCTGATTTGAAATTGTTTCTTAGAGCGGTATCTCAATGTCGTTAAGTTAAAGGAATATTGTTTCTATTATGGCTCCCTGTGGACTCACCCGAAAACGCTACGCTGTTCTGCCCTCTCTTTTGCGAGCAAAAAAGAGGGTGAAAAAAAACCCTCTTTACGAAGTAGAGAGGGTGGTCGAGCGAAGCAATGACCGGGTGAGTCGACTATGCGTCATGCTTAACTTAACGACATTGAGCGGCATCTATTTCTTACTCATTGCGCAAACTCCTTGCCGGATTGGCCAACGCGGCTTTGATTGCCGTATAGCCTACCGTTGCCCATGCGATCAGGATTGAACCTATAATGGTTATTATAAAGAGCGAGGGGCCCAAATTGATCTTGTAAGCATATTGTTTTAACCAATTATGCATAAAATACCAGGCTACAGGCGACGCAATCAAAAACGCAATGCCTATCAACAAAGTAAACTCACGTGATAGCAGGATCAATATGGCGCTTACAGGCGCGCCAAGCACTTTGCGTACACCGATCTCCTTTTTCCGCTGTGCGGCCATAAATGTTACCAGTCCATACAGCCCCAAACAGGATATGAATATGGCGACACCCGCAAACAATTTGTAAAGCTGCGATAGTTGGGTCTCCTGCTGGTAATAAGCGGCGATGTCATCATCAAGAAAACTGTGTGTGAACGCAAAATCGGGATAATATATACCCCACAACTTTTCCATGGCCGCGATGGCTGGCTTTGCCTGCGCTAAATTCAATTTAATGCTGGCCCTGCCGTATCCCCGTTTGTCGGTCGTCATAACCACGGGCATCACGCTGAAGCGCAGCGAGGCAGTATGAAAGTCTTTCACCACGCCCACGATCGGCCGGTTTAAGCCATTCACAATAACCCGCTTTCCTATGGCGCGCTGAGGGTCGCTATAACCCAAGTTACGTGTAACACTTTCGCTCACAACAAATTCGCGGACAGTATCCGAGTCGTGATAGGGGTGCCCCGCTACAAACTGCAAATGAAACAGGTTAAAAAAGCCGGTGTCGCTCAGTTTATACGCAACGATCATATTGGGCATCTTACCTACATTATCAGGCGTTCGCAAGTCGATAAACCAACGACCGCCGATAGGGGCGCCTGTACCGAAACTCACTTTTTCTATACCGGGTATTTTCAGCAATTCATCAAGCAAGACAGCTCGTTTGGCATAACCAATGCTGTCCTGCGGAAGTTCGGCGGTTAAAATGGCTTCCTTGTTAAAACCCATATCAGCGGTATTAACGTAGCTCATCTGTGAGACCATTACCAATGTAACAATGATGAGCGCCTGTGCTGTAAAAAACTGAAAAACAACCAGGCCACGCCGCAGCGAGATACCCCCATGCTGTGCATAAAGTGTACCTTTTAATACACGTGCCGGGTTAAAGCCAGATAGAAGAAAAGCAGGATAAAACCCGGCTAAGACAATTACTGCGGCCAGCGCAGACAATAGGAAGAAGATCATGTTACCCTTATATAAGGCGGAGACAGTAATGTGGATATCCAGCAGGTTGTTGAGGGCCGGTATAAAAAGCAGCGCAGCCACCAGTGCTATGAAAAATGCAAAACAGCTGACAAGTGCTGCCTCACCCAGGAATTGAAAGATGAGTTGACGGCGGTTACTGCCCAGCACTTTACGTACTCCGACTTCCCTGGCGCGGTTTACTGCTTGTGCGGTGCTGAGATTGATAAAATTTACACAAGCTATTACTAATAGGAAAATGCCAATTGTACTGAGCACTAGGATAAGGTTTTCGCTGAAAACGCGGCCATAGAACGTCCCGTAACGCGCATCAAAGTGCATTTCATTTAACGGCTGTATCGAAAGAAAATAACCCGGATCGAAGGGTTTGATATACCGGTCGGAGTACTGCTTAAGCTGACGTTTAAACTGTTCGGGCGAATCATGTTCATTCAATTGCACAAAGCAGTAATTGTCTTCTTCAATATAGCCCCAGTCGTTCATAAACCTTTTTAGGTCCGGGTAGCTTTGATGCGTAGCGTAGGACAATACAGCTTTAATCGGAAAATCAGTATTAGCAGGCATATCTTTTAAAATGCCACACACCCTCATCTGGACGCCATCCATTCTCAGCGTTTTGCCTGTAGCCGTTTGCCAATGGCCGAAATATTTATCGCCAAGGCTTTGCGTTAACAAAACGTTCCCGGGTAATTTAAGCGCGTTGCGGTATTCGCCTGCAACTATCGGAAAACTGAACATGTCAAAAAATTGCGGTTCAGCAAAAAATATCCCATGTGTTTCTCTAAATCTTTTGGCGGCGCCGTTTCCATTATCCTTTATGATCACCTGCACAAAATCATCGGGAACAATAGCTCCTGCATCAGCTAATTGTGGCAGGCTGCTCCTTAAGCCTGGAGCTACGGGGAACGGCACCCCCATGCGGTATTTTTCATTCGCCGGATTACGCGCCACACGAATCAGACGGAACAACTGTTTTTTGTGAATATGAAACTGATCAAAACTTTGCTCGTAACGAACCACCAAAAAAATAAGCAGGAATGCCGCAAAACCCACGGCTAACCCGGCAACATTTATACCCGAGTAAGTTTTATGGCGAATAATATTGCGCCATGCGATCTTTAAATAATTTCGAATCATACTGATGCGGTTGATTTTTTCACGGGACCACTTAAACGTGGTTTCACGACGTAAAACTACCGGCCGGCTTCCCGGTAAGCGTTCCATTTTAGAAAATGGTCGCTCTTTTTTGAGGTCATTCTTATATTCCGCCGGACTTTTCCCGGTCATTTGTTTAAAAGCCCGGTTAAATGTGGTTTTGGAATTGAAGCCTGATTCATAGGCTATGCCCAACAAGGTAATATGACTATAGTTCGGGTCCTGCATTTTGGCTACCACATCACGGATGCGGTATTCGTTGATCAAATCGGCGAAGTTTCTTTTTAGCCCCAGATTGATAATCCGCGATAGCTCATGCGCGGGCATATCTAGTTGCTCAGCCAAAGTATTGACACTTAAATCCGGGTTCTGATACAGCAGCCCGGCCTCGATCTTTTTCTTCAGCCAATTACCTTTTTGTTTCAAAGCTTGTGAGATGGATGATTTAGGAAATAAGGAAGCTTCTGCGGTTGCATCGATACCGGGCCTGAAAAATACCACGACCCCCATCCGGATAATCATCACTGCCGTTAGCAGATACAGTGGATAGTAAACCCGCCGGTCCAAGGTGAAGTGAAAGCCAAAGTAATCAATTGCAGCAAGTGATATCCACAACAAGAGTACCAAGCCTAAACTTGCTAATAAACGATCCAGCCACCGCCACGCAAAACGGTAGCGATCACCTTCGTTAAAGCTCTGGGTTTTGTAAAAACGTTGGATCAGTCGGTGTGACAGATACAGGTAAGTGCCGACCGATACAAATGTCAAAAGGTTTAATACGGAGGTAATTTCCGGCAACCACGTAACCAGTCCTAACAGAACGGGGCAGAAATGTGAAAGATCCTTCCAATGGAGCTGACGTGCCCTCCGGATGGTTTTCCGCACATAAAAGTAGATCAGCGGTCCAAAGGCCAGTGAAAATTGCTGCGGCAGCTTCCATAGCTTAATATCAGTACCCAGTATCCCGGCAATGCAAAAGGCCATCACACACAGGGCCAGGGCGAGAAACCGGTTGGCCGGACGATTGGCACTTTTGACAAACCATAGCTGCAAAGCAAAAGTCAACCCGATGAACAGCATTCCTTCCAGTGCAGTCTCATACAAGTTGATATGGTAGATATATAAATTCAAAAAATCAGAAGGTTTAATAGCAGTCTAATTTAATAAGACATTACTTATTTCTTTAATTTTCTGCAATTATCATCGCTCGTTCCGGGGATGACTTGTTTATTGGAATAGTGCCATTGTGGTGTGATCAAGCTTAAAATCTGCTTCTGATATTATAACTTTGGCGGCATGAAATTGCCTGTTAAAAGTCTTGACGAACTCAAACCTGCTGCGGAACAACTGTTGGCGTTTGGCGAATCAGAAAAGATATTCCTTTTTTATGGTGATATGGGCGCGGGTAAAACCACGCTCATTAAATCACTTTGCGAAAGCCTGGGAGTAAAGGAGCCTGCAACCAGTCCGACATTCTCTATTGTGAATGAATACCAGGGCGAATCGTCCAGGATTTACCATTTCGATTTTTACCGCCTGAAAAATCAAAGCGAGGCTCTGGATTTGGGCTATGAAGAATACTTTTACTCAGGTAATTATTGCTTTATCGAGTGGCCCGAAAAGATACCTGACTTACTGCCGGACCACTATACCCGTGTCGATATGCAGGTTGTGAGCGATAATAAACGCCTGTTAACTTTCACGAAATTTTAATTCTGCATCCCCCATTTTTTGCCTATCTTCAACAGCCAGAATTAAAGACACATGAGTTCGGAGTTATACAGTGGTTTTTCTGATGTTGCCAAACAGGCAATGATGCAGCCCCAGGAATCGATGCTGGAGGTAAAAAGCAAAAAAAACAAACTTCATATTGGTATACCAAGAGAAACTTCCTTCCAGGAAAACAGGGTTGCGTTAACACCACTGTCCGTTGCGTTACTCATTAACAATGGTCACGAAGTAATACTGGAAAGCAATGCCGGTCAGGCTGCTAAATTCTCCGACAAAGACTATAGCGAACAAGGTGCCAAAATAGTTTACGACTCAAAGGCTGTTTACGAGGCACATATCATCATCAAAATAGCTCCGCCTACTTTGCAGGAAATAGCGATGATGAAATCGCACCAAATTCTGATCTCGGCTTTGCAGTTATCTACTCTCCAGGCAGATTGCCTGCAAGCTTTAATGCAAAAGAAGGTGACAGCCCTTTGTTTTGAACATCTGCGTGATGAAGGCGGTGCACTGAGTGTGGTAAGGGCAATGAGTGAGATTGTAGGCGCTACTTCAATATTAATAGCAGGTGAATACCTGAGCAATATTTTTGACGGCAAGGGCTTGATGCTGGGAGGTGTTACAGGCGTTCCTCCGACTGAGATTGTAATATTAGGTGCCGGTACGGTAGGCGAATATGCCGCTCGCACAGCTATAGCTTTAGGCGCCGAAGTAAAAGTATTCGATCCATCCATTTATAAATTACGCCGCTTGCAGAATAACATTGGCAACAGGGTATTTACTTCGGTTGTTCAACCAATTGTTTTAGAGAAAGCGATCACTACCTGCGACGTGGCAATCGGCGCACTACGTGCAGAAGATGGTCGTAGTCCATGTATTGTATCTGAAAGTACAGTGAGTCGTATGAAGCCCAATTCTGTGATCATCGACGTGAGTATCGACCAGGGCGGTTGTTTTGAAACGTCAGAGATCACCAACCATACCCATCCGGTTTTTCGTAAATATGATGTGATCCATTACTGCGTTCCGAACATCGCGTCGCGTGTGGCCCGAACTGCAACTTACGCACTGACCAATATCTTTACACCTATTTTGCTGGATATTGGCGAACAAGGAGGTCTGAAAAATGTGATCTGGAGAAAGGCCGGCGTACGCAACTCAGTATATATTTACGAAGGGCACTTAACCAGTAAATACATCGGCGAGCGCTTTAATATCCCTTGCAAAGACCTCGATCTGCTGATCGTTTCGCATAGATAACAGACAGCCTTATTATTTAACTCTTAAATTCTTAAATAAGGAAATATCAGGTGGTTTTAGGGTTGATTCGTTTGCAGATGCCGGCCTACTTTGTTTAGCAGGTCTTCCAGATCAAATGGTTTAGCCAGGTGGTCATCTGCGCCTGCTGTCTTAGCCGTCTCCTCAAGATACATGGTCGCCGACATCATGATCACAGGAATGGCGCGCGTAGATTCGGAATTCTTTAACCGACGACAAATATCAGCACCCCAAGCCACTTGCAGGCGGTGATCGAGGAGGATCAGGCCTGGCGGCAGCTCCGCTATCCTGTGCATCACATCATGGCCATCCGACCTGGTTACCTGGTAACCGGCATCCGCCAGTATATAATAAAGAATATCAAGTACATCGGGGTCATCTTCGACCAATAACACTGTTCCTGGCATAGTTAAATTAAAAGGGCCAACAAAGATAACGCGTTTCCTATAAATTAATTAATTAAATTAAAACAAAATTTAATCGATTTCTATATAGATTAGATTGCATCATCAAGCCAGCCGGTTGTAATTTATATCCGGATTAGCTTATAAACCGCATCTAAAAGTCACAAAAGACGGATTGTGTGGGTTGTAAAAAGGGGTGCCTGGAACTATTGATGCAAAAAATATTCCTCAAAATCAGCCGCTTAGGAAGATTTAAAAAAAATCCTTGTGGAATGAAAAAAGGTGGCTATATTTGCCATCCCAAACGGAGTGGTAGTTCAGCTGGTTAGAATACATGCCTGTCACGCATGGGGTCGCGGGTTCGAGTCCCGTCCATTCCGCTTTTTCAATATCAAAAACAACAAAAACCCTTCAAATGACATCATTTGAGGGGTTTTTTGTTTTTAGGACATACCAAATTATTCATGCTTTCGCATAGAATTCGGGAGTAATTCGGGAGTCATTTCAAGTCTGCAAAAGAACTCCCGAATTAACACGCAAATATTTGATATACAGTGTGTTCAATCATTGAACATCTTGATTCCAGGTGATTAATTAATCAATTTTGTTTCACTTTTAATTAATCAAGAGTCATGAGAACTACACTCTCTTTGTTTTTTTCCTGAGGAAGCCTAAAAATTATCAATCAGGTAACATGCCAATTTATTTACGGATTACTATAGACGGTCAGCGCACTGAACTAGCTGTTAGCAGAAAGTTCGATCCAGATAGATGAGATGTCGGAACTGGCAGGGCTACCGGAACGAAAGCCGATTGCCGCACATTGAATGCTTATTTAGATGATATGCAATTCAAGCTGTATGAATTGCAGCGTAGAATGTCAGAACAAAATGAATTGATAACTGCCGAGACACTAAAGAATCGGTACTCGGGAAAAGCAGAGAAAGCCCGGACACTTGTTTCAGTATTTGAGGACCATAATTCCAAGATGAAAACCCTTGTCGGAGAGGAATTTGAAAAAAGCACGCTGCAACGATATGAAACATGTCTGATGCATGCCAAAGATTTTATACAGACCCATTATAATATTTCAGACATTCCAGTAACCAAAATTGATTTCGCATTCTTAAACGATTTCGAATATTACTTGCGGAGTGTTCGCAAATGCGGTAACAACTCAGCTATTAAATATATCAAGAATCTGGGCAAGATTGTTCGGATTTGTCTCGGTAACGGATGGTTGACAGTCAACCTGTACATTAATTACAAGCCAAAACAGAAAGCTGTACATAGAGAAGCGCTATCCAAAGAAGAACTTGAAAGGCTGACGAAAAAGAAATTCGATGTTGAAAGACTTCGTTCCGTCAGGGATATGTTCGTGTTCTGTTGTTATACAGGACTTGCCTATGTTGATGTGCACAAACTGAAAAGATCAGAATTGGTTAACGGGATTGACGGCAACCTATGGATTTATACAAATAGGCAGAAAACAGATACAATTTCAAGAATACCGGTCTTGCCTGCTGCCCTTTCTATAATTCGTGCTTACGAAGACCATCCGCAATGCGTTGTTAAAGACACTCTGCTTCCCGTCATGAGTAATCAAAAAATGAATGCCTACCTTAAAGAGATTGCGGATTTATGTAAAATTAACAAACTACTGACCTTTCATATTGCCAGGCACACTTTTGCTACGACGGTAACCTTAAATAATGGCGTACCTATTGAGAGTGTTGCAAAAATGATGGGACACACTAACATCAAGACCACTCAAATTTACGCCAAGGTCATGGATCAAAAGATTAGTGATGACATGAATTTATTAAGAGAAAAATTAGTTGGTTAATCAATACCTAGTTAAAAATCATGGATGAAAAACAAATTATAAAAGACGAGGTCGTATTAAGCCAAATCTACTCTATACGGGGTCAAAAAGTTATGCTGGATAAGGATTTGGCTCAACTCTACCAAGTAGAAACTCGAAATCTCAATAAAGCAGTTAACCGAAATTTAAAAAGATTTCCTCCAGATTTTATGTTTCAGCTTTCGGCAGAAGAATTTAAAAACTTGATGTTCCAATTTGGAACATCAAGTTGGGGCGGAACACGTAAAAATCCCTATGTTTTTACAGAACAAGGAATTGCTATGCTTTCTGGAATATTGACCAGCGATAGAGCAATCAGCGTTAATATCCAAATCATGCGAATATTTACAAAAATTCGCCAAATACTCGTGGACACTTCTGACCTTCGGCACGATATTGAAAATATCAAACGAAAACTGGAAAATCAGGATAAAAATATGGAGATTGTTTTTCAATATCTTGACGAGCTAATTAATAAAAAAGAAAAACAACAGCCCAGAGTCGGAATAGGATATAAACCCGAAAAATTTGATTTGAGCGAATAAAAAATGCTTTGGGTTTTAAATGGAGGTCATAAAATGTGACCTCCATTTGATATTTCAATTTGTGATATCAAAAATCAAGGCTATTTATTGGATACCGAAGATTGTAAGAATCTATTCGAAAAGCACTAAGCGCAATACGTCATTGTACCGCTTAACAACCGGAAGCAGCAAGCGGGTGAATTGTCAAGAGCAGTGCAAGCCGGTAAAAAACAATAAACCCTGCACTGTTTATATACTCTTGACAATTTACCCGCGGTGCTAATTTTGTGACGGTGGTGCAGTGTCTTATATTAGTCAACATGTGGAAAACAGCTGGCGTGTTATGAGAAAAGAATTCACTACTGCTGCGCAGCTGCCTTGGCTGTCAAACCACTACCGCTTCATTAGACCAGCTTTGACTGCTTTCAGCCCTTAGGTACATTCATAGAATGCAAGTTCATCGGTTCGATTTCGATATTTTCAACACTGACATCAATGTCTTATGAATAATCGTAAGGCATCGATTGTTGCAGGTAACAACCCGGCATTAAATTCCATCCACGTATTTGTGATCAACAGTTTCGAAATAGTTTAGAAGCTATCCGCCAGTGAAAATTTTATTGATAAATTAGCGTTTACAAATGAGGTAGACAACTAGGCCACCTGTTGTGATAAGGTTTAGGTTGGAGCCCGCAAAACAGCGATTTAAGGGGGCTTTGTTTGATAGGTAGTTTTTAAGCCGACTAACTTAAAAGCTATATGCACACAGATCTATCCGATGGTAAAGTGACTTAGCGTTCTCTTTTTTTTAAAGTGGTTACCATTCTCTTAAACCATGATCTTTTTCTTACCCTTTTTTCCGGTCCGCCTAACAAATATCCATACGGCTTTAATGATTCGAAATGATCGCAGGTAATTTTTATTATTCCGAATAAGGGTATGGCCAACACCATTCCGGCTACGCCCCAAAGCGCTTCACCAATCACAATGCATAAGATAGTAAATAAAGGATTAAGGTTAACTTCGCCACCAACCACCCATGGCTGTAAGATGTAGCTTTGGATGAATTGGACACTTCCATAGGTAATCAGAATACCAGCAACTAATCCGAAGTCACCTCCCTGTAAAATGCCCATGCTTACGGTTATTAGCGTACCGGTTATATTACCAAAAAAAGGAATCAACTCCAGAGTTCCGCAAAGCAGTGCAAAAAAGATTGCATATCTAACACCAATAATGGAGAACCCGATACTGTACATTATCCATAAGCACACAATCATCAGTGCTAATCCCATTAAATACTGCTGCGCCACTCGCCCAGCCTGGGAAACCAACTCGCGCACATTTTCCTTTTGTTCAACAGAAACTGCCTTGATAAGCGAGTTCAGTAAATGCCCGCGAAAAAATAAAAACAGGAAAATGTAGACCAATACAAGTATGATATCTACAAATACGCCCAGCAGGTGACCAGTCAGGCTACTAATTGAGGAGATCATACCGCCGGTTCCATTTTTCAACATTTCTTGCTGGCGATTTTTAGGTAAACCGAACTGTCGTGAAATATACTCTTGCAAGCGGCTAAAAAGCTCAATTGATCTTTCTCTAAGTTCGTCCCCTCCTCTCATTACCTGGTCCAATTGCCACGACAACAAATAAAGGATAAGGACAAAGAAACCAACTAAAACCAGTATACTAAGTACTGATGCAATAGCACGATGAATTCCCCAGCGCTCCAAACGACGGCACAATGGTCTCAGCAACATAGCAAGTATTAGCGCAAAGGTCAACGGGATAAGCAGCGAACGTCCAAAATACAGCACCGTAGTACCGCCGATTAGAACAAACAGTATCTGACAAGCCTTCGCCAAGTTTGGTGTTTTGTAATCCAGCATAGATTAAACAGGTTCAATAAATAAATGTCTGAAATGCGGGTATCGGTTGGTAACCAAATTTCTGAGCTGATGGATTGTCTTGACAATATCTTTTCCATCGAGGTCTGATTTAAACCCGATGCGAAGCAACAAGATCACTTCTTCAGGTCCGAGGTACATAGACTGCTGTTCGAAAACATTAGTTACCGACGACTGCGCTAGCAGAAGGGTTTTCACTTCATCTAATTCTTCGCTTGAAACCGTTTCACCCATCAACAGACTGCGGCTCTCCCTAACAAGCAGCACAGCTACCATCGTAAGTAATAAGCCGATCAAAATAGACGCGACACCATCTAAATAAGGATTGTTCAAAAATCTGCTTAACGAGATCCCTGCGAAAGCTAATCCTATCCCTATCACGTCGGCGGCATCTTCGAACAGGACGACAAAAGTCGATGGATCTTTACTATTTCTAACCGCTTCCCAAAAACTGACTTTACCACGTTGACGATTGAATTCCCGAAGCGCTGTTATAAAGGAAAAGCCGTCAAAAATCAAAGCGATGCCAAGTACCAAATAGTTCCATGCAGGATTTTTTATGGGCTCCGGGTCCTGAAGATGCCTGATGCCTTCATAAATAGAAACTCCGCCACCAAGTGCAAAAAAAAGCAAGGACACGATGAAAGCCCAGAAATATAGTTCTTTTCCATATCCAAAAGGACGGCTGGCATCCGGGGGGCGTCTGCTTTGGCGCATTCCCAGCAATAATAGTATCTCATTGCTCGTATCCACCAGTGAATGCACACCTTCTGAAGCCATGGCCGAGCTTCCGGTGATACTGGCGGCAACGAGTTTGGTTGTGGCAATGGCGAGGTTTGCAACAAATGCTGTATAAATAGGCGTCTTCGATGCCGGCATATATACTGAACAAGCAAAAACCCTTGCGGTTTGTACTAAAAACCACGTCGTAAAAACATAGACGAGCTTTCATTGTGTTGTTTAAACACGATTAAGGTTGACCATCCGGTCCGGTTTTAATATATTTGCAATTATGCTGAAGCGATTGCTTCATATCGCCCTCGCAGCATGGCTCATCAATACGCTGGTCTGCTTTCATCCCGCTATCGCGGATGGACATAATCGTGCAACTTGTTTCGGTACGTCGGTTTCACATGTCGACAACAGTCTTTTAGAGATATTTTGCAATCATGTCCTTACCGATAAACCTCATGAAGGGCACCGGGCACATCACACCTCGCCTAAATATCGTTACCTGGTTACCCGCAATCTCGGATTTGACATTTGCGGCATCCAATTAGTCAATTTTTATCTCTTCAGCCCGGAAAAGGATCTTCCGGCGTTCGTCCCAGGCATATGGGAGAACCGTATTTTTTTACCCAAACTCCATGGTTTCCTTTTCCGGCTAAGTCCATTCTGATTTTTATTGTGAAATAACTGCCTAATAGCATTTTAATTCATTTCGGCAACCGCCGACTTATCAACAGTAAAAGACGAATGAAAAATATTAAATCGAACATCCTGTGGATGCTGGGTTTGCTACCGCTATTTATATATGGCTGTAAGGCTTCCAGCAAGGAACAAGCCACAAAGGATGCGCAGGCGCTGCCTGTAATTACATTAAAAGCAAAAGATACCATTATACAAACGCCCTACGTGGCCGATATCCAGGCCATTCGTAATATCGAAATCCGAACACGTGTAAAGGGCTTTTTAGAAAAGATATTTGTAGACGAAGGACAGTCTGTAAAAAAAGGCCAGCTGCTTTTCAAAATCAATGACGAAGAATATCGCGTGCAGTTAAGCAAAGCCAAGGCGGAACTTGATAATGCCATCGCTGCTGCGAAGACAACGGAACTTGAAGCAGATCGGATTAAACTGCTGGTAGACAAAAAGGTAGTCGCGAAATCAGAGCTTGAGGTTGCACTCACCAGACTGAGGGCAGATCGCGCCACAATTGATGAAGCCCGTACGTCTGTGCAGGCGGCGGAAAATCATTTGGCATACACGAGTATAAGAGCTCCATTTGATGGCATATTAGACAGGATACCACTTAAATCCGGTAGCCTTCTTGAAGAAGGTGCCCTGCTTACCGATCTCTCTGATATCACTTCAATGTACGCTTACTTTAGTTTTCCAGAAAACGAGTACCTAAAATATGAGCGTTCTAAAAGGTCTGGCTATAAGAGTCAAAAGGTACGATTGGTACTTGCCGATGGAAGCAATTACCAATACCCGGGACGTATCGAGACAGTTGAAGGGCAGATAGAGCAAAATACCGGTTCTATCGATTTTAGAGCAACCTTCCCAAATCCACAAAAACTTCTTAGGCATGGCGCAACGGCGAGGCTTTACATTTCTTCATCCGTTCACAATGCCGTTTTGGTTCCGCAACAAGCGGTCTTCGACATCCAGGATAAAAATTATGTATATGTCTTGGACGAACACAACCAACTGCATATGCACAGTTTTTTGCCCTTGACCAGGTTGGAACACTCTTTCATTGTACAGGATGGCTTAAAGGCTGGCGAGCGGATCCTGTTCGAAGGCACACAAAAGGCGCATGAAGGCATGACCATTAAGCCCCTGGCCCCGCGACCAGCAACATTGGCTATGGAACGCTAGAGGCGGGCATTGCTTTTTTAATTTTTTATACCTAAAAACATTATAATGTTCAATCTATTTATCAGGCGACCGGTTTTGTCGCTGGTGATCTCTTTATTGATCGTTTTGTTGGGGATTTTGTCACTTATCCAACTGCCTGTGACGCAGTTCCCGGATATAGTGCCGCCCTCTGTCACAGTGACGGCAAATTATACCGGTGCTAATGCCGACGTGTGCGCAAAAGCAGTCGCCACTCCCCTTGAGCGTGCGATTAATGGGGTGCCGGGGATGACCTATATGTCCACTGTGTGCAGCAATGACGGCTTAACCGTTATTGAAATATTCTTTAACGTCGGCACTGACCCCGACAAGGCGGCCGTTAGCGTCCAAAACCGCGTTTCGACCGTGATCGATGAATTACCGGAGGAGGTGATCAAGGCAGGTGTTACAACCGAAAAAGAAGTAAATAGCATGCTCATGTATTTGAATGTAATGAGTAAAGACACCTCCCTTGACGAAAAATTCATCTATAATTTTGCAGATATTAATATACTTCAGGAGCTAAAGCGCATTGACGGTGTCGGACTCGCGGAGATCATGGGTGCCAAAGAGTACGCGATGCGCGTTTGGCTGAAGCCGGACCGGATGACTGCTTATCACGTATCTACGGATGAAGTAATCAAGGCTATCCGCGCACAAAATGTCGAAGCTGCACCAGGAAAAACCGGGCTCAGTTCCGACAAATCACCGCAATTGCTGCAATATGTGCTGCGATATCCCGGAAAATTCTTTGAACCCGAGCAGTACAGGAATATTGTTATCCGGGCTGACAACAGTGGATCAATTCTTCGCTTGCGTGAAATCGCAGATATTGAATTTGGCGCACTTACTTATGGTATGGTATCTAAAACTGATGGCCGCCCTTCTGCATCTATAATGATCAAACAACGCCCGGGTTCCAACGCACGCGAGGTGATCGCCAATATAAAAAAGCGAATGGCCGATCTTAAAGAAACGTCGTTTCCTCCGGGTATGACCTATAACGTAAACTATGATGTTTCCAGATTTCTTGACGCTTCCATTCATGAAGTTTTAAGAACATTGATCGAAGCATTCATTCTCGTATTTATTGTGGTATACCTGTTTTTGCAAGATTTCAGATCGACACTAATCCCGGCATTAGCAGTGCCGGTAGCGCTGGTTGGCACGCTTTTCTTTATGCAGTTAATGGGGTTTTCCATTAACCTGCTTACGCTTTTTGCTCTCGTGCTGGCAATCGGCATCGTAGTAGACAACGCTATCGTGGTGGTAGAAGCTGTTCACGTCAAGATGAGCGATGAACACTTGCCGCCACTGGAAGCAACTATGGCAGCAATGAAAGAAATCAGCGGTGCAATTATTGCCATAACGCTGGTTATGTCTGCTGTATTTGTACCGGTCGCTTTTATGTCCGGACCTGTTGGTGTCTTCTATCGCCAATTTTCGTTAACGCTTGCGTTTGCGATCGTAATTTCCGGTATCAATGCGGTAACACTCACTCCCGCTCTGTGTGCACTTATGCTACGTCATCAGGAAGCCAGCAGGCAGAAAGGCTTCGCGGCACGGTTTTTTAAAGGTTTTAATCATCGTTACGATCAGTTATCCGAAAAATATACTGGCTTGATGGGAAGAATGGCCGGACGCAGGTTTATTACCATGGGATTGTTGTTATTCTTTTTTGCGGCTAGTTGGGGCCTCAACATGCTTCTGCCATCCGGTTTTATCCCGACCGAGGACCAGGGACAGATTTATGTAAATGTAACAACCCCGCCTGGCGCTACAGTTGAACGAACGGAGCAGGTTGTGTCTGCCGTTTTCCATCGGGCAAAACAAGTGGAGGGAGTAGAATCCGTGTCAACACTTTCAGGGTATAGCCTGATGAATGATATCGCAGGGGCATCCTACGGAATGCTTATGATAAATCTGAAGGACTGGGATGAGCGCAAATCCTCGGTAAATACGGTGATAAAAACTCTCGAAGTTCGGTGCCGGGACATCGCTGATGCTGATATCCAATTTTTTCCACCGCCGACCGTACCGGGCTTTGGCAATTCCAGCGGCTTTGAGGTTCGTGTACTGGATAAAACGGGAAACGGCGATTTTCAACAAATAGCGGCAGTAAACAACAAATTCGTTCAGGCGCTTAATGAAACTCCCCAAATCTCGGGCGCATTTAGCACGTTCGATGCCAGTTTCCCGCAATATATGGTTTCAGTTGACCAGGCCGTGGCTGCACAAAAAGGGGTGACTATTGATGAAGCCATGTCTACGCTGCAAACGCTGATGGGTAGCTTTTACGCCTCCAATTTTATTCGTTTCGGGCAACTGTATAAGGTGATGGTACAGGCTTCGCCGGAATTCCGCACCAAACCCGAAGATGTACTGCAACTGATGATAAAAAATAACAAGGGGGAAATGGTCCCTTTTTCAACCTTTGTTAGCATGAAACGGGTATTTGGTCCGGAACAGCTGACCCGTTATAATATGTATACATCGGCTATGGTGACCGGTGATGCGGAACCCGGACACAGTAGCGGCGAGGTCATCAAAACTATCCGCCGGATAGCAGCGAGCACGTTACCTAAAGGTTATACTTTTGAATGGTCGGGCATGACCCGCGAGGAAGTGTTGTCCGGAGGCCAGGTAATTTCCATTTTCATTATCTGCCTTGTTTTTGTGTACCTTCTGCTTGCTGCCCAGTATGAGAGTTTCCTGCTTCCACTCCCTGTTTTGCTCTCATTACCTACCGGAATATTCGGTGCATTTTTCTTTCTGAAATTATTAGGATTGGAAAACAACATCTATGCGCAGGTAGCATTGGTTATGCTAATTGGGCTATTGGGTAAAAACGCCATTTTGATCATTGAATTCGCTGTACAGCGCCAACGCCGCGGCGCAACGGTTTTGCAGGCGGCAATTGATGGCGCTGCTGCCCGGTTTCGTCCCATATTGATGACCTCATTGGCCTTCATTGCGGGATTGATTCCCCTTTGTATTGCGTCGGGGGCCGGCGCTATGGGTAACCGGTCGATTGGAACAGCGGCGGCCGGAGGTATGTTGTTTGGTACCGTGTTTGGGTTGATACTTATACCCGGCTTATATGTTGTATTTGCTTCCATCGGTAAAAAACCACAGTCGACCAATGAAGAAAATGAAGTTACGGCAACTGAGATAGTAGCAGAACAATTAACTGAGCAATAATGACAACAAGAAATCTCTATATTATAATAGCTGCCGGCTTATTATTTGCCGGATGCAGTAGCTATAAATCGTTAAAACTACAGCCAGAAGTGAAGCTTCCTGCTACGTTTGGCGGGAATTCGGATACACTGAATAATGTCTTTATCCCGGTTCACCATTTTTTTAAAGATGATCACTTACTCCAATTGATTGACTCCGCACTGACATATAACCCGGATGTCTTATCTGCATTTCAGCGGATACAGATGGCTGAAGCTTCCTTCAAGTATCAAGGCTCGCTGCGGCTTCCTACGGTTGACTTGAACTTAAGTGCAGGTGTAGAACATTTCGGTGATTACACGATGAACGGAGTTGGGAACTATGATACTAATCTGTCACCTAACATAGACAACAGGCAACGGATTCCTGATCCAACAGCTGACTATTTCGCAGGTTTCAGAAGTTCCTGGGAGCTGGACATTTGGGGCAAATTGAAAAACCGGCAAAAGGCATCCCTTGCCCACTTCATGGCCAGCCAAAGCGGATTTCAATGGGTTAAAACCGAACTAACTGCGGCGGTTGCCGCAAGCTACTATGATTTGCTGGCGCTCGACATGGAAACGGCGATAATCCGGAAGAATATCCTACTGCAGGAAAACGCACTTGAAATCGTTAAAGCGCAGAAACTAGGCGGACGTGCTACCGAATTGGCCGTGCAACAATTTACGGCGCAATTAGCAAATACCCGTGCACTAGCCTACAATAATGCACAACAAGTAGTTGAATCGGAAAATGAGCTTAAATGGTTAACTGGAAACTTCGACCATCCTATAGCCAGGGACACTTCTATCATGTCATTAACATTACCGCAGACACTGAGCGCAGGCATACCTGCCAAAATGTTGCGTAACAGGCCTGATGTACGGCAGGCTGAGCAGGAACTGCTGGCAATGAACGCAGATATACGAAGTGCACGCGCGGCATTTTTTCCATCATTAACGCTGACACCATATGCTGGATATAACGCGTTTAAAGCCGCATTACTGTTCAATCCCGGGTCGGCCGTTTTTGGAATAATGGGTGGATTGACAGCTCCGGTATTTAACCGAAAAAAGATCAAGGCTGACTACAACTATAAGATAGCGGAAGGAAGAACCGCGCTTTTTAATTATCAAAAAACGGCGTTAACCGGTTACCGGGAGGTACTTAACAGCCTGAAGGCCATGGAAAATTACAGAAAGTATTTCATGTCGAAGCAAGAAGAAGTTAATGCCTTGCGGAATGCTGTTTCTGTCGCAAATGATTTGTATCTGGTGGGCAGAGCTTCATATCTCGAGGTCATAACAGCTCAGGGCAATTTGCTGAAAGCAGAATTGGAAATGGCAATGGCCAAAAAGGAAGTTTATCTGGCGAGCGTCAGCCTCTATCGGGCAGTAGGCGGCGGATGGGAATAATTATGGAATTACAATTGAATATTACAGATCCGGATACCGGAATGAAATTAATAATTACAGCACAGGAAGCTGAACTTGGCAATAAACCGGGTTGGAGTGTGACGATGGGGAATGCCGCTTTCTTCATGATCATGGAGCGTGGACAATGGCGCATAACTCAAGGACAACAAATTACCAATGATTTATTAGACCTCATTGGTTGCTATCTGCATCCACTCGCTCTCCGTCAATTAATCAATTTTGCCAGTCAGCCTTGTGGCAACTAAACTAAATGTTATGGAAAAAAGACTATTTATCGTGGCCAATCGTCTGCCGTTAACTATCGAAATAAAGGATTGGACGCCGGTTTCCCGGCAGTCATCAGGCGGCCTTATTTCTTCAGTACAGGCTTACCTGGCTGCAGATGGGAAGGAGTTATTCGCTCAACGTTTTTGGGTGGGAATTCCCGGTTGTGAAGAAGAAACATGGGCCCAGGTGAACAGTGAGAATGAGGATTTTATCTACCTTCCGGTATTTACAGCTTCAGAACAGTATGAGCGGTATTATGACGGATTTTCTAACTCTTTACTTTGGCCCCTCTTTCATTATTTTCCTTCTTATTCAGAATACCACGATGCCGATTTTGAGGCTTATGAATCGGTGAACCAAAAGTTTGCGGACCGGCTGCTGGCCGAGTTACGTCCCGGCGATCTGGTTTGGATACACGATTATCACCTATTACCTCTGGCGGCGATGTTGCGGAAGCACTCAGCGGATGTTTCTATTGCCTTCTTTCTCCATATTCCGTTCCCGGCCTTCGAAGTCTTCCGGCTTATTCCTAAGCGCTGGCAGAAAGAACTTTTGAACGGCATACTCGGAGCGGATCTGATCGGGTTTCATACCAGCGCTTATCGCGAATATTTTTTAAATGCTGCAACGCAAGTTATGGAGGTCACGGCAACTGGTGGTGAAATTACCTGGCAGGGACGAACAGTTTCGACAGGCTTTTACCCGGTAGGAATTGACTTCGAACTGTTCCACAATGCGGGCACTCGTAAAAGCGTACAACAGCTTACGGAACATTATCGCGCTCTGAAGAACGACAAAAAAATGCTCTTTTCTGTTGACCGTTTGGATTACACCAAGGGTGTCCACCATCGGATTAAAGGGTATAAAAAATTCCTGTTGCAGCATCCTGAATATTGCGGGCATGTGGTGTTTGTACTAGTTATTGTACCTTCAAGACATCATATAAAAACCTATGCTGAAAGAAAACGGATGATCGATGAATATATCGGAAACATTAACAGCAGTTTGGGGACCATTGACTGGAAGCCGGTAATCTATCAATACCAGCATCTTGAATTTGATGAACTAGCTGCATTATACCGTGCTTGTGATGTTGCGCTAATAACACCATTGCGGGATGGAATGAATCTGGTGGCCAAAGAATTTGTGGCAAGCCGGGACAATGGCAGCGGCGTACTCATCCTTAGTGAGTTAGCAGGCGCCGCTGATGAATTAGGCGGAGCTATACTTATCAATCCAAACGATACTGCCGAAATCGCTTCTGCTATACAGCGGTCGCTTGAAATGAGTGCAGGTGAACAGCGGCATCGGCTAAAATTAATGCAGGATCATATCAGAGAACATAATGTTCATACGTGGGCGGCTCGTATTCTGGAACGATTAACCAAGTCTGGCGAAAATAGAGAAGAAAAGGCAGCAAAGTTGCTTGATCCTTTCATCATTGCCCAACTTCTTCATAAATATGCCGCCGGAGACCGCCGCCTGCTGCTGCTGGATTATGACGGGACGCTGTTACCATTTGCTTCCCGTCCGGAACAGGCCAAGCCATCGGCCGAATTAATTGCACTTTTGGAAGGTCTGGTAGCACAGGCAGGAACAGATATTTACATCGTAAGCGGACGGGACGTTGCAGTACTTGACAAGTGGTTCGCAGATGTGCCAATCGGACTGGTAGCAGAACATGGCGCCCAGATCAAGCAAAAAAATGGTAAGTGGAAAGTAACGCGGCCGATCATTAATCCTCAATGGTCGCGGGCAGAGCAACTGATGAATAAATACGTTGAAGATTGCGCCGGCTCATTTATCGAGTTCAAAATTTTTTCCCGTGCCTGGCATTATCGTGAAGTGGACGCTTTCCATGGCGAGCATATGGCACGAAAGCTTTACAATGAATTAATTGATCTCGCAGATGAATTGTCATTAAATGTGCTTAAGGGGCACAAAGTTATTGAGATAAGAAGCAAAGGGACACATAAAGGGAAGGCGGTTATGGAAATTGTTAACAGTGGCGTTTATGATGTTATCGTCTGCATTGGCGACGATAACACTGACGAAGACATGTTTCGGTCTCTTCGAGGCATTAAAGGAACTTTCACAATTAAAGTGGGAGCACAACCTTCATCTGCAGATTACCGGGTGCTAACACCTTACCAGGTTCATTCGTTGCTTGAGAACATCTTAAATTACCCTCAACCTTTTCGGCGTGAAGAAGTTTAATTAAAAACAAATATCTATGAAAAAGACTGTTGGAATCATTTTGATTGTTGCCGGAATAGCTATGCTGATATGGACCGGCTTTAGCTTTACCAAAAAAGAAAAAGTAATCGACGCGGGACCGGTACAGGTGTCGGCTGATAAGAAGCACACTGTAAACTGGCCTCCATATGCCGGCGGTATACTTGTGCTGGGTGGTGTTATTCTCGTGGCAACATCGGGAAAAAGAAGCTAAGGAACTTATTATTCTTATCTTGCTGCCGAAAACCCCGGTATGTTCAATATTTCACGTCTATTCAATGGCCGTAAGATGCGCAACGGCGCGATGCAGGCGCTCCCTTTCTGGATAGCGTCACTAATCACTGGCATCGTAGCTGTATTATACACCCGATCTTTTGAATGGGCGGAGCATCTCGGCATCAAGGCCTGTAAACATTATAACTGGTTGATTTTCGTGATCACCCCCTTTAGCTTTCTTGGTGCATGGTTGCTGGTAAAGCGAGTCGATGTTTATGCAAGAGGAAGTGGTATTCCCCAGGTGATGGCCGCCATTGAACTAACGAAACCCGGTGACGACCGTTATGTAAAACAATTGCTTAACCTACGGTTGCTTTTTGTCAAGGTGCTATCCAGCCTCTTGATGATATTCGGAGGTGGTGCGATTGGTCGGGAAGGTCCAACTATACAGATCGCCGGCATCATTTTCCGAAAAATCGATGAATGGCTTCCCCCCTGGTGGCCAAAGGTATCTCGCAATAATATGATTTTGACGGGAGCGGCCGCAGGGCTCGCAGCGGCATTTAATACACCGCTAGGCGGGATCGTATTCGCGGTAGAAGAACTGGCCCGCAGCCATATAAGCTCGTTCAAGACGGCAATTTTTACGGCGGTAATCATTGCTGGGTTGACGGCGCAAGCTTTTCTTGGTCCTTACTTATATCTCGGGTATCCGGTCATTGGACATTTTGCCCCTTATATGCTTTTGACAGTTATTCCTGTGGCTCTGGTTGCCGGACTCAGCGGCAGCGGAATGGGACTGGTAATACTCAAGGTGCTCGACTGGAAAGACGGTTTGCAAAATAAGAAAGCAGAAGCGCTATACGTTCTTGGCTGTGCATTGTTGGTAGCTACAATCGCCTATTCTTTTAGCACTAACATTTTGGGTTCCGGCAAATCTGAAATGACTAATTTGCTCTTCACCCACCAAAAACAAGTTGCGTGGCAGGTTCCTGCCAGCCGCATCGTCGGGCCTGTTTTATCATTCACCACTGGGGCTTCAGGAGGGATTTTCGCGCCATCTCTGGCGGCTGGCGCTACCATTGGATCATTTGTAGCC